>JBHIEE010000033.1:0-23140 GCA_046760445.1 Candidatus Aminicenantia bacterium
AACATAATAAGCAGTGGTTACGGATGCATAGTTGCTCAGAATGGATTGATTCTAACTAATTACCATTTAATCAGTCAGGCTGTTTCAGCTGAAGTCGAAATAGATAACAAGAGATTTCCCGTGAAAGGGATAATTGATTTTAATAAAAAGTTAGATTTAGCTGTGTTAAAAATACAAAAGAGAAAACTACCAGTAGTGCTATTAGAGTATTCCGACGAATTACCTATTGGAGGAAAGATTGTTTTTTTTGGAGGGAATAGTATCTTTGAAGGAGTTGCTTCAGGAGTAGAAGATTTATCGAAGAATAAAAAGTTTATTTTGATCACCACTCCTATTTCTTCTTACTACAGTGGAACACCTGTTTTTAATTCAAAAGGCAAAGTAGCAGGATTAACTACATTTATCATAAACGGAGTTAATACTGTTGTTCCTGCTAGTTATTCCTTTCCTTTAATTAAAGATGAAAAACCAACACCTTTATCTAACTCAACCGGGGAAGATTATTTTTTAACTGGAGAAGGCATGTATTTAAAAGGTGTGGCTCACATAATAGCCAGTCAATATCAATTGGCTAAGGAGCTCTTAGAAAAAGACCTTGAGAAATTACCAGAAGATGGAGATGTTTATTATAAATTGGGCTTCACTTACAGTAAATTAGGCGAAAATGAAAAGGCAATTGAAGTTTACCAAAAAGTCCTTCAAGTCTATCCTGACTATGCCGAGGCTAATCTCGGTTTAGGTATGATATATGTTAAATTGCTCCAGTTTCAGACGGCGATACCTTTATTCGAAGAAGCAATTAGACTTAAGCCTGACTATGGAGAAGCTTATTATAATTTGGGATTGAGTTATGAAAAATTAGGAGAGTGGAAGAAAGCATTAAATGCTTATCTTCAATTTGTTAGATTGACCCCAAATCCTATGTGGACTGTTTATTCTCGCTTAGGAGCCATTTATAATACATTGGGTCAGTATGATAAGGCGATTGAAGTTTTCCAGAAGGCAGTTGAAAAAAAACCCAATGATGTTGAGCTGAATTATAATTTAGCTGTTGCCTACGAGAAATTAAATCAATATGACAATGCAGCTCAAATTTATAACAAGCTTGTTGAGATAAACCCAGAGAGGGCTGAAAGTTATTATGCTATTCTGGTCAGAATGTATGATAAAGCAAGACAGTATGAGAAAGCTATTGAAGTAGCTAAACAAATAATTATAAAAAATCCTTACAATGCAGATTCTTATTATAATTTGGGAGTAGAATATTTTAAGCTAGGAGATTATGAAAAAGCTGTTGGTGTTTTTAATCAGACCATTGCTTTAGACCCAGATTATGCCTTGGCTTATTATAACCTGGGAATTGTTTATTTTAAGCTGGGAAGATATCAAGCAGCTTTAAACATTTTTCAGCAATTTAATCGTCTTAGCCCCCAAAATCCTGATGCTTATTATAATATTGGAGTGTGCTATCTCCAATTGAAGAAGTATGAAGAGGCTCTTGCTCCTCTCCAGAGAACGGTTGAGTTAAAACCAAATTATGCCTTGGCTCATTATCATCTTGGGCTTGCTTACCTTAATTTAAGGGATCGGTTTAGTGCGGTTGAGGAATATAGAATTCTGAGAAGGTTAGACTCTGAATTGGCTGATAAACTGTACAAATTGATTTATAAATAATAAATAGAAGGGTTTTCAAATAATGATTGGAGATATTATTAAGAGATGGGGGATCTCAATATATGAGTAAGGATAAAGCAAAAATACTAAATTCTAAATCCGAAATACTAAACAAATCCTAATCACCAAAATTCAAATGACCAAAACAAAAGTTGCCTTAATCCGTTTTGAATTTAGTCCCGAGTACTCGGGATGGATTTTGATATTGTTTAGAATTTAGAGCTTAGGATTTAGGATTTCAATTTTAATGGAGGGGAAGCAGAGGATAAGAATCCAATGTTAACTTGACAATTAGATTAAAAAATGCTAATTTCAAATTAAAAATGCCTGAAGAGAACGAAGCAAGCCTTTAAAAATGGAAAAAATCATCCATTCATATCCCACTACCACTGCACTTTTTGGTGTTTTGGACCGCAATCTAAAGAAAATTGAAAAAAGATTAAAAGTGAATTTAGTTCTTAGAGGAGATAAATTGTTTATTGATGGTTCAGAGGAAAATGTTGAGTTTGCCAAATATTTTTTTGATCAAATAATGGAATTGTTAGAAGAAGGGTATTCCTTGAGAGAAGAAGACTTTCAGATTGCTCTAGATTTACTGGAAGAAGATAGGTCTCGTCATTTAAAGAATTTCTTTCCTTCTTCCACTTTATATTTAAGTCGGAAATCTGTTGCTCCAAAGAGTTTTAATCAGCAAAAATATATTAAGGCAATTAAAGAATATGATCTTGTTTTTGGAATAGGTCCAGCTGGAACAGGTAAAACCTATTTGGCAATGGCTTTGGCTTTGGCTGCCTTGAATAATAAAGAAGCAACTCGTATAATCTTGACCCGGCCAGCAGTTGAAGCAGGCGAGAAACTGGGATATTTACCAGGAGATATGTATCAAAAAGTTAATCCCTATTTAAGACCTCTTTATGATGCTCTTTTTGATTTATCAGATGCTGAGCTCGCGAGCAAATTGTTAGAAAAAGGAATTATTGAGATTGCTCCTCTTGCCTTTATGAGAGGCCGAACTTTGAATGATGCTTTTATTATTTTGGATGAAGCTCAAAATACTACCCAGGAACAAATGAAGATGTTTCTCACCCGAATTGGGTTTAATTCCAAGGTAGTAGTTACCGCGGACATTACTCAAATTGATTTACCACAACCTAAAAAGTCAGGTGTTCTTCAAGCAATAGATATATTATCGCGAATAGAGGGAATAGCTTTTATTTATTTTAATGAAAAAGACGTTGTTCGTCATCCCCTTGTTCAAAAGATTATTAAGGCTTATGAAAAGATTAAAAAAAGAACCCCCCAGCGTGATTCATCCTATCTTTCTCTTTCAAAGAAAAAATGAGTTTTCTCCACTTTAAAAACCTCAGAAATTTAAAGCTATTTAAGACTGTTCCTAAAGTAACAAAGAAAAAAATAGTGTCCCCGAAAAAGAGTTTGAGACAAAAAATATTTTCTTACCCTGCCCTATTTGGTTTTATTTTTGTCTTATTATTGACTTTCTTGCTTTCCTATTCTCCCAGTCATTCTCTTCCCGAATTGGAGGTAGGAGAAATAGCTTCTTCTGATATTTCTGCTCCTACTGATATGACTATTGAAGATGAAGATACAACCAATCGGAGAAGACAGGAAGCAATAGATTCTGTTCTTCCGGTTTATGAGTTTAACAAGAGAGCATTTCTTAATATTGAAACTCAAATAAGAGATTTCTTCAATTTTGGCCGAGAAGAATTGTCAAATAAGAAAATTCTTAAAGATAAAAAACAACTGGAAGAGACCAGAAAAATTATTGCTGAGAAATTCGAATTGGAAATTTCTCTTGAAGATCTTGCCCAACTGGTAAAAATAGAATTTGATAAAAATCTTGAAGAGAATCTAATTAGTCTTATTGCTAAAATTTCCTCCCAAGGAACAGTTCTCAGTAAAAATCTATTTATCTACAATGAAGAAAAAAAAGGGTTAACCATTATTTATGATGAAGGTAATGAAAAAAATGTAAAAGTAGAGGATGTTTTAGATTTAACCCAGGCTAAAAAGAGGATTTTTTTAGAAATTGACTTATTAGAAATTTCACCAAGAGAAAAAAAATTACTTAAGTCATTAGCTTCTTTATTAATTACTCCTAACATTAGTTTCAATAAATTCGAAACTGAATCAAGAAAATCTCAGGCTGCTGCTTCAGCTGAACCGGTCTATTATAACCTTAAAAAAGGTAAAATAATCATCAGAAAAGGTGATGAGGTTTCCCCTGAAATAGTGAAATTGATTCGGGCAGTAAATCAAAATTTAAAGAAGAAACCAAGCTGGATAGCTAATTTTAGTGGAATTTTCTTTCTATTTGCTTTACTTTTCATTGCTCTTTGGTTCTATCTTAAATCAATTTTACCCTCAAACGAGAGAGTGAATAAATTTTTAATGTTCGGCCCTACTTTAATTCTTAGCCTTGTCCTGTATAAGTTTTTCATTTTTCTGTCCAATTTAATAAGTCAAAATTCAAGTTTGGCTCCTTTCAATTTTATTGAAATCTATAGATATGTTCTTCCTTATCAGTTAGGAGTTTTTCTTTTCGTTTTTTTGACTACACCTCATTTAGCCCTTATTTATTCTATTCTCAATAGCTTAGCGGTGGGCTACTTGTTTAAAGGCAATTTTGAGTTAATGATTTTTAGTTTTATTAGTGGATTAGCAGCTATTTATGGTGTTAAGTATTATCAAACCAGGAAAAGAGTTTCTATTTTAAAAGCAGCCATTTTTGTTGTTGGTCCAGTTAATATGTTTATTATCTTGACCTTCCACTTAATCAGCGAGAAGTTTGGCTCTTATCCTTTATTTTTTGGTGAGTTATTGATGGGTTTAACTGGAGCAATCATTGCTGCTGGTGTAGCCACTTCTCTTTTTCCTCTATTTGAATATGTTTATCGTCTGCTAACTGATATAAAGTTACTTGAACTTTGCAATCTTGATCTCCCCATCCTTCGACAACTGGCGATTGAAGCACCTGGTACTTATCATCACTCACTGATTGTTGCTTCCCTGGCTGAAGAAGCAGCCAATGAGATAAAGTTGAATCCAATGGTTTTAAGAGCAGCTGCTCTTTACCATGATATTGGTAAATTAAAAAGACCGGAATATTTTATTGAAAATCAACCGACTAATCCAAGTGTTCACAAAGAACTCACTCCCAGAATGAGCACATTGGTGATTGTTAATCATGTAAAAGAAGGGATTGAAATGGCTAATAAGCTCAAACTTCCCTCCAAAATAAAAGAAATAATTCAACAGCATCATGGCACCTCATTAATGAAATATTTTTATTACAAAGCGAAAGAGACTTATAACCCTGAAATGCAAAAAATTGGAGAAGAAATTTATCGCTATCCTGGACCTAAACCCCAAACTAAGGAAGCAGCGATAATAATGTTGGCTGATTCTGTAGAAGCTGCTTCAAGAAGCTTAAAATCGCCTACTTCTGAGAACTTTAAAAAAGTAATAAAAGAGATATTTGACAATTATTTAGTTGATGGACAGTTTGATGAGTGCGATATTACCTTAAAAGAACTAATGATGGTTGCTCCTTCTTTTCTGAAGACTTTAAACACGATTTATCACCCTCGGCTTAAATACCCAGGCTTTGACTTTGAAAAAACCAATAAAAAAAGAAAACCCTTAAAAAATGAAGGTTAGTGTTTTCAATTTTCAAAGCAAATACTGGGTTGATACCAGGAAAATAAAGAAGCTTCTAATAAATTTGCTTCGCTATTATCAACTGGATAATAAAGAAGTTACCCTCGTTCTGGTCAATAATAGAAAGATGAAAGAGCTCAATAAAAAATTTTTAAAAAGGGATTCAACCACTGATGTATTAAGTTTTCCTTTTAATGAAAAAACAGTTGATGGGGCCGAGTATTTAGGAGATATAGTCATCTCTGTTCCTCAGGCTTTCAATCAATGTTTTACCTTAAAACATGGTCTTGAAAGAGAAATTGAGATTTTGGCTATTCATGGGTTTCTCCATTTAATAGGTTTCGACCATCAGAATGATGATAATAATAAAATGAAAGCAGAAGAGCAAAAATTAGCTGAGAAATTTATAGAAAAGTAACCATTGAAATGAATTTAATGAATTCCAATTATTTATTTTTTATCTTTTTCTTACTTAGTTTTATTTTTAGTTTTTTAATTTCATTGTTTGAGATTTCTTTTAATTCCTTTTCCCGGATAGCATTGTCAAGATTTCTTAAAACTCGAGAAAATAAATATAAATTTGATCTTTTAGAAAAGTATGAAGAACTGGAGTTATCTTTAAAAACTCTCAGCCATTTTTTTCAATTATTATTTTTTCTGTTACTTTTTTTTGCTTTTCCTAAGGTAAAAGGCAGATTTTTTCTTTTATTATTAACTGCTTTCTTAATTTATACTTTCTTTTTTGAACTAATTCCAAGATTAATCAACTCCTTAAATCGGGAAAGAATATTAAGTCTCTTTCTTCCATTTTTCAAAGGAACTTATTTAATTTCTACTCCTTTTTTACTTCTGATGAAGTTAATAAAACCTGAAGTGAGAAGAATTAAATATGATGAAGCTTTGGAAGAGCAAATCAAGATTTTTATCGGTGAAGGAGAACAAGAAGGAATAATTGAACAAGAAGATCGAGAACTGATTGAGAGTGTGGTAGAATTTGGAGATACTTTAGTTAAAGAGATTATGACTCCCCGAGTAGATATGGTATGTATTCGAGCAGATGCTTCTATTAGAGAATTGAGAGATTTGATTCTCGAGAAAAAACATTCACGAATACCGGTTTACAACGAAAGAATTGACAACATTGAAGGAATAGTGCTGGCAAAAGATTTATTAAAATTCTGGGAGGATAAATATTTAAATTCTCCTATCACCCCGTTAATCAGGCCAGTTTATTTTGTCCCTGAAACAATGAATGTTTCTGAATTATTAAAAGATTTCCAGAGGAGAAGACAGAAGTTAGCCATTGTTGTGGATGAATATGGAGGAGTATCGGGTTTAATCACTATGGAAGATCTGGTAGAAGAAATAGTTGGAGAAATCAGAGACGAGTATGATGAAGAGTTAGAGGAAATCATCAGAGAAGGCCCGAATAGTTATTTAGTCAAAGCAGATGTAAAGATTGAGGATGTTGAAGAGCTTTTGGGATTGAAGCTTGAAGACGAAAATTATAATACAGTTGGCGGGCTGGTCACCCATACTCTTGGCAGATTGCCGGAAAAAGGAGAAAAAGTCAAAATAAAAGGTTTGACCATTGAGATGCTTGAAGTAGATCAGAGGAAAATAAACCAAGTCAGAATTAAAAAAGAAGATCTTCCTGAAATCACCGATGAAGAATGAGATGTTCTAGATGGCAAGTTATAAGGCAGGATTTGTCGCATTAATTGGTCGACCTAATGTTGGTAAATCGACCTTATTAAATAATATTCTCGGTCAGAAAGTGGCCATAATTTCAGATAAACCCCAAACCACGAGAAACCGAATTCTGGGAATAAAAACAACTGAAAAAGGACAGATTATATTTGTCGATAATCCTGGTATTCACAAGCCATTATATAAGTTAAATAAAAGAATGATGAGCTATGTTTACTCTTCTTTAGAAAGTTGTGATTTGATAAATTTAATTATTGATGCTACCCAGAGATTTGGTCATGGAGATGAATTTGTTATTAATATCTTAAAAGAGATAGATACCCCTTCTTTTCTTCTGATTAATAAAATCGATTTAATTAGAAAGGATAAAATTCTGTTAATAATTGACAGATATAAAGATCTTCTGGATTTTAAAGAAATAATTCCCATTTCTGCCCTTAAAGGAAGTAATCTTGATTTACTTGAGGAAAAAATTTATCAGTATTTACCTCCTCGAGAAAAATTATTTCCTGATGAGATGATTTCTGATCAATCATTGAGATTTCGAATTTCTGAGATTATAAGAGAAAAAGTCCTCAATTATACGAAGCAGGAATTGCCTTATGTTACTGCTGTCCTAATCGAAAAAATAGAACCTAAAGACAATCTAACCTATATCGCGGGAACAATTTTTGTCGAAAGAGATTCTCATAAAAAAATTGTTATTGGTCATAGAGGAAATTTAATCAAAATTATTGGCTCTAAAGCCCGTCAGGAACTGGAGTTAATTCTTGGTAAAAAAGTATTCTTGGATTTAAAAGTAAAAGTAAAAGAAAGATGGCGTGATTCATCTCTGATATTGGATTTGTTAGAAGGTCAACAGAAAACAGGTTCCCTTGACAATTAACCCAATCAATGTTAAAAAATCAGTGTATCGCAGGAAAAAGAGAAGGTGGGTGGAAGAGGATTGATGGTGGGCGTAGCTCAACTGGTTAGAGCACCGGACTGTGGATCCGGAGGTTGGGGGTTCGAGACCCCTCGCTCACCCCTTTAGAAGACTAAATCCTGTCTTGCTTTTTCCTTGTTGCTGGTTTTCAGCCCGAGTCACTTAAACTGAGCCGATTGAGTCAATTTGTTCACACCGTGTCAACGAGGATTTAAGAGTGAAGTTTATTTTAGTAATATTTTAATTTGAATCATATTAGCTAAAGTTATCAATATTACATTTCATACCATAATCTCTAATTGTTTTAATTGCTATCAATTTCAGTTGACTTCAGATTTTGTCTTTGATATAAGCTTCTAAGTAGGTAAATCAGAACAAAATGATAGAAAATAGAGAAAAATTGCAAATTAGCCAAAAAGCAAATTTCTATTACTTAAAGGAGGTAAAATGAAGGCAAAAATTTTATTGAGTCTATTTCTTGTATTTATATTATTTTCTGGGATTTCTTATGCCCCTCAAGAAGCTCGTGTCCTTCGCTTTCCAGGAATCCATAATGACCAAATCGTATTCACTTATGCCGGTGATCTCTACATAGTACCAGTCACAGGCGGAGTCGCTCGCAAACTCACCAGCCATGAGGGCTTCGAAATTTTTGCTCGTTTTTCACCTGATGGAAAGAAAATTGCATTCACCGGGGAATATGATGGTAATCGTGAAGTCTATTTGATTCCTCGAGAAGGCGGTATACCTAAACGACTGACATACACTTCTTCTCTTAGCCGTGACGATGTTTCTGATCGGATGGGTCCAAACAATATAGTAATGGGATGGAAGCATGATAATAAGCATATTGTTTTCCGGTCGCGCATGCGGGAATGGAATAGCTTTAATGGGCAATTGTATTTAGTGTCTTCTCGAGGTGGAATTCCTGTCCAGTTGCCGCTGCCAAGAGGTGGATTTTGTTCATTTGCACCTGACGATAAAAAGTTTGCCTACAATCGCGTGTTCCGTGAGTTTAGAACCTGGAAACGCTATCGCGGTGGAATGGCGGATGACATCTGGATTTATGATTTTGAGACGAGGAAGATAGAGAACATCACCAATAATCCTGCTCAGGATATCATCCCTATGTGGAGTGGGGATAAAATTTACTTTCTTTCTGATCGCGATGAAAACAAAAGAATGAATCTTTATGTCTATAACCTTAAGACTAAGGAAACTAAGAAATTAACGAACTTTACAGAATTCGACATTAAGTTTCCATCTCTTGGCCCTAAGGCTATTGTGTTTGAAAACGGAGGTTATATTTATCGATTTGATCTGGCTACTGAACAGGTTTCAAGAGTTCCTATTATCATAGCAGATGATATGGTTTCTGGTCGTGGCAGGATTATCAATGTCAGTGATAAGATTACCAATTATGAAATTTCTCCGGACGGAAAGCGGGCCTTATTTGGCGCGCGTGGTGAAATTTTTACTGTACCGGCTAAATATGGAAACACGCGCAACCTCGCAAACACTTCAGGTGTTCATGAACGAAATTCAAAGTGGTCACCAGACGGCAAATGGATTGCTTATATTTCTGACGCCAGTGGTACTGGTGAAATTTATATTATGCCACAGGATGGTTCAGGAAAACCGCAGCAAATTACAGAAAATGATGATACGTATAAATATCAAATATATTGGTCGCCGGACAGCAAGAGACTCCTATGGAGTGATAAAAAGCTCCGCCTCAATTATGTTGACGTTAATACGAAGGAAATCATTAAGGTAGCGAAGGCAAAAATCTGGGAGATTCGTCAGTATGCATGGTCTCCGGATAGTAAGTGGATCGCTTATGCAAAACCAGAAGCAGAAGCCATGACAAAAATTTATCTTTACAACATTGTGACAAAAAAGACATATGAAGTAACTGAGGGATGGTACTCTTCTTATTCACCTTCCTTTAGTTCAGATGGAAAATATCTCTTTTTTGTATCTGATAGAGATTTCAGTCCTGTTTATAGTCGAGTAGAATGGAATTATGCCTATCTGGCCAGGGCTAGGATCTATCTTGTTACCCTATCCGCAGACGTGAAATCCCCGTTCGAGCCTAAAAGCGATGAGGTTACTATAAAGGAAGGCGGTAAAAATAAGACTTCGAAATCTGACAATAAAGCGGGAAAGGATAAAAAAAAGGCCGAAAGTAAAAAGGATGAAACCTTGAAAAAGGAAGTTCAAGTCATAATAGACCCCATTGGCTTAAAGGATCGCATCATCAGCCTTCCCATCGAGGTGGCATATTACTGGCACATTACATCTGTTGGGGACAAAATATATTACATGAAGAAAAAGGGTTGGGAGAAAAAAGCATCTTTGATGATATATGACCTGAATGAGCAGAAGGAAACGAACCTCGGAAATATTAATGGATACGAAATCTCAGCCGACCAAAAGAAGATGCTGATTTCCAAAGATAAATCTTATGCCATTATTGATCTTCCGACAGTTCCAGTAAAGATAAAAGATAAGTTAGATTTATCCAAAATGGAGATGAAACTTGATCGTAGACATGAGTGGGATCAGATTTTCAATGAGTGCTGGCGCCAGATGAAATACTTCTTCTATGCTCCTAATATGCATGGGGTTGATTGGGAAGCCATAAAGCTTCGCTACGAGCCTTTAGCAAAAGCGGTTAACCATCGGGCAGATTTGACCTATGTGATTGGAGAAATGATAGGGGAGTTGAATGTTGGCCATACTTATATTGGTGGCGGTGATGTACCCAAAATTAAGAAAGTTAAAGTTGGGATGCTTGGTGCCCAATTTGAACGAGACCCCAAAACTCACTACTATAAAATTACAAAAATACTGAAAGGTCAAAATTGGGATAAGTCCTTGCGTTCGCCACTTACTGAGGTTGGTGTTAATGTGAAGGAAGGTGATTACCTTATAGCTATTAATGGAAAACCCACAAATAAAATAAATGATATATATGAAGGACTGCTGAATACCGTAGGGAAACAGGTAACTCTTAAAGTAAATACGAAACCCTCTGAAAAAGGAAGCAGAGAAGTCGTTGTTGTCCCAATCGAAAGTGAACTTTCCCTTTACTACTATAACTGGGTCCAAACCAATATTGAAAAAGTGAACAAAGCGACAAACGGGAAAGTTGGCTATATACATATACCTGATATGGGAACAAGAGGTCTGAACGAATTTGTAAAGCATTTTTACCCCCAACTCCGGAAGAAGGCGCTGATCATTGATGTTCGGGGCAATGGTGGCGGCAGTGTTTCTCCGATGATCATAGAACGGTTAAGACGGGAGATGGCGATGGTTGGCATAGCCCGAAATACGATCCCGAGCCCTGATCCTGAAGCCTTAATAATAGGCCCTAAAGTCTGTCTAATGGATGAATTTTCAGCCTCTGATGGAGACATTTTTCCTTATCGCTTCAAAAAGGCCAAGCTCGGTAAATTAATCGGAAAACGCACCTGGGGTGGTGTTGTGGGAATTCGCGGCTCCTTGCCCCTTCTTGATGGCGGCTACCTAATGAAACCCGAGTTTGCTGTTTATGACACTGAAGGAAAAGAATGGATCATTGAAGGGTACGGTGTTGACCCGGATATTTATGTGGATAACGATCCAGCAAAAGAATATGCAGGAATTGATGAGCAATTGAATAAAGCTATTGAAATTATTCTTGAAGAGTTGAAGACAAAAGAAAAAGAATTGCCTCCGAAGCCACCTTATCCGAAGAAAGACAAATAAATAAATTCAAAAAAGAAAACCAGTGTTTCTTTCTGGAAGAAGTCTCCTATGCCTTTTTGTATCTCTCCGCCTCTCAAAAAAGCTCAATTATAGAGTCAGATGAGAGGACAGAAAAATTGTCTTCTGGTGTTACTTCTTTTTCTCCTTTTCAAGCTTTTCCAACACTGTTTTGGCTTCCTCGAGATCGGGGTTAATTTCTAATGCTTTCTTATGGAGTCAGGGTCACTTATAGAAAAGTTGCATAATTAATTATTTCACAAGTTAGAGGTTCGAATCCTTTTAGGCGCATCATAAATCTAATCCTTGTCTTGCTTTTTCCTGTTTTTGGTTTTTAGTCTGAGATAGAAGAATTTGAACCATTTTAGGTAATTTTATGTGGGTAATTTATAAAGTTTGGAAAAAAGTAACTGAAGCCTTAAGTTCAGTTTTTGAAATGACTTCATTAGTTTTGTTGAGAGTAAAATCTATTTCAAAAAATCAGAAAAATTTAATAGTTAAAAATTACTTTACTCTATCCAAAAACTTCCCAAAAAACAAAAGTAAAGAATCTTGACAAAAGGAGGATGATTATATATATTTCCGGTATATCCGATAGAAAATATTCCGATAGAAAATATAAAGATGATAGTAAAAGGAATCAAAAATGAAAAGAAAAGGAGAGAAATCGGATTTAATCCAAAAAAGGAAATTCCTATTCCTATATCCTTTCCCAAAAATATAAAGGAGGTGAGTAATATGAAGAAGATTTTGATTCTTCTTACAGTCACGCTAATTTTTACAAGCCAGGTTTTCGCTGGAGTGGTAAAAAAGACTAAATCGGAAGTCTATTTTAAAGGATTTGGTAAATACACTACTGTTCAAAGCGAAAAAATTGCGGGAGAGAAGAAACGAGTGGATTCCGATAACGAATTTAAAGGGAAGGGTTTACTGGGCGGTATGGCTGGGAAGTTATTCTTAAAGCCGGGAGAAGTCGGAGAAATTATTGATTTACCAGCAATGACTATTTATAAGTTGGATCATAAGAAAAAGGAATATCAGGTAACTCCGATTAAGAAAATTACAGTAGAGGAAAAAACTGAAGAAGCAGAAGAACCCTCCTATAAGGAAGAATACGGGGAAACGGAAGAGAGCGATATAAAAATTATTCGTAGTGAGTTTAAAGTGAATGATACTGGAGAGACAAAAGAGATTAATGAATTTCCAAGTAAAAAGTACACAATCACTTGGGTCACTGAATGGGAAAACATCCGCACTGGCGAAAAAGGTACTGATAGACTATTTACCATTGTTTGGACGACCCCCACTACTAATGTCATAAAGCAGGCTCAGGAAGAAGAGATGAAATTTGCTCAAGAATACATGAAAAGAATTGGATTAGAGATGGATATTCTTCAGCAGGAGATTCTGGGTACCAACTGGTTCTCCCTCTTCGGTAGGATGAGTGAAGATAAGAAGCCCCGGCATTCAGAATCCCAATTTGCCG
Source organism: Candidatus Aminicenantia bacterium (assembly GCA_046760445.1). Classification (GTDB taxonomy): domain Bacteria; phylum Acidobacteriota; class Aminicenantia; order JdFR-78; family JdFR-78; genus JBHIEE01. Next base: position 13,230 of record JBHIEE010000033.1, read on the forward strand.
AAGAAATGAAGAAAATTAAGGGGTACCCGGTTCTCATTGACGGTAAATACTATGCGACCCGTCAGAAACCGGAAAAGACCGAGGAAGAAGAAAAAACAGAGATCACAGATGTTAAGAAAATATTTGGCGGGTTTGCTAAAAAAGCCTTCAAGAAGAAATCCAAGAGCAAAAAAGAACCGGAGCCTACTTTAACCTATTATACCGAGTTAATTGAGTTTTCTCCGGTTGATGTGGGAGAAGATGAATTCCAAGTACCAGCGAATTACAGAAAGAAGGAATAGTTAATGACCGTCTTTGACGGTTAGCAACTTTGTATGTGGATGGAGTCAGTGGAAGTCAGAGGTACCTATAGAGAAGTTGTATAATTAATTATTTCATGCGTATGTTATTTTAAAAATTTTAATTTTTAGTCGATTTAGCTGTATTCTGAAGAACGCTTTATTTACTGGCAGTCAAAAGTTCGAGAGTTCGAATCTCTCCGAGCGCATTAAAGAAGAATAAGTCCTGCCTCGCCTGCTGTTCCTGACCGTCCAGGAGGCGGGCAGTAGACAGGCTTTTCTTTGTTCTTGTCTTTCGGCCTGATTCACACCAAGAATAAAAAGTTAAAGCTAATATCTAGATTTGCGTTAAGAGATAGCAGAAATTCCAATGACCCCTTCGGCCCGAGGCTCACTTCGACTTCGGCGAGCTCAGCCGAGTCGTGGTGACCTCAGTGGAACCAGGACGAGGCAAAATTCAAATATCCATCCCGAGTACTCGGGATGGATTTAGAGATATTTGGATTTAGGACGAAAAGTCCCATTGGCGTAGAGCCACCCCGAGTACTCGGGGTGGCCACGCCAGTTTTCATGGGACCTCGTTCCTTTACGGGATTTATTTGGAATTTTGCCAAACAGAGTGAGGCATATTTTATTATCTTACCATTGAATTTTCGGCTAATTTTAGTTATTTATAAGAAGTCTTAATTTTAACTAAGAAAGGAGATATAGACTATGGCAAAATTCGAAGGAATTAAATGGGCCAGTAAGCAAATGAGATATTTGCTTGATGAGAAAAAGCTCGAAATGCTTGAGGCTGACTCAAAAGTTTATGCTGTATCAAAATCTATTCATTACGGCATTTTTCTTGCCTTTGAAGGCATCCGTTTCTTCTGCCAAAAAAACGGGAATAATCAATTAGAACTAATTTTTCTCAATCTTCATAAAAATTTGGAACGCTTTCAAAGGGGCATTTCCTTCAATTTAGGGTCGGCTCAGCAGGATTTAGTTCCCACCATTGAGGAACTTTATAATATTTTTATCAGATATTTCAAAGATCCAGCTCTTAAAGAATTTTTATCTGAGATGGCTGAGATTTCTGCGCAAGGATATTTTAGACCCTTTACTGTTGATGAAGAACAATCTATTGGAGTTGCTTTTCCCAATAAACCATCCATTAGAGCTGTTGCCTGCCGATACGAACGCTATTTAGGAGAGCCTTTCAGCGGAGTAGTGATACCTTATCTGGTTAGAGCTTGTAGTATTAATGAAACAGGCAATTTAAAATTAGGTGTTAACTACTTAATGAGTTTGAAAGCTATTGATGAAGCAAAAAAAATTCTTCCTGGAGCTAGCTCAGCCCTGTTTCTTGACGACAGAATTTTCGAGAGCTTAGAAAAAAGAAATATTACTGAATGGGATTCTTCTTGCTGCCTTTTTGCCTTTAAAGACGGCACAGTTATCAAAATTCCAGAAAGCTGTCTTATCCTCCCTTCTGTGACTATTCAGGGAATAGTCGCTATCCTCAAAAAACAGGGGATTAATGTCGTTGAGCGGGATATATCTTATGGAGAATTGATTCATCAGGTCAAGAAAGATAATGTTGCTTCCATCTGTAGTGTAGGGACAGCAGGGATTCTCAATCGTTGTGAGAAATTACTGCTCATTGATAATCAGAAAAAGACTTTGGCTGTCCATCAGGCTGGTGAAAATCACGAACTTTATAAAAAATTAGGAGAAGTTAGGACTTATTACTGGGAACTCTATCAGGAAAAAGTCGAATGTCCCCGCGAAATAAAACTGGAGAAGTTCACCATTTAAGGAACAGTATTATTTAATTCATCGATTTGGTCCATACAACAGTAGGAGATTTTAGACTAGGAAGATAATAAACAGTGAAAACCAAATCATTGGGCTGATAAATATTAACTGCCTTTTCAAGAGGTATATTGAGCAGTTTAGCCAAAATAATAGAATTCACCCCACTGTGGCCAATAATAAGGATTGTCTCATTTCTATGTTTTTCTATAATTTTATCCACAAAAAAGGAGATCCTATTGAAAACATCCTGAAAACTTTCGCCCTGAGGTGCCCGGTGCTTAACATCTTTGTCCATAAAGAGTAATTCTTCTCTGACTTCCTTTTCCGTATTTTTATGCCCCTGAAGGAGACCAAGGTTTATTTCTTTTAACACATCCAGATTTCGCACAGGTATCCTGGTGTTTTTTATAAATGGTTTTGCTGTCTGAATCGATCTTTTAAGAGTACTGGTATAAATAACTTGAATCTTCTCTTCTTTCAGTAAATTGAATAAAGCATTTGCCTGTTTTTTCCCTAAATCGTTCAAGTCAGTATTAGTCCATCCTTGTAATCGACCCTCCTTATTCCAATCAGTTTGACCGTGACGTGCTAAGAAAATCTTAACCTGAGCCCAGACAGAAGGAGTACTAAAAATCAAAATAACGAGAAAGATTATCAAAGCAGATGATATAACATAATGAAGTCTCCTCATTTTTCCTCCTCTTCCCATTTTAGAAAGATTATATCCAATCTTTTAATATTTGTAAAAACATTAGCTTGAATATCTCTTCCTGGAATTCCTTAGAATTTAATATTAGAGTTCGATAATTTATTTATTTTCTTTTATTCAGCCTATCTACGAAAAATGCACTTTTCTGAAGCGCGGTTGTTGAAACTAAAAATTATCCCCTTTATTTTATAGTGTTACTTAGGTAGCCATTTTGGCTTTGAATACTATTGAGGTAAACAGTTCAATTAAGAAGCCATAAATTACACCTAAAATTAAGCTTGCCGAGAAAATGGACCATCCTTTAACAAAACCACCAAAAGCCATAGGTAAACTGAAGATGAAACCTAATAAAATTCCATGGAGCCACCAAGGTATTCTCCAAGAACTGATTCCAATAGCAAAACCGATCAGAGTTCGACTTAAGATAATATTCAAAGAAATATACCAAGCTAATGTACCTTCTGACCGAGCAAATAACCAGCATATAATCCCAAAAATTACACCGAAAATTGTAGCAATAATGACTCTTTTAGTAAAAAGCATTTAAATCCTCCTTTCTTGGTTTCGATTAAAATCATCCGCACTTAAATTTTAATAAAGATTTATAACAAAAGAAATAGGATGTCAAATTAAAATAATATAGGGAAACTTCAAAATACAAAAGAGTCTAAGATTTATGAATCAGGCTGAAATTTAGAATATGGAACTTTTACAGAGATATTTTCGTTTTTATATATAAATGAAGAATTTTTACATGAAAAACAAGGAGGAGAAAGCATGAATAATAAAAACCTCTTACATACTCATCTTGGATTCCTTTTTATCTTAGGAATAGTACTTCTTTTAAGCCAATCCAGCATCGCAATTGCAAATGGGATTTTTAACTGGAAGCCGTACCGAGAAGAAGATAAGTTTGAAAGAACTTTTTCAATCCAAACTCCTGCTAAATTAGAAATCAGTAGTGGCAGCGGAGATGTTAAGATTCTTGCTGGAGAAGAAACAAAAATTAGGATCAATGCTCGAGTTAGAGTATGGAGCTCAAGTCGAGATGATGCAAAGAAATTTCTCAATGAAATTATTTCTGATCCTCCGGTATTTCAATCCGATAACAAAGTTATTATTTCACGCCAAAGAGAATGGGAATGGAGGCGTAAGAGTTATTCCATTGATTACGAAATCTGGGTTCCTGCTCGAACAGAGATTGATTTATCGACTGGTTCAGGAGATCAATTCATAGATGGAGTTACAGAACAGGTGCGATTAAGGGCTGGCTCCGGAGATATTGAGGCATTCAATATTACAAATACTTTATCTATTACTACTGGGAGCGGTGATGTAAAAGTTGAGAATATCAAAGGAGATATTGAAATAATAACAGGCAGTGGAGATGCAAAAATTGAAAACACCATAGGAAACCTTAAAGTAAAAACAGGAAGCGGAGATATTCAAGGGAGAGAAGTTTCAGGTGGATATATAAGAGTCTTTACTGGAAGTGGAGATGTTGAATTTAATTATCTTTCTGGTGAGATAGAATTACGAAGTTCCTCTGGAGATTTGCGTGTTTCCAATGCTCTTGGAAATACTTATATTCGAAGTACAAGCGGAGACATTTATCTCGATGGCAAACTAAAAGATGAGAGTAAATGGAAAATTCGTTCAACATCCGGGAATGTTTCTATAAGTTTACCTTCTGGCTCCCGGTTTAATCTTAATATTAAGACCACATCTGGTTCTATAGATGTTGACTTTCCTGTGACCATCAAAGGTAGAATCAGCCGAAGAAATATTGAAGGTTCAATTGGTTCCTCGAATTCTCATTTAATTTGTACAACCACGAGTGGAAATATCAGATTAAGAAATCTTTGATAAAAATATAGATAAAATTCTTAAATTACTGACTTAACCATTTACTTATCCAACTTACTTTCAGTCTTTAACAATAAGCTCTATTTTTATTTAAGAGTTATTCTTTTCGTATGATAGCCCCCTTTGAGTGAGTCATAAACCAGAGTGATCTTGCCTTTTCCTTTGACAAGAAGACGGAGGTCTACTTTTCCAAAACTTGGGACTCCTTTTTCTACCCAGAAAGAGTTATTATGGATCTTTCTCTTCTGGGTGATCCCACGGAAGATATCAGTTAATTTACCCGCAGCAAGGAGCTTTACTTTCTTTCCTTTGATTTCGAAGCGATCGGAGCGATGCAGTTTTTTCTGAATAGCTATAGCAGACATAGTGGGTGTGACACGAGTGTTAAGAATGGTCACATCTAATTGATAAAGGTCCCTGTTTAACTTTTTGACTTCCACCTTGTCAAAGGTGAGGCGTGCTAACTGATCTGCATGAAAAAGGCAAAAAGCCATATTGCGGTGACATGTTTCAGCAAGCTTGAAAAGCGGTGGCACTCGCCGGCCAAATTTTTTAAACCCTCCGATTTCGATGTCTCCATAAAGGGGATGCTTGTAAGGTTTCCATTCAGAGTACTGTTCTCCCATTAGCACAATATCCTGGTAAATCATTTCATTTAACCTTCGTAGAAGAGAACGCATTTGGCTCAATTCCTTATCTTCTTCCTTTTCTTTTTTGCCGAAGGGAAGAGTTTCGAAAAGATCGGTATCGAGCTCATTAGTGAAAGTAAAAATTCCAAGAGTGCAGTAGAGGAAATCAATGCTGCCACCATATACAGTATACATATCCTTATAAACAATTATGTATCTATAGTCTGGAAGTATCTTTTCTCCTTTTTTACCTATATAGTCATATATTCTTTTATCTGCAATAGGATATTCTCCCATGTTTTTAGCTCCAGGACCACGGAGGATCATACCGCCATAGTTGTGAAAATTTTGAGCTCCAGCAATGTTGGGATGTTCCAGAAGAAAATTACAAACAGCCCGTGTTTCGGGAAAGCAAAAAGGATACTTACCCGCACCATACTGAACATAATGAGGCTGCCAGTTATAACCATAATTGCGGTTCATGTCATATCCGCCTGGACCGTCCTCATTGATACGACCGTCGCCATCATTATCGATTCCTTCTTGACCCAAAAGAATATATTCTCCCTTTTCCCCAGGCCTTACAGGTATTAGTATCCGAGGATCATCAGGATGAGTCTTAAAGTTGCCGTTAGGGTCTCTTTTGCGCATCTGAGTGATAGAACCGTCTCCATCTAAATCTTCAGGGCCGTCTTCATCAGCAACTCCATCTCGGTCGTCGTCATAGGGCATGAGCCCTGTTCGAGGAGAATTAGGGTCAGATGCCTTGTTGATGTAATAATCTCTGCTATCCGGGTTCATGGTGGGAACGACATAGAAGGCTTTTTCGTCTAATAGGCGAGTGATCAGTTCGTTTTTTCCATAATTTTTGAGCAGATACCAGACTGTATAAAGAGCAACTTCTGTTCCTTGAATCTCATTTCCATGAATGTTAGCGTCTATATAGAAACCTGGTTTATGTTTGTCTGGCCCAGTTTTAGGATTGTTAAGAATAACAGCCCATATTTCTCGACCCTGATAAGATTTTCCGATGGATTTCAAAGTCATAAATTGAGGATAAGCTTTTGCTAAGGTTTTTAATGCTTTGGTTAGTTCTGCATGGTCGTAGAAGTGGTCAAAAGAAAGATTGACCTCAGTTGAGCAAAAAGATTGAGGAGATAAAAAAGCCAGAAAAAAAGCTATTCCTAAAAAGGCACAAAGAATTCGTTTGTTGCGCATTTTTTCCTCCCTTTTATTTAAGAACTATAGTGGTTGACACAGAACCAATCTTGGGCGAATTTGCTGTGATTGTTACTTTAGAGCCTTTTTTCCCTTGTATTGTCCACTCTAATTTCTTCGTATCTCCGCTTCCTCCTATATAAGGGATTGTCTCGATTGGACGCCCGGAAAATATTAATTGACCCTGAGTTGTCTTGAGTCGAACAGTAATTGGCCAGGAAGTTTGAGCTCTTTTTCCCTGAGCTGTTGAGGTGGGAAACCAACCTGAGTTGGTAAAATAGACAGTAACATTGTAAAGGTTTTCTCCAAGACTCTCAACTTCAGTCTTTTTAATTTCAAGTTCGGCCAAGCGGTCCATAAGTTTTATATAAAAATCAGTATGGAACGAAATGGTCTTTTCAATTTCATTAGGAAGAGGGGTTGTTTTTAAATAAGGCACAAAACCTCCAATTTCTACATTTCCTAAGGTAGGATGTTTATATGGGGTCCAAGGGACAAAACCCTTACCTTTGAGCACTGAATCAGACCATTTTAAGATGTAGGAATCAGGATGTTCTTCTCCTTTTGCAGAGGGCTTTTTTGGCATTTTTTCCATCATTTCAGCCATTTTACCAGGCGTAATGCGCCCAGATTCTACCATCTTTATCAGCGTAGAAGCTTTGAAATTGGGAGGAGCTCCTTGTTCTTTAAGAAAAGAATCGATTTTTTCCTCCCCAAGTGCTATAAACTCTTCAGAAGACATAGATTTCAATTTATCCACTGTAAGTGTATCTTTTTCAGATTCTTTCTTGGGTTCGGGTATCGCCCATAAATCTGAGGAAAAGACCTGAACACCTAATTGGTAATAACAATAAGCCACGAATGACCCTTTGCCTACTCCTTTGGCTCTTTTCTCAGGATAATCGAGTTTGGCTTTTTTTAAAGCATCCTTATATTCTTTCTGAATAGCTTCCATAAAAGGCATATCCTGCTTATCAATGGTCACGGCTGGTCCTAAACCGAAAAACATAGCTACCATATCTTCAGTGATTTCTACTCCAGGCGCTATATTCATTCCTTTAAGGATATCTACGATTTCTTTTATGCTGTATTCCTTATCAGGCTCTAATCCCAGAAAAGTAGCAAATTGTTTAGGTACTTTTACTTTGTCCCTGGCTGCTTTTGCCTTACCTGTTTGCTGGAGGTTGAGAAAAGTGTTTTCACTCGAAAAATTCAAGACTATAGCGATATTGGGGTGAGAAACGAGAAATCTTACCAGGGCAATTGTTTCTTTCTCAGAGATAGGCCACTGCCCAGTTCTCTTCACATTATATTCAAAATCATGAGGGAAGTTGCGATTAAGCTCAACGCCTCCTATTGGATCTTCATTGTATTTTCCATCACCATCATTATCCAGTCCTTCTGTGTAGATAGCATAAATTCCCTTTTCACCCTTTTGGGGGTCTGCTTTACGCATTAATCTGGGTTCAGCTGGATCTGGAATCCACTCGCCTTCTGGATCTTTAACCCTCATTTGAGTAATATAGCCATCATGGTTAAGATCGTCAGGACCGTCTTCATCTATTAAATCATCCATGTCATCATCGACAGGCCGTCCATTTGAACGCCGTTCGTATCGAATATCAGCAAAAAAGTTTTGCGCTGCATCTGGATTGAGGAGAGGAGCAACATAAACCGTTCTCTTTTCAAGAAGATGAGTTATTTTTTTATCAGATCCGTATTTAGTCAAAAACTTCTCGATAAGCATGAGGGCTGCTTCAGTTCCTATGGGATGAACTCCTTCCAAGTTTGCAGAAACAAATATAGCTGGTCTGGAATCAGGTTCAGGGCTGTCTTTAGGCTGAGCAGCAATACGAATAATGATAAGCTCACTTCCTTCAGTGCTCTGACCTATGGGTATGAGCTTAGTGAGACGCGGAAATCTTGAAGACCAGGATTTAAGCATTAAAGTAACATCTTTTGGCTGGTGATACTTGTTAAATGTGAGTTTTTCAGGAGTTGTGCCAGCAAGACTGATTGTGAGGCCCAGAATAAGGCAAAGAGATAGAAAATTCTGACGAATCATTCAAACCTCCTTTTTAAACTGTATTGGGCACAGAAACACCCTTAAGGTATTTTAATACGAAAAATTCCTCCATAAGTTTCAACTTTGTGATGAATTGTAAAGTATTGGTTGGATTTAGAGATTTGAATATATCTGAAAGCTAAAAGAGTGCTTTTACAAAATAGAAAGCCATTATGCCTGAAGCAGCTAATTTTAAGGCGATTCCCAGCATGGTTCCTATAAACACACCCCAACCAGCTTTTAAGGCATCGTAGCTCCGCTTACCTATCAATGTTTCTCCAATAACAGCTCCAATGAAAGCGCCAATTATCATTCCTAAAGGTGGAGCAAAAACAATTCCGATGAGCATTCCAATAATTGATCCCCAAAAACCAAATTTCGAGGCACCATATTTTTTAGCTCCTGCGGCAGGGAGCACATAGTCAAGCCCAGTGACGACAATTGTTACTGCTGCCATTAAAATTAAAAAAGTTATACTAAATGGCTCCCAGCGCTTGGCAATGGATAAAAAAATTAAAGCAATGAAATTTAAAGGAGGTCCGGGAATACCAGGAACAATACAGCCAATAATTCCTAAGATAACTAAAATAAAGCCAATAATGATTAATACGACCATAGCAATACAAAATACAATATCTGATTCTATTTACTATTGTATACTTTGAAATCTCATTATATCATACGAAGAGTATTAAAAAGAGTATGAGGGTTTCCGAATAAGCTCCAATTACCGAAAACCCAATGATTGTCCCGAGTACTTGGGATGAAAATTCTAAATCCGAAACAAATCCAAAATTCAAATTTCAAATGCTCAAAACTTTATTTACTCTTTCGTAATATGGAGCCAAAAATATTCATTAGTTCCGTCGCTTCTTGTTCCAAATCTTTTTGTTCGTTTTCCAGTTCTAAATTGTCCTCCGTATCTATTAGTTTCAACCAATATCGACTTTCTTTAGCCTCTTTACGACAGATTTTAATTCTCATGATGAAATCTTTCTTGCTCAACGCTTCATTTGCTTCAATGTAGTTCCCACCAACAGAACCCGAGGATTTTATAAGTTGTTTCCCGTCTTCAACATTTGATATGGTCTTACGCAATTTCTTTACAAAAATTCTTACCCTTTTAGCGAACTTAAAAGTTCGCTCTTCTAAATCATACTGTTTTGAATTTTGTATTTTGGTCATTTGAAATTGTTTCGTATTTCGGATTTTGTGCTTCGGATTTTGCTTGCCTGACGGCAGCCAGGGATTTCATTTGTCATTTGAACTTTTCATTCTTCTATTATATTAACCTCTCTATACAAATGGGAGAAGGGCCTTTTATATTAATGTAGAAATTTACCTGT
>JBHIEE010000034.1:0-23079 GCA_046760445.1 Candidatus Aminicenantia bacterium
TCCGTCTTTCAAGAATTAGAAGCTAGGATGTGAAAATTGATTTTAGGAAAAAATTGAATTTCTTCTGGTTGGATGATAGATTTAAAACTAAACAACTATCTTATTTTCGTCTTGTTTTAAGTTATTTATTCAGATAAAATAAACTTACAATGAATAAAGTAAGAGTTCGCTTTGCTCCCAGTCCAACTGGATTTCTCCATGTGGGAAATGCCCGAACAGCTCTGTTTAACTGGCTTTTTGCTCGACAGAAAAATGGGGTTTTTATTTTAAGAGTAGAAGACACAGATATAGAAAGATCAGCTGAAGAATATGAGAAAGCGCTAATCCAAGATTTAAGATGGCTTGGGCTGGACTGGAATGAAGGTCCTGATATTGGAGGAGGATACGGTCCCTATCGTCAGTCTAAAAGATTGGAAATTTATCAAAAATACACTCAAATATTATTAGAAGAAGGTAAAGCTTATTATTGTTTTTGCATTCCTGAAGAGTTAGAAGCAGAAAGAGAAAAAACTTTGTCTGAAGGAAGAACGCCCAAATACTCTGGAAAATGCAGAAATATCTCTTTTCAGGAAGCTAAAAAAAGAATAGAGAGTGGGGAAAAAGCAGCCGTTAGATTGAAAACTCCTGATAGCGGTGTAATTAAATTTCATGATTTAGTTAGAGGTGAGGTGATATTTAATTTGGAAGGTATTGGGGATCCTGTTTTAGTTCGTTCCAATGGTTTGCCTTCCTACAATTATGTAGTAGTAATTGATGACCATTTAATGAAAATCAGCCATGTTATTCGGGGCGAAGACCATGTCTCTAATACCCCTCGGCAAATTTTAGTTTACCAGGCTTTAGGTCTCTCTCCACCTATATTTGCTCATCTTTCAATGGTTATGGGTAAAGACAATACAAGATTAAGTAAAAGACATGGTGCAACTTCGATTGATCAATTTAGGGAAGAAGGATATTTGGCTTCAGCTTTAAATAATTATTTAGCTCTTTTAGGCTGGGCGCCACCAGAAGGTCAGGAAGTTTTGACCACTGAAGAGCTGATTAACCTGTTTAATCTGGAAAAAGTAAGTAAATCAGCTGCTATTTTCGATTACGACAAACTTAACTGGATGAATCGGCAGCATATAAAAAAATTATCTGCCCAGGAAAAGGCTAAAGAGGCTTTTCCTTGTTTAAAAGAAGCTGGATATCTGCCAGAGAAAATGACCGAAGCTCACTGGAAGTGGCTTGAAAAAGCTGTCGAGAGTTTAATCATTAATGTTGACCGTTTCCCACAACTAGTGGATGAGTTTTCAATATTCTTCAAGTTTTCCCCTCAAGAAATGGATGAAGAAGCTCGAGAAATTTTAAAAGAAAAGGAAGCAGAAGATGTTATCCAGCTCTTTTCCCAAGAAATGAGCGGACTAAAAGATTTCAGTTATGACCAGTTTGTCCAAATTACAGAAAAAATAAAGCAAAAAGCAGGATATAAAGGAAAAAAACTTTATCATCCTTTAAGGGTGGCTCTGACTGCTCGCTCGTCAGGCTTAGAGCTGATTCAGCTCATTCCCTTGGTCGAGCAAGGAGCAAAACTTGAATTTCCTATAAAAATTAAAAACTGTGCTCAAAGAATAAAAGAGATGAGGGAGTATATTAGAGGCTGGAAGCAAGAGTTAGGAAACAGGAATTAAATTAATAAATGGATAAATTCACCAAGCTTAATCCTATTTTAGAAATTCTGAAGTCCTCTCCTCAACGAGTTAGTAAGATACTGATTCAAAAAGATAAATTCAATAAAAGGATTAAAGAAATAATCACTCTCGCTAAAGGAAAAAATGTTCCTGTTGTTTTTGTCCCCAAGAGCAACCTGGACCAGAAAGATAGTTCTCATCAAGGAATAATTGCTTTACTTTCCTTCAAAGAGTATTGTTCCATCGAAGAAATACTAACTCAGTCACCCCTCCCCTTTTTAGTTATCTTAGACGGAATTGAAGACCCCAGAAATTTGGGAGCAATAATCAGATCAGCTGAAGGGGCAAAGGTAGATGGAATTATTCTTCCCGAGAGAAGATCAGTTGGTTTGACTGAGACAGTGGCTATTACTTCTGCAGGAGCCATAGAAAATGTAAAAATTGCCCGAGTGAAAAATCTTTCAAGGTTGATAGATCAACTAAAGGAAAAAGATATTTGGGTGATTGGTGCAGAAGCAGGTCAAGAAGAATACTGGTATGAATTTGATTATACTTTACCTATTGCTCTCGTTTTCGGTTCAGAAGGGAAAGGTCTTCACAGAATAATCCGGAAAAAATGTGACAAAATATTATCCATTCCTCTCTTAGGAGAGATAAACTCTCTAAATATTTCAGTGGCCGCTTCTATTTTTTTGTTTGAAGTTACAAGACAGAGAATGAGCAGTAAAAATTCTTCTAATAATTAATCTTTTGTTTAATTTTCATCTGCTGATTTCTTCTATAGCTTATATCCAAAGAAAAAATTGATGTCAAATGCGAAAAGACGAAAAGGAAAACTATATTCTTGACAGCCAGATAGGGAGTCCCTACAGTGCTTTCATTTGGAGGAGTAGTTTGTCTTACTCGCTTTTTTGTGGATTCAAGGCATCGATATCCAGTTCTTCAATAGGCCCCTCGTAATATTTATATTCCTCTGGAAAAACACTGAACTTACCAGAGAATATACCTGTGAGCATATCTACCCAAAAGCTTTTCCTATAAGTATTATAGGCTCTAATGCTCACAATCCAATCATCCAGAGCAGTCTTTATTTCGTTGATCCCTTCTTCCACTCCACGCATAGCTTGATTATAGGTATCCACACTTCTAATGACAGGATACGCTTCAATTTGCACACGGATGGCTAAGGCTGATTGAAGAACTCCATTGGCAGATTTGGTCAACTCCTCAGAACTTCCCCCTTTTTCCAGGGCTGTCCTAAATAGCTTTTCCGCTTGCTCAAATCCCGAGCGAGCAGCAGCTATGGCTTGCTGTGCTTCTGTCTCTTTATCGGATATCTGGTCTGCCATAGCCCATACAGCTTTTACTTTCTGGCTGCAAAGATTTAAAGCCGAGGAGTAAAGAGATTTTCCTCCTAAGGCAGTTTGATTCATAGTGTTAAGCTTATTATAGACCCCGACAAACATGGTTCCCAAGAATATCACTGCCATAAGCACAAGGCCAATTAAGACGATAATTCCCATTTTTGATGCATTACTCATTATTTTCCTCCTTTAGGGTACAACTCCCTCAATTTTTTGTTTGTCTCCTCAATAATTACCAGGACACCCTTATCGAAATTATTAAAGTTAAGATATTCTTTCGCTTTCTCCATTACTTCACCATAATCAGAGGAAGTAAATCGTGGCAGGCCACGCCCCACAGATATAGTCATCTTGAACTCGGCATCAGGTCTTATGAGCCAGACTATTCCGTTATTGCCGCCTTCGGTGCTCCTTCCTTTTTTGCCAAGCTTTAGCCACCTCCCATAGTGCGTGGCGTATTTCTCAGGCTGCTTTATGCCTGTCTGAATCAGAACGACCATCTCAGCAATCCCATCATCCTGTAAGGTTTGACAGATTGTATCTCCCTTGATTATCGTTTCTCTGGAAAGCGCTCCTACTTTATCAATAACCCAGTAATCACCCAGAGGAATAAAAGCAGGCTCCCCTTTTGCAAGGCTGACATTTGTATCGTAAGGCTGTTCCTTACCTCCACAACTGATTAATAATAAGATAGCTACTACAGCGAATAGTTTTGCTATCTGAGGTAATCTCTTCACTTTTTTCCTTCTGAGCAAATAGGGCAGATATGAGTGATTTTTTTGCTGCACCCTGCGCCTCCTCCACCAGCACAGGCACACGCACAGGCACAGGAGACACAGGCGCAAGCACAGGATGACGACCTTCCCCCAAAGCCTCCACCACCGCCTGAACTTCGGCCAGACCTTCCACCAGAGCCACCAACGAACACACTCCCGCCTCTTCCATATCTACTTCCTTTAACAATGCTATTGATAATAACTATTATTATCATTATTATGAAAAAAAGAAAAAATAAGATGAACCATCCAGACGATCTTTGGCTCGTTCGTTTACCTCTTAAGGCACTCGTATTTGCCTGAGGCATAAAAGTCTTTGGGAAAGAGATGGAGACAGAAAATCTTTGACCCTTACCCAAATTGAGCCTTTCCCAGATTATTTCCTGACCCTCAATCCTAGTTGGTCTTGGAGAGGCTGTTACACGGTCAATCGGTGCAAAGATGTGCATAGTAACGACCAGTCTCTCGGTAATAGCTCTATCGTACCATCCCGGAGTGAAATCAAGTTTATAATTCTCTTTATCAGCATAGAAAAGCCTGCTCTGAATGAGGGAGAATCCTACTTCAAAGGTCTCACTTGGCAGATAATTTTTATCAAGGTCTATTCTAACCCCTGACCAACCAGAAGAATTATATGATTGAATACTCCTGATATTTCCTCTGTTTTTGCTCTGGTCAATTTGATAACTGCTATTGGCCACACCAATGGTTATCCAGGGTATGTGACCACCTGTTACTAACCATTTTTGGTAGTATTCCATCTCAACTGTACCATCTGAACGGGGTTTTAACTTAACTGTATAATCGACAATTCGATAAGTGCCAGTATCAGCAAAAGCGAAAAAGGGGAGTCCCAGAATAAAGAAAACAAAAAAGAAGCCAAGATATATTTTCCCTTTCATCATTATTTTCTTCCTTATTTATTGATGTGTTCCAAGGGGCAGCCTCCGCCGCAGGTGGCAAGATATTCACAATCTTTACACTTTTCAGCTATAAGTTCATGCTTTCTGAGCTTTCTGGAAGTCGGGTGTTTCCAAATACTCTTCCAATCATCCTTCAGAACATTGCCTATAGTTTCCGGCCATGATTGACACGGAATTACTGTCCCATCTGGTTGTATGGTCATATTATGAGCAGCTGCAGAACATCCTTTCATACCGAAACCGAGCTCTATGGGATTAAGCTCAAGATAGCAGGTTGGAGAATACCATTGAAGTTCAATGCCCAAACTGTCTGCCAATTCTAAGGCTTGAGCAAGAAGCTTCTTTAAGGCTTCGTGAGAAAGTCCCTCCTCTTTCTTATATTGAATCCCTCTGCCACTACATATAATTGTATTGCATGCCATATGCTTCAAGCCAATTTCTTTTCCCCACTTAATAAGATCAATAAAAGTATCTGCATTGTGGGTCGTTAAAGTAGTGTTGGTAATTACCTCCATGCCCAAGGAAAGGGCTTTTTTAATGCCAACCACTGTTTTCTCAAAGGCATCGCCATTCCCCACCATTTGGTTATGGATTTCTGAGTTGTTTGATTCTATTGTCACCTGAATATAATCAAGACTTGCATCTCTCAAAGGTATGGCAAGTTCGGCTAATTTAATACCATTCGTTACCAGGCCTGTTACAAACTCCTCGGCTTCACCCACCAATTGAACCAGGTCTTCCCTGAGGGTAGGCTCTCCACCGGTGAACACAATCTGAGGAACACCAATTTTCCAAAGAATATCATAAATTTTAGTCCAATCCTCTGTAGCTAATTCCTTCATCTCCTTGGAGCCGCCTGTATAGCACTTTCCACAATTGAGCTGACAGCGATAGGTTATAGCTAAATCCATTCGGGCAGGCGCAATCCACTTAGTAGACTTGATTTCCTTCATTGGCAAGCCCACTTCCACTGGGCAGCTCCCTTCGGCAATATCCATAATGGTTCCAAAAATTCTATCCAGATCAGCTCGTATTCTTTCCTTAGTTATTTTTCGCAAACTAAAGCGTTTAGCATATTTTTGATGCATTTTCTCTACCACATAATCAATCACTTTTTGAGATTCATCACCATCTCCAGCTTGAAATTTCCACATAGCATCAATAAGATGAGCAATAAACTCAGCCGCCACTTGGTCGAGAACCAAAGGTGGCTGGGTGCCATCAATCCAGAGGTAATTTTCTTTTGTCGGATCAGTCAATCTCAGGTGAAACCTATGACCATTTATGGTGGCGTGCCTGATTCCTTCAGAAAGAAATTGAGGTTTTCTCATTCTCCTTATCTCTCAATTATCTTTGCTTATAGCACAGGATAATTTAGATGTCAAAAATAAAATAAACTAAATTTAAGACGAAAGATTATCAGCAAAAGTTAAAATAATTTATTTCTAATTACCATTCAACCTGAAATTTTACCATTCATAATTCTATAATACCGATTGTCAGAATTTCTTTGCCTATTTTATTCACTCTTTCCTATATTATTCGTATGAAAGAGAGAATTCCAAATTCTTTAAAAAAATCAGTTTTTACTAGTAGTATTTTATCTTTTTTAATGCTACTTCTTCTTTCTACTTTTCTTGTAGCAAGGAATATCCCAGATCCATCGATGTTTGCTATAAGTTCTGCATACACTTTTTTTCTTGTTTTTATAACTTTTATGATTTATAGAACTGGCAAAGTATCCAAATATCGCTCTATCTTTTTCATAATCTATGCCTTTAGTTTTATTATCTCTTTTGTCAGTCATTTAATTGAACAAAGAGGAGGAATGGTTCTTACCCAGCAAGCAATTGATAATTTGGAAGTTCCTCTTTGTCCAGTGGCTATTCCCCAGCTAATATTACCCGCAATTTTAAAGCAAATGCTTATTTTTCCAACTAAACTTTTGGAAGGTCCCTATGGTGGCTTCTATCCTATATTATTTATGTGGCTAGTTGGAGTGATTTCCTTGGGCAAGGGGTGGTGTAGCTGGGGGTGTTTTTTTGGCGGGATTGATGAAGGTTTTTCAAAAATTCTTCACAAAGAGAAAATTCCTTCTAAAAATTTGAATCCTAAGTGGCGCTATTTCTCTTTTGCCCTTCTCTTTGTAATTATTATATGGGCATTTTTATCCATGGAACCTGTCTATTGTGCTTGGATATGTCCACTAAAATTAGTAACAGAGTATGTAGAAATTACTAATCTTACTACTTATCTTCAGGCAGTAATTTTCATTACTCTTGGTATTGGACTTTTAATTATTCTCCCTCTATTGAGCAAAAAAAGAATTCATTGTGGCACTTTTTGTCCTTTAGGTGCTTCCCAATCAATAGTTGGTTTGATTAATCCCTATAGAGTAAAAATTGATAAAGAAAAATGTATTAATTGTAAAAAGTGCGAGAAACTCTGTCCTATTTTTGCAATTAATGAAGGAAAAATCTCTATGACTTGTATTCGATGTGGAAAGTGTATGGATGAATGCCCAACCAGAGCGATTGACTTTCGTCTTTTAGGCATTCCTTTTTCCACTAAAGATAGAGTTTTGTCTTCAAGAATTAAAAATAAGATTTTAGCTCTACCTCTCAGATTTATTGAAGAAATTATAGATGCCAGGACAATATTTGTTTTCGGTGCGCTTCTTTTTGGAGCAATAATATCAGGTAGCTTTGTTCCTCAAACAATGCTAAGAATTTATCGGTTATTTACTGAAGGAACACTACTTTTTAAGTGAATATTAGGAGATTTAAAATGGGTAAAGATTGGAAGAATTCAGTTTGGATTGTTCTTCGTTCCATACTTATTTTTTTATATGCCTTATTCCTATTATGGCTCATTCCTACTTTTTTCTATAACTATTCAGGTGATTGGATGAAAAAAGTAGCTGATAAGCTTTCAATTAGAGAAATGAATATTAGATAAATCAAAATGCAAAAATCAAAGATAAAAATGACAGAGCAAAAATATAAAAATAGTGTTGCAGTTGAGCGGTGCTGCAGTGCTGCTCATAACTCACCGCAACACTGCAGAACTGCAACACAGCAGCACTTAAAAAAGTTAGTTTTGAATTTTAATTTGTCATTTTGATTTTTGATATTTGATTTTTAATTTTTATCTGGAGGTCGAAATGAAAAGAATTATTAGTCTTCTTTTAATAGCTATGTTTATTATTGGTTTATCTAAAGCTCAAAGTAGTGATCCAAAGACAAAAATTGAAGCTCTTGAAGAAAATTTAAAGAAAGACCCTGAAAATGTTGAGTTTCTTTTAGAGCTTGGCATCCTTTATCACCACTTAGCTCAAGAAGGAAATAAAGATGGGATTAAAAGGGGTGAAGAAATCTTTAAAAAGTTGTTGGAAATCGACCCAGAGAATGCTCAGGCATATTGTTGGTACGGTAGTCTTTTGACCTTAAAAGGCAAATATGCCACTTTGCCCTTTAACAAAATTAGATTTGTGAATAGTGGAACAAAGAAGATGGATAAGGCAGTTGAACTTGCTCCTGATAATATCACTGTCAGAATGATTCGAGCAAATAATTCTCTTTCTTTACCTGATTTTTTCCATAGGCTTGAATTAGCTATAACTGATTTTGAATATTTACTTTTACTTAAAGAAAAAAATCCTGATTTGTTCTCTAAGGATATTTTAGTTCAAATCTATTTCGCCTTAGGAAAAGCTTGGCAGAGAAAAGAAGATATTGCGAGAGCAAAAAAGTATTGGCAAAAAGTGATAGGGATTGATCCTGATTCTAAACAAGGTATTGAAGCAAAAAGGCTTTTAAAATGATTGCCAAAGGACTATTGTTAGGGTTTTCTAATGGAGTAGTATGTCTTGGGTATTGTCTGCCTGTGCTTTTCCCTCTAATGTTTGCTAAATATCAAAGTTCTATTCTCTTAAGAACTCGCATTATAGTTGAGTTCTCTTTAGGAAGACTCATAGCCTATATAAGCTTTGGAGCATTCATTGGTTGGTTAGGTCAGACATTTAATCATCCTTTGGTAAATAAATTGTCAGGAATTGCAATTTTGACCCTTTCTCTTCTTCTCATTTTCTATGGTGTAATAACAGGATGGCCTAAAAAATGTAGTTTTCTTAAGCAAATTTTCCCTAAAAAGAATTTGCCCGCAATCATCGGGTTTTTCACTGGATTCAATATCTGCCCCCCTTTTCTTTTGGCAACAGCGTATAGTTTTAATCTTGGCAATCCCATCAAAGGAATCACTTTCTTTATTGCCTTCTTTATGGCTACTTCTCTCTATCTTATTCCATTTCTATTCTTAAGTTATTTCTCAAAATTTGAAAACATCCGTTGGATCGCTCAGATATTTGCCATTATAAGTGGGGCATTATTCTTTTTTACAGGACTAAGCCAAATTTTTAATTAAGAAAGAGGAGGAAAAATGATAAAAAAATTACTTTTATGGCTTTTTTTGGTTTTATTCCTTTCATTTTGGGCTTATTCAGCACAAAAGAAAGGAAGTATTCATGGGCAAGTGGTTGATAAATATACCCAGCAACCATTGCCAAGAGCTACAATTGAAATTATTGATCATGAATGGAAAGCAGAGACTGATAATCAAGGTAGATTTAAATTAGAAAACATACCAGTTGGAACTTATCAATTGTTAGCTTTTTTAAAAGGATTTGAGCCAGTAGTAATAACCGATATAGTGGTAGACACAGGGCATATCACTCAGCAAAGAATAGAAATGGAGCAAGCTTTGATTAAGGAAGAGATAACTGTCACAGCAGATTATTTTCCTGAACGCTTAGATACCTCAACCAGTGTTCAGGGACTAAATTATGAAGAGATAAGACGCGCGCCAGGAGCAGCTGAGGATATTAGTAGGGTTATTCAGAGTATGCCAGGAGTAGCTGTTTCAGGGGATATGAGAAATGATATAATTGTCCGGGGAGGAAGCCCAACAGAAAATCTAAATATAGTAGATAATATAGAATTTCCAAATATAAATCACTTTGCAACTCAAGGAGCATCAGGTGGATCTATTGGTATGCTTGATACGGATTTTGTTCGAGAAGTAAATTTTCTTAGTGGAGGTTTCTCAGCTAATTATGGAGATAAACTCTCTTCTGTTTTGGACATAAGATTAAGGGAAGGAAGTCGAGAAGAATTTACTGGTGATATTAATCTGAGTATGGCTGGTTTTGGAGGTAGTTTTGAAGGACCTATTGGAGCAAAAAGAGGCTCTTGGATGATCTCTGCTCATCGCAGCTATTTAGATTTGCTTCAGGAAGCCTTAGATATTTCAGGTTTGCCAGAATATATCAGTTTTCAGACAAAATTTGTTTATGATTTAAATACAAATCATCAGCTGTCTTTAATTGGAATCAGTGGAATTGACCAGATTAAGTTTGAGGATCCAGATGAATTTACTAATTATCAAAAAACATATTTCGATCAAAACCAGTATACTATAGGAACAAATCTTAAATCTCTATGGGGAGCAAAAGGATATTCTATTTTCTCTCTATCTCAGTCTCTAAATAAGACCAAGATCAATGTCAAAGATCCCTCTGAGCAGGATAAAAAGGTCTATAATAATCAGTCTTTAGAAATAGAGAGAATAGCTAAGTTTGATCTGAACTATGTCTTAAGTTCAAATGATAAGATAAGAGTTGGAATTTCATACAAATGGATAGATAATGATTATCAAATCTATGATGAACCTGGCATTGATCAAATGGGTATTTCTCGACCTGGACAAGAAATAGACCTTGATTTTCGCTCTTCCAAAGCTTCAGCTTTTCTTCAATATGATCATCGTTTTGGTTCTAAATTAAAGCTAAACTTAGGTCTTAATTACAACTATTTTGATTACATAAAAAAATCATCAATTAGTCCTCGATTTGGTCTAAGCTATCAATTGACAGATAAAGACCGTATTGGACTTTCCTATGGTATCTATTATCAGTCTCCAGCATACATCTGGTTAGTAGCACATCCAGAAAACTCAGACTTAGAATTCCTTCAAGCTACTCATTATGTCCTATCCTGGAACCACTTATTCAGAGATGATACAAAATTCACAGTTGAAATTTATGACAAAGAATATAAAAACTATCCCTTAGATGTTGATGACCCAACTAATACTTTGGCTAATTTTGGAGGAGAATTTGGCTCATTTTTTGGAAATAAATTAGTTAGTCAAGGAAAAGGTTATGCCCGGGGTATAGAGTTGTTCTTCCAGAAAAAACTAATCAAAAAAATTTATACTCTGATTAATTATTCCTATTCAGATGTTAAATTTAAAGCATTGGATGGAATCTGGCGTCCAGGAAATTATGATTATCGCCATATTTTCACTTGTATCTTGGGTTATAAACCCTCTTCTAAGTGGGAGTTCAGTCTAAAATGGAGATATACAGGTGGTCGTCCTTACACTCCATTTGATGAAGAGCTATCTAAGCAGGCTGGAGAAGGAAGGTTAGATATAAATCAGATAAATGCTAAAAGATTTCCTGCCTATCACAGACTTGATCTTCGAGTTGACCGAAGATTTCATTTTAATAAATGGAACTTAGTTATCTATTTTGATATAGAGAATGTTTATAATAGAGATAATGTCTATTTCTATGCTTGGGATAAGGAAAATAGCAAAATTTTTCCTCATTATCAATGGGGCTTTTTGCCAGTTGGAGGATTTAGTATTGAGTTCTAGAGATTGGTAGCTTGACAAATTCATCTAAATTTTAATTTAATTTTGTTATGAGGAAAAACTTAAAAAGATTTTTAATATGGCTGATTAAGAGTTTACTTATAGGTACAACAATTGGTTTGCTTTTGGGAACCTTTGTTTGGGGGGGGCATTTATTAAAAGTGATTATAATTGCCTTGATTTTCACTACAACTATTTGGGGTTCACAAGAATTAATTCATCAATACATTATACTTAAATTTCCTATCATACCATTTCAAAGCTTTGTCATAAAAGAGATTAGTATTAGTAGTATAGCAGTTTTATTTGTTACTGGGATTGATCTTTTTATTATTAAAATTTTTCTTAAAATTCCACCTTTTAATCCTCTTAATCCTCGGGAGTTCCTCTTTATACTTTTAATTAATCTCACTGTCACAACTATATTTATAAGCATCCACTATGCATCAAGCTTTTATCAGGAGATTCAGAAAAGAATTATTGCTGAAAAAGAGGCTAAAGAAATGGCAACTAAAGCTGAATTTAAAGCCCTAAAAGCACAAATAAACCCTCATTTTTTATTTAATACCTTAAATAGTATTGCTGCTCTAACCAGGCTTAATCCAGGGAAAGCTGAAAAAATGATTGAAAACTTAGCTGAGATTTTCCGTTATACCCTCCAAAGCTCACAAAAAGAGCTTATAACTCTTAAACAAGAGCTTGATTTGATTGACACCTATATCCAAATTGAAAAGGCAAGACTTGGTGAAAGGTTAAAAATTGAGAAAAAAATCTCTCCAGAAAACTTAGAAATAGCTATTCCAAGTTTGATAATTCAACCCGTGGTTGAAAATGCTATAAAACATGGTGTTTCCACTCATTCTGAAATTGGCAAGATAAAAATCATAGCTCATAAGGAAAATAAAATAATAAAAATAAGGATTGAAGACAACGGTCCAGGAATTCCCAAAAACAAGCTATCTAATATTTTTAGCTCAGGCACAGGACTTCAAAATATTTCAGATCGACTTGAAAAGATTTATGGTCAAAAAGGATTGCTTGAGATTGAAAACATAATGCCCCATGGTTTAGCAGTGACTATAAACATTCCTGAAAATATAAAATGAAAATAAGAACACTTATTGTGGATGATGAAACTTTAGCTCGAGAGAGAGTAAAGCAATTTCTTATTCCTTTAAAAGAATTTGAAGTGATTGGTGAAGCAAAAGATGGTGCTGAAGCGGTGGAAATGATAGAGAAAAAAAATCCTGACTTGGTAATCCTTGATATCCAGATGCCCGAGCTTAATGGTTTTGAAGTATTACAAATGGTTGATAAACCACCTTTATGTATTTTTGTTACTGCTTATGATGAATATGCAATTAATGCCTTTGAAATAAACGCCTTGGATTATCTTCTTAAACCATTTAGTGAAGAAAGATTTCATAAAGCTCTTCAAAAAGCAAGTCAAATTCTAAAAGAAAAAAAGGATTTTTTACCAAAACTTGAACAACTTTTTAATACTTTAACTCAAAGAGACCATTATTTGGAAAAATTAGGCGTTAAAGGAGGAAAAAAGATTTCAATTATAGATGTTGAGGCTATTGGCTGGTTTCAGGCGGATAGAGAATTAGTTTATGCTCATGTGAAAGGCTCCCGTCACATTATAAATTGCTCTCTTACTCAATTGGAACAGAGACTAAACCCAGAGATTTTTTTTCGGTGTCATCGGAGTGCTATTGTTAATCTTTCTCGGATAAAAGAAATCATTCCATGGTTCTCAGGTAGCCATCGCATAATTCTTACTGATGGCACAGAACTTCCTCTAAGTCGCTCTCGAGTTAAACAATTGAAAAAAATTATTCAGTGGTAATTTAAATTATTTCAAGCAATTATTTTTGAATAAAATCGAAAAATCCAAAGTATATATAAATGAATTGTGAGTTATGAATTTTGAATGTTGAATTATGAAAATAGAAATTAGAAAAGGGAAATTGTGAAAGACGATTCTTTACTTAAAGAGAAAGAACTTATTAAGCAACTTAAAAAAGGAAACAAAGAGGCATATCGACATATCGTCAATAGCTATATGAGAAGAGCATATTACATTGCTTTAGGGTTTGTTCATAATGAACAGGATGCTTTAGATATATCTCAAGAGGCATTTATTAAAGCTTATCGAAAGATAAAAAATTTTAATCCGAATAAAAAATTCTTTCCATGGTTTTATCAGATTATTAGAAATTTATGTTTTGACCATATAAAAAAAAGAAAAAAGATAAATGAAATTCCCTTAGATGGAGTAAGAATTTTAAACACAGAGAAAGAAGATAGAGAAATGAAAAAAGTATTGTGGGAAGGGATAGATGATCTTCCACTGGAGCAGAAAGAAATAATTATTTTAAGGTATTTCCAGGAGTTTTCTTATCAGGAGATTGCTCAGATTTTGAATAAACCAACAGGAAGTATAATGTCTTCCTTGTATTATGCTAAAAGAAAATTAAAAAAAGAATTAGAGAAATATCTATGAGACACGAAAAAATTAAAGAACTTATCTCCTTGTATATAGAAGGAGAATTAGATAATGAAGAGAGAAAAATTGTTAAGCAACATTTAAGAGAATGCTCAGATTGTGAGAGAGAATTTGAAGAATTAAATAAATTAGAGGAGGTGATGAAAAAGATGGAATTTAAAAAACCTTCTAAGGAAATTTGGGGAATTTACTGGTCCTCTGTCTACAACAAATTAGAGAGGCAAATTGGTTGGATTTTGCTTTCAATTGGATCAATCATTATTATTTTCTTTGGAATTTATAAGCTAATAGAAGACTTAATTCATGATCCAACTGTTCCTTTATTTTTGAAAATAGGAATTCTGGCTTTTATTGGTGGGTTGATCATCCTTTTAATTTCTGTTCTTAGAGAGCAAATCTTTATGAGAAAGAGAGAAAGATATAAGGAGGTAAGAAAATGATAGTTCTCAGTACTGAAACTGTACCTGGAAAAACAATTAAAAAATCCTTAGGTTTAGTCAAAGGAAACACTATAAGAGCTCGATTTATCGGCAAAGATATTGTGGCTTTAATGAGAAATATTACTGGCGGGGAGATAAGGGAATATACAAAAATGATGGCTGAAGCAAGAGAGCAAGCCATTGATAGAATGATAGAGGAAGCAGAAAAATTAGGGGCAAATGCCATTGTTAATGTCAGATTCAGCACATCTTACATTATGCAAAGTGCAGCTGAAATCTTAGTCTGGGGCACAGCCGTCATTATCGAGTAAATCGGAGACTGTAAACTGTTTAGGATGAGTAAAAATGAAAATCAAATTAATTTTAATCTTGGTTATCTTAATTTTAGCTTTAATTTTCTTCTTCTTTTAAAAAATATCTTGACTTTTAGTATTCATATTAGTATGATATAAAATGAATACTAATTGTATTCAATAAGGGAGTATAAAATGTCTACAAAAAAAATTGCCATTACTATTCCAGAGCCTATACTTTTAAAGATTGATAAAGAGGCTGAAAGACGAAAGATTTCCAGAAGTCGTTTTATTAGTCAAGAGATATCAAAACGAGTAGAGGAAATTTCCAGACAACAGATGGAGAAAAAGATTGATCAAATCTTTTCCGATTCAGAAATCATTACAGAACAGCATCAAATTAGCGAAAAATATCTAAAGATTTCCCCACTTATTAAAGAGGAACAATGGTAATTAATCAAGGGGATATCTTTTGGGTTCAATTCCCTCCTGCTAAAGGCTCTGAACCAGCAAGCAAACGTCCCGCCTTAGTTATTCAAAGCAATCTTTTCAATAGAAGCAAAATAAATACTACCATTGTCTTAGCCATCACTTCTCAATTGAAATATAAAAATCTCCCCGGAAATGTCTATCTTAAAAAGGGAGAAGCTAACCTGCCGAAATCTTGTGTCATAAATGTTACCCAGATTGCTACTATTGACAAAACTCGCCTAATTGAAAAAATTGGCACATTATCTCAAGAAAAAATAGCCCAAGTTTTTAAAGGAATCAATTTATTATTTTCTAAAATAGAATAGTCCTCTTTATCATCTTGCCCATAATTCGTTCAGATATGTAATAATATTAATATTTATCTAAATAAATTTAAACTATTTTTAAAAAATACTTGACAAATTCAATTTTAATTTTTATATTATTAATAAATAGATTGATAATGTGAAAAAGGATGAAAAATATGAAAAAAATAATTAGCACCTGTCCAATGTGCAATAAGCCAATGCAGGTTCAAAAGTTAAAATGTCCTTCTTGTGATATTACTGTTGAAGGTAGATTTTCAATATCTCGATTAGCTCAATTAGATACAGAACAACAAGAGTTTATTGAACGCTTTATTTTAGCCAGCGGAAGTCTAAAAGAAGTAGCCAAAGAGATGAATATTTCCTATCCCACAGTGAGAAGCAAATTAGATAAAGTCATTGACACCTTGAAATACAGTATTGAACAAGAAGAAAAGAGAAGGAAAGAAATTTTAGATGCAGTAGAACAGGGTAAAATTTCAGCAGAAAAAGCAGCTGAACTTCTGCGAGGTATTTAAAATGGAAGAAGAAAGAAAGCGCATTTTAAAAATGATAGAGCAAGGGAAAATCAGTCCAGACGAGGGACTCAAATTATTAAAGGCTTTAGAAACCTCACCAAAAATAACAACAAAATCAGAATTCGAAGCAGTTCATCCAAAACCATCTCAAAAAATTCTCAGAAATCTCTATAATCCTTTTCTATCTATTGCTGGAGGTAAGGCATTAGTAATTGGAATATTAATTATTCTTCTATCTTCAGTTATTGGTTGGTATTGTGCTGTTCATTTTGACGGAGCTTTTGATCTTAGTCCTTCTGATGAGATAACAAGAACTGGCAAGCTTGATTCTTATTATCTCATTCTTTTTGAATGTTTAATTGCCTGGTTGAGCATAGCTTTTATGTTCTTCATTTTAGGTACAATATTTTCTAAAAAGAAACAAAGAGTAATAGATTATTTTGGATTCACTGCCATAGCTCGGTTCCCTTATCTTTTAGGGGCAATAGTGTCCTCAAGATTTTGGTTAGAAGGATATTTTGAGAAAATAGATCTTACTCTGGATTTGGAAAGTCTCAAAGAGTTAACGGAAAGCCTATCGAGAAATGTGGGATTCATTTCAGGCATAGTATTAATTTTGTTAATTGTTATCTGGTTTTGTGCTCTCAACTTTTTTGCTTTAAAAGAGTCAAGTGGTCTTTCTACAGGAAAAACATGGCCAGCTTTTATAGGAGGTAGCATTATGGCTGAAATTATTAGTAAAATGATATTGACAATCCTTGCGGGAACTTTTGTTATATCTCCCTTTTTTGGAAAAATAGAAGAGATTCAGAGAGATTCTATCCCTTGGGGTACTAAGGAAATAACAGTATATAATTGGATGACTAAAACAGGATTAAAAATAGGAGAAACAATTTATAAAATTGAACTGAAGGATGCTCCTGAAGGTAAAATTTATCAGATTACATCAAGTACTTCTATTGATTCTACGAGGGACGAGACAACAGTCATTGTGTCAGCTAAAGATCTAAGCCCCATTTCAGTTCATCGGACAATCGAAAATCCAGAGGGCAAATTTGATTTCAAAGGTACATACAAAAATCAACAATTAAAAATTATAGCCATTACACCTGATGGAACTCGCACTTATAATCTGGACTTGCCCAAATATGCTTATGACAATGAAGAGTCGTTATTTCTCATTCGAGCATTTCCCCTTAAAAAAGATTATGTCCACACATTTGTTATTGCTGTTGTGGCTACGGGAAGCAAAGGTGAATGTATTCTTAAAGTTATTTCGGAAGAAAAGATAAAAGTGCCTGCTGGCGAATTTGATACTTATAAAGTAGAGTTAGGGTTTGTTTTAGGGGGTCTTAAGCATTATGCTTGGTATTCAAAAGAAAAGCCAAATTATTTAATAAAATACGATAATGGAAATATAATTTGTGAATTAAATGATTTTTGAATAAAATTGAAGAATACAAAGTATAAAAGTATATACGAGAAATAAGGAGCAAGAAAAGGGACGAATTTCTAATATTAGATTTCTGTCCAATTAACAAATAAACCGATTAGCAATTAAACTAAATGTGGAGGTTAAAATGTTAAGAAAAATTATTATTATGATTGTTATTTTCTTTCTGGCTTTCCTCTACCTGTTTTGTCAAGAACCAGAAAGTATTTCTCCGCCCCAGTTCAAAGGAAAACTTCTAATTTACTTTATGGGAGAGGAAGCAGGTTATGAAGAATATGAGTGGATTGAGCAGCAAGATAAATTTGTCCTTTCAGTCAAAGGAGAAATGAATAAACCAATTAGTCTGATTACCAGTCAAATGATAATTGAGGTGAATAAAGAATTTAAGCCTTTAAGGTTTTATTTTAAAGGAATAGTAAATGGCATAAATCAAGAAATAGAAACTACAGTGACCCAAGGAGAAGTAAAGAATAGAGTTAAGGCTGCTCAACAGGAAAGAGAATTGATTTCCAAAATTTCTCCCGAGGCTTTATTTCTTCCTAATGGAATTTTTTCACCCTATATTGTTGTGGCTAAAAAAGTGAAGGGTGCTTTAGAAAAAGAAGTAACTCTCTCAGCATATGTTGTGCCTCAATTAGAAATCACCCTGAACGTGGGGCCTGACAGAGAAAATGCTCATCTCCTTCACCTCAATTTGGCAGGAGTAAAAATAGAATTACTCACAGATGAAAAAGGAAATTTAAATTTTCTTTTAATTCCTTCTCAGAGTTTTGAAGTTTATGAAGAAAAATGGAAAAAGGAGATAGAAAAGAAAGAAGAACCAGAAAAAGCTGAAGAAAAGAAGGCTGAAGCACTCCCAGCCTCTTTGTCAGGCTTCAGCGATGAGGGAGTCTTTCGCCTTTACGTCAACGAGGATCCTCTGGTTGAAATTAATTTTAAGTGGGAAAAAGAGGGAAAATTCTCAAACACCTCAACCCTGAGCATGGCTGGGCAATCTGTAACCACTGTAACTGAAATCGAAACAGATGAAGAAGGAAGGTGGATAAAAATTATCCAAAATACTCCCCAGGGAATCATGGAACTTGTCCGAGAAGGGAGCATCGTCACTAGGACTTTCAAAGAGAAAACTGTCACCATTGAACTAAAAGACGGGGCTGTTCTCTTTGAAAACTTCTCTCCTGCTCTAATGAGCCAATCTGTAAGAGCCTATGATAAAAATAAAGGAGGAAAACAGACTATTTCCCTCTTCATCATTCCTGGAGCTATGATGGAAGCTTCTCTTGAGATGAAAGAAGAGGTGGAGCGAACCATAGCTGGAAAAGACATAAAATTTACAAAATTCCTCTATGGAATCCCAGGCGTAGACATCACTCTCTGGGTAGATGATAAGGACAGACTTTATCTTGCCGATGTCCCCTCCCAGAATGCAGCTTACGTGAGGGAAGGATTCGAAATTCTTCTTCAAAAGCCTGAAACAGACCCTCTTCTTTCTACCCCAAAATACGAAATAATAGAGGAGTTTAACCTGGAAATTCCTATGAGGGATGGAATTAATCTTGCAACCAATATCTATCGACCTGATGCTGAAGGCAAATTTCCTGTGATCCTTGCCCGCACTCCTTACAAAAAAGAAATGGTAGAGCTCCAGGCGCGTTATTACGCTCGCCGAGGTTATATTTTTGCTGTTCAGGACTGCCGCGGACGGTTCTCTTCTTCTGGCATCTGGGAGCCTTTTGTAAACGAACCCCAGGATGGGTATGATACCATCGAATGGCTTGCAGCCCAGCCCTGGTCCAACGGCAAAGTAGGAATGATCGGAGGCTCCTACGTTGGCTGGGTCCAGTGGTGGGCAGCCAGAGAACGTCCTCCTCACCTTGTCACTATCATCCCCAACGTCTCACCCCCAGATCCCTTCTATAACATCCCTTATGAATACGGTGTTTTTTTCATTTTGGGTGCTATCTGGTGGGCAGATATTCTGGAAAGCGAAGCAACAGCGGACCTCTCTGGAGTCGCCATGAGCCAGATTTCCGAAAAGAAATACCATAAGCTTCTTCGTTCCCTTCCTGTTATAGATTTGGATAAAAAAATCCTAGGCAAAGAAAACCCTTACTGGCGAAAATGGATCGAGCATCCCACCAATGACCAATATTGGGAGAGCGCAAACTTCCTTGATCGCCTCAAGAATGTCCGCATTCCAGTTTTTCACCAATCAGGATGGTTTGATGGTGATGGTATCGGCTCAAAGCTTAACTATGCCAGGATGAAATCTTATGGCCATCCTTACCAGAAGCTTATCTTAGGACCCTGGGGCCATACAGACCGGGCCATGAGACGCATAGGGGATCTTGACTTTGGGCCTCAAGCTATAGTTGATTTACAAAGGGATTATCTGCGATGGTTTGACTACTGGCTTAAGGGAATTGATAACGGAATAACCAAAGAACCCCTTGTAAGTATCTTTGTTATGGGTTCTAATAAATGGCTTCAGGGCAACGAGTATCCCTTACCTTATACTCAATTCCAGAAATGGTATCTCTGGAGCAACGGGAAGGCCAACACTTCCAAAGGAGATGGGTTATTAAGTCCTTCTCCTCCTCCAGAAGACTTGCCTTATGATTCCTATATTTACGATCCTGGTGATCCAACCCCTAGCCCCAACTTCTACGAAGAAGAAGAGGAGGAGGAAAAGAAAGTTAAATCCGTCGAAGAAAAGAAAAAGGAAGCAGAAGCCTATCATGAGAAAATTACCCAAAGCAGGTCTGATATCCTCGTCTACCAAACAAAACCCTTAGAAAAACCACTGACTTTTGCTGGCCCCATTTCCGCAGTTCTCTATGCTTCCACTTCAGCCAAGGATACTGACTGGTTTATGCGCCTGGTTTGGGTTACGAAAGAGGGGAAAACCTATCCTCTTGTAGAAGGAAAAATTCGTGCTCGCTTCCATCAATCTCTAAACCGACCTGAGCTTCTCACTCCAGGAAAGATCTATAAGTATACCCTTGACCTCTGGCAGACAGGAATCACCATTCCTGCTGGAGACTCTCTTCGAGTGGAGATTGCTTCAGCTTCTTTCCCTGTTTTCTCGCGCAATCTAAACACAGGCGGCCACAACGAAAAAGAAACTCATTATGAGAAAGCAGAACAGAAGATTTATCACAGCAAAAAATATCCTTCTCACATCTTCATTCCTGTTATTCCGGATGAAAAAATAAAATAAGAACAAGAGATGATATTTTAGAAGACAGAATTGCTCTTATCGGTCATTCTAAAGGAGCAATAATTGCTCCCAGAGTAGCTGCTGAGGACCCGAAAATAAAAGCAATTAATGGAAGAAAAAAGAATCAGCAAAGAGTTATTAGGTTATCTGGTGGGTTGGCTCCACGGAGTGCTGATTGAAGGAGGAGTAATTTAATTCTCAATTGAACACAAAATATGGGTATCCGTTTCCCAGGTTGAACGATCATCCCTTTCAGTTGAATTGGTCATTTTTTCTCCTCGTTGAACGAAGCAACATAACGATTGAGTTCACCTGCATTTTGGAGCGGAGCGGAAAAATGTCAGGTGCAACGATTTGTTATACTGACTGGCATTTTCTTAATATATTATCTTTAATTTATTTAAATTCATATTTCGCATATCCAATAGTTAAGTGACCAAGAGAAGCGAGGCAAGCACCGAATGGGTGTATAGTTGCCAACACCACTTGGATTTCTACATTGTTCAGATCGTATTGTTAAAATAAAAAATATCATCTTTCACCTACGCTTTCTTTTAATGAGTCCAGGACAAAAACCTCACCTGGTTGGAGAATGCGTATTTTTGACCCTAAATTGTTTTCTCTTTCAATTTCACTCAGTTTTTTTATGGGTTCTTCCAGGGATTCTCCACTGAGTTTAAAGGTTCCCCAGTGTATGGGAATCATTATGGGATAATTCAGCATTTCCAGGGCATAAGGGATATCATCAGGAGCCATATGATCTCTGCGAACTTCGTTGCGCACAGATGGAATCAAGTTACCGGGAAAATAAGGGTAGTAACCACCAATAGGAAGAAGAACTACGTCTATGTCAAATTGTTTAGCGATATCCCTGAGAGCAGGAAAAATCCCTGTATCACCGGCGAAATAGGTTGTTTTTGAACCATGAATAATATAACCGGAAGCAGTTGCATCATGTTCTGCGGGGACAGCCGTAATTTCAATGCCTTTTATAACTGTTTTTTCCCACCATGCAAGCTCCCGGACATCTTGAAAATTGAGTTCTTTTATCTCACTCCCCAAACCTCTAGAAATAATAACCGGGATATCTTTTTCAAACTTACAGAGTGTGGACTCATCAAGGTGATCAGAATGTTCATGGGAAATAATTATGGCATTGATTTCAGGAAGATTATCAAAAGCTATTCCGGGAGCTGCGTGACGCTTAAATAACCATGCTACTCGTTCACTAAAATTGGGGTCAGTTAATATATTCACACCATCCAGGTGAATAAGAGTTGTTGCATGACCAATATAGGTTATTGAAAAGTTATTATCAGGCAAATCGAATTTTACAGTGGGAAGAATCCTTTGCGCTGAACTATGAAATGTTATAAATACAGCTCCTACGATAAATGTCAAGATAGTTGTCGCCTTTTTTAAATTTTTATGCAATTTTTTTATCCTCATTTCTCTCTATTTTTTTATTAAGTATAACGTTTAGTTTCACCTGCCGAAGGGCTTGTTTGCACTGGACTTATGAATTTAATCAAAACTTTAAAGAACGCATTAACCGTTAGGAATTCACCGATCCGCCCTTCAGTCAGGTACAAACTTTTGTTATGTGTTTATTTAATATATTGTTAGCAATTCAAAACTATTTATCCTTAAAGTACTTCCCAACAATCTCAATATAATCAGTTACAATACCATCAGCTGGAAAATCAGCATACTTTTTCGCTTCTTCTTCGGTATCGATGGATAAATACAGCTTTGCATCTGCATCATGTACTTTCTTCATAAACCGATATGGCCAGCCCCAGATGTATTTTGAATATTTAAGAGGCATTACAAATACTAAATCTTTGCTTTCTTTCGGAAATCCACCTAAACCGAATGTAATAAAATACTTCTTAAACCATTTTTTCCCTTCACTTCGATTTATCAATAATCGCTTTACTGCTGGTATTTCTTTTTGGACATATGCAAAGGTCTTATAACGTCCCCAATAATAAAGTAATTTCTGTTGTTTCAACGGTAAATTTTTAATAATCCGTACCAGCACTTCGATTGTCTCCATTGAACCGTCTTTATCATCTATTAAAAATTTTTTATCTGGAAAGTTATGTAAAACTTCTTCTAAAGTAGGCATTTTACCTATCCCTTTTCCCCTGAACGGATACGTTTTTCCATCATCGTAAGTGTATCCATAACCAATGTCAAGGGTCTTCAAATATTCAAGTGTGTGGTCAACTACTTTTCCATTTCCATTTGTTCGACAATCCAATTTGTCATCATGAAATACAACAATATGATTATCTTCTGTACGCCTTATATCTATTTCAACAATAGTAGCCCCCATACTAAAAGCAGCACCGATTGATTCAATAGTGTTTTCTATATATCCATGTGTAGGTTTA
>JBHIEE010000035.1:0-22383 GCA_046760445.1 Candidatus Aminicenantia bacterium
GCCCTGTAGCATGCGAAGCATTGGTATAGGGGAATTTATTTGATATTTGGTGCTTAGGATTTGTAATTTTAATGGAGGTGAAGCTAAAAATAGGATATAAAAACCTTTGATAGTATTAGGTTTTTAAATTTGAAAAGGCTCTAACTAATAACAAGGTGTTTGGGTTTTTCTCCTTTGAGGACAAGAACTATATCTTGAGCAGCCATCATAGCCATTTTTAATCGAGTTTGTTCAGTAGCACTTCCAATGTGAGGAAGAAGAACGACATTATCTAATTTTAAAAGTTTCTTTTCAATGTGTGGCTCATTCTCGTAGACATCAAAGCCTGCTCCCCAGATTTCTCCTTTTTCTAAGGCAGAAGCTAAGGTTTTTTCATCAACCACAGGTCCTCGGGCCGCATTGATAATTATTGCTTCTTTTTTGATTAATTTAATTTTTTCTTTCGAAATTAAATGGTAACTTTCCTTGTTCAAAGAAGTATGGATGGATATAACATCTGAATGGGAAAGCAGTTCATCCAGAGGCGAGTAAGAAACCTGGAGTTTCTTTTCTTTCTCTTCAGAAAGTCTTTTTTGGTCATAATAAATCACTTCCATCATAAATCCTTTAGCTCTCCCGGCTACTGCTTGACCTATTCTTCCAAGTCCAATG
Source organism: Candidatus Aminicenantia bacterium (assembly GCA_046760445.1). Taxonomy (GTDB): domain Bacteria; phylum Acidobacteriota; class Aminicenantia; order JdFR-78; family JdFR-78; genus JBHIEE01. The sequence goes on from JBHIEE010000035.1 coordinate 652, forward strand.
ATTCCCAATTTCTTTCCATAAATATCTTTGCCAAGGAATAAGGTAGGAGCCCAGCCAGTAAATTTTCCTTCTCGAGTGAATCTATCAGCTTGAGGAATTTTTCGTGCAACAGTTAAAATTAAAGCCCAAGTGAGATCAGCTGTAGCTTCAGTTAAAACTTCTGGAGTATTGGTGACATATATTCCTTTTGACTTGGCATACTCAACATCAATGTTGTCGTATCCAACTGCATAGTTAGAGATTATCTTTAACTTTGGGGCAGCATCAATTACTTGTTTGTCTATCTGGTCAGCTAACAAACATAAAATTCCTTCCTTATCCTTAATTTTCTCAATTATTTCTTGCTTAGTTAGGTTTCTATCTGAGGCTCCAATCTCAAGGTTAGTATGTTCTTTAAGGTAGTCAATTGCTTGAGGAATAAATTTTCTGGTTAATAAAACTTTTGGTTTCATTAACACCTCCTGTCGCACGTCGCAAGTCACAGGTCACAAGTGGACTTAAGTCAGCCTGCGACTTGTGACCTGGGACATGTGACTTAGATGAATATGAAAAAATATTCCTTTATTTTTTCATCCAGTTGAGAAAAGCTTGAAATCCATTTATCTTTAGTTAATTCATCACTTACTATCATTAATGAAGCTGCCTCTATGTGATAAAATTTTGCTAAAGCATAAACAGCAGAAATCTCCATATCAACACAATCAATTCCTTTCTGTTGCATTTTTTTTGCCCAAAAAAAGGTTTCTCTAAAGGGAGCATCTGTCGAAACAATTGAACTTTTGAAATAGGAGAGAGAGTGGTTTTTTAATATATTCTCAATTTCTAAATACAATTTTTTACTGCTCTGAAAAACTTTTTTCTCAGGAAAATAATGTTTCGAAGTTCCTTCATTGGAATAAGCTTTATTTATTAGAACAACAGATCCAATTGGAATTTCTGGGTTTAAAGACCCACAAAAGCTGAGGACAATTATTTCTTTTGAGCCAGAAGCGATTAATCTTTCTAAAGCTAAAACAGCCGCAGGAGCACCCATTGCTTCTAAAAGAATAATCTTATCTTTTAATAAATAGACTTTACTTTGATATAAAAGCTGAGATTTAATTGCCTGGGCTTGAACTAATTTCTTTATTATTCCTTTATTTGGATCAAAAGGAATAAAGATTGTCCTCTTTTTATTAAAATTTTCAATCGGTTGGGGTTTGATGATTGAGGTTGCTTTCATCTTGCTTCTTGTTTCTTGCTCCTTTAAAATAAATTATATGATACAAAAAATTATATCAATAAAAAAAATTAATCTTGAAGACAAAAGATTTAAAACCTTAGAAAAGAACAATCTTACGGAATTAAAATCTTCAATCAAAGAGTTTGGCTTAATCCATTTTCCAGTAATAACTGAAAGAGAGAAGGGGTTTATTGTTGTCTCTGGCTGGAAAAGGATTTCAGCTTGCCTTGAGCTTGGAATAGAGAAAATTCCTGTGTGCATTTTAGAAGAAAAAAATGACTTGAAAGCTTTTTTATTTAGAATTTACGACCATTTAACCAGTCGAGAATTAAATTCAATAGAAAAATCAGAGATAATATCCAGACTAAAAAAATTTGGAATGGAAAAGGAAGAAATAATTCAAAAATTTCTTCCTCTTTTTAAAATAAAGCCTTCTTCTTATAATTTTCACCTTTATCTTTCTATTTCAGAATTAGATTCTCAGGTAAAAAAGGCTGTCATAGAGGAGAAAATTTCTTTTCAAGCAGTTAAAATATTGACTGAATTATCTTCTGAGGATCAGAGATTTATTTTACCTTTAATTCTTCCTTTGAGCAGTAATTACCAGAAAGAATTTCTCGTAAATATTATTGAAGTTTCAAAATTAGAGGATGGTTCTCTTAGAGATATATTTTTAAATTCTGAATTGGCAAAAATTTATCAATCCGAAGCACTTAGTCCTTTAGAAAAAGCTCACCGAATAAGAGAGTTAATTAGAAAGAAAAGATATCCCCTTCTAAGTGAATGGGAGGACTCTTTTAAAAATTGGCTGAAAGAAGTTAGATTACCCAAGGGAATATCGATTTCTCATAGTCAATTTTTTGAGGATGAAAGATTTAGTCTCAATCTTCGGTTTAGAGACGAGCAGGAATTAAGTAAATTTCTTGAAAAATTAAAGAAAATTTGCCAAAAGAAAGAATTTCAGCAATTTTTTGAAAAATTAAAATAATGGATAAATATATTCCTAAAAAAATATTTATTGATCAGGAAGTAATTGATTTACCTTTTACTCAAAGGATATTGAATAATTTACCATTAATTTCCTATGAGGTTATTTCTCAACCTGAAAATTTAATTAAAAAGATTACCTTTTTGTCTGATCCGATTACTCATGGCAAGAAATATCTTTTAATTACCAAGCAAAAAGGAAATTTTGTCAAACCCTGTCCTGGGACTCCCCACTATATCTGCTGTAATTATTATATAATTAATTTAGCTTTAAATTGTCCACTTGAATGCACCTATTGTATTCTTCAATATTATTTAAATAATCCACTAATTACTGTTTACGCTAATTTAGATGATTTATTTAATCAATTAGATAATTTTCTTTCTCAAAATAAAAATAATATCTATAGAATAGGTACTGGAGAGTTGACTGATTCTTTGGTTTTAGATCATTTTACCCAGGCTTCAAAAGATTTAATTTCATATTTTGCCAAATCAAAGAATGCAATTTTTGAGTTAAAGACCAAAACAACAAATATAAATGATTTGTTTGGATTAGATCATCGAGGGAAAACAGTTGTCTCTTGGAGTTTAAATTCTGAGGAGATGGTTAAATACCAGGAGATAGGAACACCTTCTAATCAGCAAAGATTAAAAGCTGCTAAGGAAATAGTCAATTATGGATATCGAGTGGGATTTCATTTTGATCCGATAATTTTTCACCCTGGCTGGGAAAAAGATTATCAAGAAATTATAAAGAAGTTATTTAGTAATATTTCCCCAAAAGATATTGCCTGGATAAGTTTAGGGAGTTTGAGATTCCAATTAGGATTAAAATCTATAATTGAGAAGCGATTTCCTAAAACAAGAATCATCTACCATGAATTTATTTCTGGTCGAGATGGTAAATACAGATATTTCAAACCCTTGCGGTTAAAAGTTTATCAAAGAATTGTCCAGTGGATAAGAAAATACGGAGGAGATGAAGTTTTTATTTATTATTGTATGGAAAGTGAAGAAATATGGAGGAAAACACTGGGCTGGGTGCCAAAAAGTAAAGAAGAATTAGGGAATAAATTGTGTTATCTGCTGGGTTAAGTTTATTATTTAATTGCAAAATGAGTTTCGGAAAGATAAAATTTTAGTATGATTAATTATTCTTAACAAAAAGACCAATCATGGAAAAAAGAGGATTTAAAGAAAAGAAGATATTAATAATTGTTAATCCTAAAGCTGGGATAAGAAATAATTTAAAATTTGCTCGTGCTCTAAGAAAAAAGTTGACTCCTTTTTTTGAATTGATTGAAATTGAGATGACTACCCAAAAGGGAGATGGCTATCGATTAGCCTGCCAGGGAAAGAAAGAATTTGACTTAATTGTAGCCTGTGGAGGGGATGGAACAGTGAATGAAGTAGGTTCAGCATTAATCGGAGAAAACACTACTCTAGGAATTATTCCTACTGGCTCTGGTAATGGTTTAGCTCGAGGTCTTAAAATTCCTCGTCATTCTTTGGACAAGGCAGTTCAGGTTCTTTTCCAAGGTAGGGATGTAAATATTGATGTTGGAAAAATTAATGAGCATTACTTTTTTAATGTTGCAGGAGTTGGATTAGATGCTCAAATTGCTAAAGATTTTAATTCAAAATACAACATAAGAGGAATTTCGCCTTATATTTTTTATGCTATAAAGAATTATCTTATTCATCCTCCAGTGAAGTGCACTTTAGTAATGGGAAAAAATCAGTTGGATTGTGAAGTATTGATTTTAGCCTTTGCTAATTTTAGAGAATATGGTGGGAGGGCGATTATTGCTCCTTATGCTCAGCCAGATGATGGTCAACTTGATGTCTGTGTTTTAAGAAAGCCATCATTCTTGGTTGCCCTTTATCACTTATCTTTACTTTTTAATGGAGGAATAGACAAATTACCCTACTATCACTCCTTTAAAACCCATAAGTTAAAGGTAATAAGTGATACACGAATTCTTTTTCATTATGATGGTGAAAAAGGGGATGAAGTAACTGAAATAAATATTTCTGTTCTTCCTCTTGCTTTTAAAGTAAGAATTCCTACTCGCTCTTAGTTTTTACCTCAGTAATTATACCCATTACTTCAAGCCCAGCTTCTTTAACTTTGTTGAAAACCTCAACTATCTTTCCATATTCTAAATCAGCATCAGCTTTAATATAAATTTTCTTCTCTCCGCCTTCGGTTGAAAAAGCTTCTTCTATCATAGAAGTTAGATTGTCAAGAGTTACTTGGGTTTGGTTAAGATATATCCTTCCATCCCTTTTCATTGCCAGAACAACTTCTGGATTTTCAGGTTGATTAACCGTATTCAAAGCAACTGGAAGTCTCACATCTACTCCTTTCTGAAGCATTGGAGTAACGACCATAAAAATAATGAGGAGAACAAGAAGAACATCACATAAAGGGACAACATTAGGTTCGGATTTTATTTCTTCTCCACCCACTTCTATTGCCATTTGTTTATTTCCTCCCTAACTTTTTTCTCTTTATTTTCCAGTTTCTTCGTGTTTTCTGATAAAGAAATCGAGGATTTGAGATGAAGTATTGGCCATTTCAGCAGAGTAAATTTCAACGCGGTTAGTCAGCATATTAAAACACCAAAGAGCAATAACAGCCACACCAATTCCGAATGCAGTGGTGATTAATGCCTCAGCAATACCTTGAGCCACGGCACCGATTCCTCCAGAACCAGTTAAAGCCATCCCTCGGAATGCATTAATAATTCCCGCAATTGTTCCAAAAAGACCAATAAATGGAGAAGAACTGGCAATTGTAGCTAAAACATTTAATCCTCTTTTAAATTCTTGAGTAACAATAGTGCTCACTCGTTCACATCCTCTCTGACAGGTTTCAATCTGTTCTTCAAAAGAGAGTTTGCTTTCTTCACCAGACAAGAATTCTCGAATTCCAGCAGCAGTTACTCGAGCTAAATGACTTGAGACATTTTCTTTTTTAGAGGCTAAATCAAGTGCTTCTTGAATTTTTCCTGTTTTTAACAAGTTAGCCAGTCTGGGAGCTATTTCCTTTGACTTCTTCTTCGCTCGATTAAAAGTAATGTTTCTTTCAATAAAGAGGTAAACAGCTATAATTGAAAGGAAAATAAGAATTATAGCTACTGCTTTGGCCACGTATCCCATAGCCTGCCACATTTCGATAAGACCAAATTGCATTTTTATGTACCTCCTCTTGGTTTTAATTTATTGCTTTTGATTTTTTCATTATTTAAGTTCAAATCTGACAGTAACGGTAAATATCACTCCTCTTGGCCGTCCATTGATTATCATTGGTTCATAGACCCACTGTTTGACCGCATTGATCGCTGCTTGGTCAAGAAGAGGAATTGATCTTAAAATTTTAATATTTTTAACTCTTCCATAAATATCAGTCGTTGCTTCTACGATGACAATGCCCTCTACTCGAGCTTGTTTGGCTATTTCTGGGTAAGTGGGGGTTACCTTTTTAATAAGTCTAGGAGGTTTTATTTCTCCTCCTACTCTTACTGGAGGTTCTGCTTCGCCAACTACTCCACCTAAAATACCACCAACTACTCCACCTAAAACACCGCCAACTACTCCACCTTCTACTCCACCTTCAACTCCACCTTCGATACCAAGATCAGTTATTTCTTCTTCTGAAATTTCTTCTGGAATTTCCACTGGAGCAACTAACTTTCCCGGTTCGATAGGTTTTCGTTCTATAGGTTTAATCTGGGGCTTTGGTTTTTCAGTTCTTCTTTTTTTAGCTGGAGGGGGTGGTGGGGGAGGTGGTGGAGGAGGAGGGGCTAAAAAAGCAGTCGTTACATTTAAAATAGGTAAATTTTGAGTGTATAGAAGAGGAATAACAATCAGGGCTAAAAGAATAAGGCCGTGTATTACTAAAGAAACAGGGAGCGCAAGAGCTTTCTTTGCTACTTCTTTTTCTCCCTCAATGAATGAATCTTTAAATAAAGTCGGTATTTGTTTTTCCTTTTTTTCTTTAGTTAGCTTTTTTTTATTTACCATTGCCTTACCTCTTACACTATTTTTAAATCCTTCTATATCTCGTTTATATTCAAATTAAAGTATAAATTATTTTTTTATAAATTGCAACCTCAAATTAGTTCTAAAACTCATTTTCCAAATTTTTTCTTTTCTTTAAATATCCTATGCCAGGCTAACACTATGGGACACGATTGATATATAGTTGAGTAGGTTCCAGAGATAATCCCAATTAACATAGTAAAAGCAAAATCATTTATTACTTCTCCGCCCAGAGAGTAAAGTACTAAGACAGTTAATAGAGTAGTAAGAGAAGTGATTATTGTTCGGCTTAAAGTCTGGTTGATGCTGTCATTTAAGATTTCCTCAAATGGCTTTTTTCGAGTAACTTTCAGATTGTCTCTTACTCTATCAAAAATAACAATTGTATCATTTAAGGAATAACCGACTATAGTCAAAATAGCAGCAATAACCGGCAGATTGATTTCTCGGTTAGCAAAAGAAAGAAAAGCTATAGTCACCAGAATATCATGAGCCAAGGTAAAAATAGCTGCCACCCCGTATCCAATCTGAAATCGTATCCCAATATAAATTAACATTCCAATTAAAGCCCAGATAGTTGCCTGGGTAGCTTTTCTTCTCAAATCATGACCTACTGTTGGGCCAACAGTTTCCTTACTTAAAATAACAAATTCCCCAAGAAAAGTTTTTTCTTTTAAGTAATTTATTACTTCATCTTTTATTCCAATTTCTTTAAGATCACTATATTTTTCAATCACTCCTTTATGTTTGGGATTGACTTTATATTTAATTATTTTATCAGCTATTTCCTCTGCTTGTTGGACGGGAACAATATTCTCGAGAAGTAGAGCGAGTTCTTTTGATCCAATGCTATTTAAATCTTTTAATCCTTTTTCCTGAAAAAACTTTTTTTCTTCGCTTCTTAAAGCCTCGATAACTTTTCTTCCCATAATTTCGTGAGCTTCTATTTTTTCTTCTACTTTCTCTTCAGGTGAGACTGTTCTAATTAGATATTCAATCCCTTCCTTTCCTACTTTCTGGATCTTGCTTTCGCCTAAGCCTGCTTTTTTTAGCGCTTGTCTGATTTCTTCAATGGGCATTGGCTGAACGAATTTAATCCGGATTAAAGTTCCACCAGCAAAATCAACACCTAAATTTAAACCTTTTTTAGAGACAATGGACATAATTCCTGAAAGAATAATTATTCCAGATAAGAGAAGGGCAAAATATTTAAATTTCATAAAATTAATTTTGGGTGCTTTGAATATCTGCATCTGAAATTCCTTCTTTTTTTCTCCTAAATGCTTAATTTCTCTATCCTTTTTCTCTTGCTGAGGACAATATCAAATATTAGTCGGGAAACAAAGACAGCAGTAAACATACTGGCCGTAATACCGATAATTAAAGTGACTGCAAAGCCTTTTACTGGCCCAGTTCCGAATTGAAATAAAAATATAGCCGCAATAATAGTTGTCACATTAGCATCAAAAATAGTTCTGAATGCTCGAGTGAAACCACTTGCAATTGATGCTTTCACAGTTTTTCCTAATCGCAGGTCTTCTCTGATTCTTTCAAAAACAAGAACATTGGCGTCCACTGACATACCAATGGTCAGGATTATTCCAGCGATACCTGGTAAAGTAAGGGTGGCTTTAAAATAAGATAAGGCACCAGCCAGAATGATCATATTTAAAGTTAAAGCGATAACCGCATTGATTCCAGATAGTTTGTAATAAAAAATCATAAAAAGCATAACCAGAAAAAGTCCAAATAGAGTTGCTGTCAGTCCTTTTCTAATTGAATCAGCGCCAAGAGAAGGTCCAATTGTCCTTTCTTCTAAATATTTAATCGAAGCAGGGAGAGCTCCTGCTCGAAGAACCAAAGCCAAGTCTTCGGCTTCTTTAAGGGTGAATCTTCCGTGAATAATTCCACTATCTGAGATTCTGGCTTGAATGGTTGGAGCTGACTGAACTTTTCCATCAAGGACAATAGCTAAAGGGCGACCAATATTTTCAGAGGTAGCTTTTTCGAATCTTTTTGCTCCTGCTGAGTTAAGAGTAAAAGAGACAGCTGGATTATTCCATTCGTCAACTGATCGGCGAGCATTTTTTAAGTCCTTTCCAGTGATAACTGCTACTTTTCTGGCTAAATAATATCCTCCAGTGGTTCTTTTTGGGTCTCCTTTTAAAATTTCCATTTGGTCAGGAATTTGTCCCTGATAATTCCTAAGCAGAGTTTTTTGATCTGGGGCAGGACCAGCTTCAACTAATTTTAATTCTAAGAGAGCAGTTGTTTTAATTAAATCCTTTACTCTTTCTGGGTCTTCTACTCCTGGTAATTGAACAAGAATTCTGTCTCCGCCTATTCCTTGTCGTTGAATGACTGGTTCAGCCACTCCAAACTCGTCTATTCTATTACGGATCGTTTCGATTGCCTGATTGACAGATTGATCTTTGAGATAGGAAGCAACACTGGCTTTTAAAGTTAAAATAACTTTATCTCGAATGATGGAATAATTCCAGTCCCCGAAATAATCATCTAAAACTTCCTTGATTTTGCCTTCCTGGTCAGGATTTATTCCTTCGACTGAGACTCGGCCAATTTTTTCCTTTCTTACAGAGGAAAAATCTAATTTTTTCTCCTTGAATATTTCTTGAAGTCGGGCTATTTCCTGATCTGTTTCAATTTTGATTGCATCATCAGTTATTACCTGAAGGACTAAATGAATTCCTCCTTTTAAATCTAATCCTAATTTAATTTTTTCTCGAGGTGGATAAGCTAGAAATACTGCTAAGGCAGTGATAAATAGGGTAAGACTGAGCCTCCAGCCAATTCCTTTTCTCATCGTTAAATTCTTATTTTCTTTATAATCTTACTCCATTAATAATTAGTTGAAACTGACAGTTAAAAACATTACTTGCTTTCCGGCAGGCTAACATTCTGCTTAAAAATATTTCGAAATAATCCATTACCTGAGAAATTTCTGGATCAATTTCCAGATTAAGAGAAATTATTTGGTTTCTTTTATCAACTAAAATTTTGGATTGTTTAGCCGCATAATTGACTCGGTCATGCAAATCAAAATTGATAAACTTTGTAGTTCTTATTCGAGACCGATGGACATCTGATTTATCAGCAATAATTAAAGCGGCAGAAATTGGGTCAGTTGGGACGCCGTCCTCTTCCTCGTGGTTACTTATGGCATTCATAATTAAAGCAATTTCTTTTTCATCCATACCCAATGAGGATAAAATATGAAAAATCAATATAGCACACGATTGGGGATGGTTTTTTCGGCCTAAGAAATTTGCCATATCATGAACATACCCAGCCATGGCAGCTAATTCCTGATCCTGAGCTGAATAATCCAATTCTTTAAGAATAAAACTGGCATTTTTAGCTGTTAATTTGGCATGGCGAACACCGTGTTCAGTATATCCTATTTCTCCTAAATAGTGATTACTCTTTTCAATAAAAGCTTTCACTTGGGGATGTTCAGATAAGGCTTTAAGCGTTATCATTTCTTCGCTTCAGCTCCTATAATTCCAGCAATTGCACTTTTGGCAACTTCTACCTTCACATTGGAAGCTATTTTTAATTCAATTTTGTCCCTTTGAACACCCATTACTGTTCCGTAAATTCCTCCTGAAGTAATTACTTTGTCGCCTGGTTTTAGCTGTTCGACCATTTCTTTATGTTTTTTTTGTCTTTTTCGCGCTGGCCAGATAATGAGGAGATAGAAAATAAGAAAAACTAAAATGAAGGGAATCAAGGCAGTCATAAAATTCCCTCCACCCCTGGGTGTTGTTTGAGCCTGATATAATATTGAATTAATTAGCATCATTTTCATTCTCCTTTATTGAATTCAATAATCCTCCTCTCAATTTTTGAAGAGAGTTTGATTTTATAGATTGCCTAATTTTTCTAAATATGTCAAGGTAAAAATAGAGATTATGAATGGTATTTAAAATAGCAGAGGTGATTTCCTGCCTGTCATAAAGATGTTTTAGATAAGCTCGAGAAAAGTTTTGGCAGGTATAACAGTTGCAGTTTTCATCAATAGGTTGGGGGTCGTCTTTATATTTAGCATTTTTGATCACCAGTCTACCTTTTGAAGTAAATAAAGTTCCTGTTCGAGCATTTCGAGTAGGTAAGACACAATCAAAAATGTCAATTCCCTTTTCAATTGCCTGGAGAATATCCTGAATATACCCTATACCCATTAAATAACGAGGTTTATTTAAGGGTAAAAAGGAAGTTGATTTTTCCACTATCTCAAACATCTGAGATTTGGGTTCGCCTACACTCAAGCCACCTAAAGCATAGCCGTCAAAATTTATATTTAATAAATCTTCAATACTTTTTTGTCTTAAATCCCAGTAAGTTCCACCCTGAATAATACCCCATAATGCTTGACGGGAGTTAGATTGATTAAAGCAAAGTTTAGATCTTTGAGCCCAGAGACTGGTAATTTCGACTGCTTCTTTAAGTAAATCATAGGAGGTGGGATAGGGAAGAAAATAGTCTAAAGTCATCATTATATCTGAGCCTAATTCTTTCTGAATATTAATCACTTCCTCTGGTGAAAGAAAGATTTTACTGCCATCCAAATGAGAATTAAATAACACTCCTTTTTGACTCACTTTGGCTAAAGGGGATAAGCTATAAATTTGAAAACCACCACTGTCAGTTAATATCGGTTTATCCCAGGAAATAAATTTATGCAGTCCTCCTAATTTTTTTATAATTTTTATTCCTGGTCTCAAAAATAAATGATAAGTGTTAGATAAAATTATTTGGGCTTCTAACTCTTGGAGTTGCTTGTGGGTTAAAGCCTTAACAGTTCCTTGGCTTCCCACCGGCATAAAAGCAGGAGTTTCTACCTGGCCATGAACGGTATAAATAATTCCTGTTCTAGCGCTGGAGTTTTTATCTTGAGCAGTTATTTCAAAGTGCTGCAGTTTATCTTTTGAGGGATTTTTAGTGTGGCTCTCCATTTTTAGATTGATAATTTTACCATTTGAACTAACCTTTTGAAAACACCAAAAATCAAAGATAAAAACTTGGTACACCCCCTGGGGTATACCACTGTTTACCAATTATTTGCTAAATCTAAAATAGATAACATCACCATCTTGGACCAAATAGTCTTTTCCTTCTAAACGGATCATCCCTTTATCTTTAGCTTCTTTTAAAGAGCCAATATTGACTAATTCGTCCCAGGGGATGACTTCTGCTTTGATGAAGCCCTTTTCCATATCAGTATGAATTGTGCCTGCAGCTTTTTGAGCGATTGTTCCTCGGGGAATTGTCCAAGCTCTCACTTCTTCTTTACCTATGGTGAAGAATGATATGAGGTCCAGTAATTCATAGGAAACTCTTAAAAATTTATTTATACTTAGTTCTTTCAAGCCATATTCTTTTAAGAATAATTCTTTTTCTTCATTTTCTAATTCAAGAATTTCTTTTTCGATAGTTCCGCAAAAACAGAAACACTTAACTCCTTTTTTCGGTAATGGATAGAATTTTTCAGGATTTTCTAAAAATTCAATATCTTTTTCATCCAAATTAATTAAATGAAGAAGAGGTTTATGGGTCAGGAAAGTAAAACCCCGAATTATTTTTTCTTCCTCAAAGGAAAAGTCTAATTCTCTGATTGCTTTTTCTTCATTAAGGGAGAATTTTATCTTGGTCAGAAGTTCCTTTTCTTTTTCTTCTTCGGGATCTTTTTTTCTTTTTAAATCATGCTCAATTTTTTCTAATCTTGAATCAATAACAATTAAATCAGAAAGAATTAACTCTTCCTCCATATTCTGAATATCACGCGGAGGGTTTATTTCTCCTTGAGGATGGAGGATTTCAGGGTCTCGAAATCCACGGACAACATGAGTTAGGCCATCTGCTGTTCTTAAGTAGTTTAAATAAAGACTGCTCTTTACTTTTCCCCAAGAAAGACCAGCCAAATCAGTATAATCTATTGAAGCGTAAACTTTCTTTTTCTCGGGAAATAAAGCTGAGATTTTATCCAATCGATTATCTGGAACATCACAGGTGCGAATATTCGGTTCTTTCTCCTCCTTTTCATATTTTTTAACTTCAATTTCTGCTCCAGTGAGAATATTGAATAAAGTGGTCTTTCCCGTTTTCGGATAGCCAAAAATAGTGAATTTCATTCTTTTATCCTTCTCTAATTAAACTCCAAATTTAGTCAAAAAGCAAGTTGTTGTCTGACAGGCGTATCTTAGAAAGTTTAAAATTTATTCTTAATTTTATTTTCTTTAAGAAGGCTTGATTTTTTTCTGATTAAATTATAATATAACTTTCTAAAATTTTAAAAAGAGGTGGAGAATGAGTAAAGGAAAAGCTATTTTGATGTTATTGAGATTACCTTTTTTAACCGTCACTATTGGAGCTGTTTGTATTGGGGGTACTTTTGCCTGGTGGCAAACAAGCCATTTTAATTTAGGATTGTTTTTACTCACCTTATTGGGTGCTTCATTCCTCCATTTAGCCTGTAATGTGGCTAATGACTATTTTGATTATCGAAGTGGAAATGATTCCTTGAATAAGAATGCTACACCTCCTTTTTCCGGTGGAAGTAGAATGGTTTTAGATGGTTTTGTCAAACCTAAGGAAGCATTAATCCTTTCCATAATTTTAGCTATATTAGGCTCAAGCATTGGACTTTATTTAAACTATATTGCCCGAGGAAATATAATTTTAATTATTGGAATTGCAGCAATATTGCTTGTTTTCGGGTATAATGGACCTCCTTTAAACCTGGTTTATAAAGGGTTAGGAGAGTTGGGTATTTTTTTAGCCTGGGGACCACTAATGGTTTTAGGAGCTTATTATGTGCAGACTCAAAGTTTTTCTCCCTGGATATTACTTGTTTCTCTCCCTCCTGGGATTCTGACCACCTTGGTTCTTCTAATCAACGAATTTACTGATGAAGAAGCAGATAGAGAAGTAGGACGGAAAACATTTGTTATTCTCTTTGGAGATAAAAAAGGATTGGTTATCTACTTTTCATTAGCTTTACTCAGTTATCTTGTAATTTTAATTGGAGTTATCCTCAAACTATTTCCTCCTCTTTCACTCCTTGTTTTTATTACTTTGCCTCTTCCCTGGTTAGGATATAAAATTGGTCAGAAGAATCTGGGTAGATGGAAAGAATTTCTACCAGCAGTGAAAAACACAATTTTAATGAATTTTTCTTTTTCGATTATTCTCAGTTTATCATTTATAATTTAGGTTAGAAATGAAAAAGAAAAAAAGAGAAAGAAGTTTGTTTCGAGAATATTTTGAGCTAATTGTTGAGACCGCTGTTTTTGTTTTCTTTGTAATGACTTTTGTTGTACAGGCCTTTCAAATTCCGACCGGTTCAATGAAGAATACTCTATTAATTGGAGATTTTCTTCTAGTGAACAAGTTTGTTTATTCTCAAAGTATTTGGCCCTGGGAAAAAGTGGTTCTTCCTCAAAAAGAAATAAAGAGAGGAGATATTGTTGTTTTTAAGTTTCCACGAGATTTGTCCAAGGATTTCGTCAAAAGAGTGATCGCTGTAGAAGGAGAAAAGATAGAAATAAAAGATAAACAGGTTTATATCAATGATAAGCCCATTGAAGAACCTTATAAAGTTCATACTGATAGTGAAGTTTATTCAAAGGGAGAGTATTATCCTTATCAGACTGTATTAAGAGATAATTATGGACCAGTTGTTGTTCCTAAGGGGCATTTATTTGTCATGGGTGATAATCGAGATAATAGCATGGATAGCCGGTATTGGGGTTTTCTTCCCCGTTCATATGTAAAAGGTAAACCGTGGATAATTTATTTCTCATACAAAGCAGAAAGGGGAGCTTATTTGAAGACAAGAATTACTGATCGCCTCAAAAAATTGATTGGGTTTATACCAAAAGCGAGATGGAGAAGAATTCTTAAGATTATTAAATAGAGCTCTTTCAACTTTAAAAGCCCGGTAATGATATGGGCTTTTTCCGACTACTCGAGATTAGCTTCACCCCCACATAAACTGAAATCCTAAATACTAAACACTAATTTCTAAACAAATCCAAAATCCAAATGTTCTAAATTCAAAACAGATTAAAGCAACTTTATTTTGGTCATTGGTCCCGAGTGCTCGGGATGATATTGTTTAGGATTTCGAATTTAGTATTTAGTGTTTTTATTCCTTCCTTATTCATATATTGAACTTCCCATACCTTGAGAATATCTTTTCTAGTCATTTGGAAACCTTTAAATAATCAACATCGTATTCTTTATCTTATAAGAATTTCGTCATAAGAAGAAATATAAAATATTGGGTTCTCAGCAGTGAATTCCTCCTTAAAAATGGAAGTCACTACTACCCCATCCATATCTTTTCCAATTGGGAGACCAAAATAATAAAGAATAGTAGGAGCAAGATCCACCAGCTTGATTTCTTCAATATTTTTACCTCGAGCAATACTGCTGCCATAGAAAAAAATTACTCCATCTGGGGCAGAATCATAATAAGCAGACAGTTCTTTATTACCCAGTCCCCATTCAATAAATCTTTTCCATAGAGGAAGAGGCTCTACTCCATGAGGAGAGTAGATAATTAATAACTCATTTTCTTTTAATGAAGATAAATATTTACCCACAATCTGGTCATAGTATTGATAGTATTTTTCAATGATCTTTCCATATCTAATTACATCTTCCTGGTTCACATTCCCGAATAGCTCAGGACGGCTATATTTATAAAGATAAGGTTTTATTTTATTCAATCCATTTAGAAACAAATAAAAGAGATAAGGAGTTAAATCATTTTTTAATTTGTAAGAATATTCTTCATTGAAATTGTCTTGATAAAAAGCTTTTTTAACTAATTTTGCTTTCCAGTTTTTATTATTAAGTAAATCTTCAAAAAAGAGAGAGAATAACTCAAAGGTTTTTTGGGGGTTTTGATTAACTATTTCTTCTCTCGGCCATGAATGATCGACAGTTATAGTTCCATTTTCTTTTAAAATTTCTAAAATACCTTTCGTTCTATCACGTGGAGAAGAAGATGAGACTTTCAATAAGCCTACTTTTTCTAACTGCCTGATAAAAATATATCGAGGGACAATATTAATTGCTGGTTCGATTTTATCAAGCTGATAAAAATAAGAAGAGAATTGGAAATGCTTAGCTGGATATTTGCCTTTTTTAAAAGAAGCATGGTAAGTAATTGGTTCACAGGGAGTAAGATTCTTGAGTGCTCCCCAGGAACCTTTATCCATCAACCAAGCAAAATTAGGCAATTTTCCTTCCGAAATGAGAGGGATTATAAAATCAAAACTTGATCCTTCAAATCCTATAATAATAACTTTCTTGTCTAATTTTTTAGCTTTAAAATGAGCCACTTCTTTCCGCTCGCTAAAATATGGATAATCATTTCTCCAGATAAAAATAAAAGGGAAAAGAAGCGAAAATAAAAGAAAATAAGTGATAAAAAAGACTTTTTTCCTTCGGTAGGAATAATATAAAAAATAAAATATTATTCCTGCTACTCCTAAGAAAATAATAACTGCTATCTGCTTATGAATGATGGAATCAATGGTCTGATTAAAAAAAGATTGATAGTATTTATAATTAGCCCAAAATATCTCAGCGAAAATAAGGAAAAGAAAGGAAAAACTCAAAATTAAAAATGAAGGAGAAGGAAAAGCAATATCGATTTTTTTGGCAGAGAAAAAATTGTAAACAAAAAAGGAAAAGATCAATAGTAAAATAACAAGACTTCCGTAAATAATAAAAATAAAAATTGAAACCTTTAAAAGGAATGACAAGTCTAAAACAAGATATAAATTTAAATCAATAATGAGTAGGGATAGAAGGATTGAAAATAAATATCCAGCGATAATAGAGTTAATTAGAACTTTTATAAATTTCACTTTTTTCTCTTTAATTATTATTTATTAGCTTATTATTTGTCAATCCAAGATAAATTCGTAATTTAATTATATCCTTTATAAGATTATTGGGTTGACTAACAGTGAGGTTTTTAATAGCATTAAATATGAAACGAGGAATGATTCAACAATCTCACCATAAAAATACACCTATAATAGTATTAATGACAGATTTCGGGGAAGATGATTTTTTTGTTGGATCAATAAAGGGAGTAATTTTAAAAATAAATCCTCGGGTTAAAATTGTAGATTTGACCCACCGCATTCCATCTTTTAATATTCGGGCAGCTGATTTTATTCTTTCTGCTTGTTATAGATATTATCCTTCTAAGACAATTTTTGTTGTAGTAGTCGATCCTGGAGTAGGTTCTTCCAGGAAGATTCTTTTAGTCAAAACCAAAGATTACTATTTCATTGCTCCAGATAATGGTGTTTTGACTTCAGTTTTAGAAGTGAATCCTCCTCAGGAGATTATTGCTTTAACAAATTCAAAATATTTTCTTTCCAAGATAACTTCTACCTTTCATGGACGGGATATTATTTCTCCTGTTGCTGGCTGGTTGTCCAAAGGGATTCCTCTTCAAGAATTTGGTTCCAAAGTTTCTGATTATCTAAAATTAGATATTCATCTACCAAAAATAATGAATGGGAAGGAGATAGAGTGCGAGGTGGTGTATATTGATAAATTTGGCAATTTGATAACTAATATTTCCCAAAAAATGATTGCTAAAGATTTAGATCTTATTAAATCTCAAAAAATCAGTCTATGGATAAAAAATAAGGAAATTACTACTTCTTTCCGAAAGAGTTATTTTCAAGGGAAAAAGGATGAGGTTTTTCTTATTTATGGAAGCTTGGGGTACTTAGAGATTGTTCTTAATCAAGCTTCAGCTGCTGAACGGCTGAATATTTCAATGGGAGAAAAATTTAGAATTAGAATTTATTAAATGGAAATAGATTATAAGCATTATCGATATCAACGCCCTTGGGAAAAAAGGAAAAAAAGACGGAGAAGATTTATCCTGGGGATAATTCTCATTTTTCTCATCCTATTTTTTACCTGGGATCAGGTTTCACTTTCCTATCTTAAAAAGGGAAAAAGACTAACCTGGGAAGAAAAATATGATCAAGCCGAAAAAAAGTTGTTCACCGCGCTAACCTTAGGAAGAAGGAAAGCTAAAATATATGATGCTTTATTGATTAATAGTCTTTTTCAAAAAAATAAACAGAAAGCTTTAAATTATTCAAAAAAAGCTCTGCACCATAATATTAAGAAAAGTGCATTTGATTTTGAGCAGGTTTTCGAGAAGTTCATTAGAAAAGGAGAATATCAATTAGCTGAAATATATAGTGATTATCTTGAGAAATGGAATAAATCTCCATTTGTTAAATTTTACCAAACAAGTGCTTATATTGGAGAACACAAATTGATTCAGGCTGAGAAAAATTTACAGAACTATCCTCCAGAAGTTTTAAAAAGATTTTCTCAGGTGGTTAATTATCAGAAAAAGATTTTGAATAAATTAAAAAAAGAAAAAAGATTCTTTTTTATTTCAGACCGGGCAAATATTCCTCTAATTGTCAAGAAAATTCCTACTGGAGAATTTATTTTTCCTGAGCCAATATTTTTCTCTGGTGATTTTGAATCTCTTCCTCCTTCTGATTTGAAAAATCATATTATTTTGACCCTGGACTTTGATATTCAGAGCGCGGCAATCAAAGCATTGGGTAGATATAATGGTGCAATTGTTGCCATTAGACCTCAGACTGGTGAAATATTGGCCGCAGTAAGCAAAAGTTCAGATGATGAGAAATCTTCTTTCTTAAATTCTTGTTTCGAAAAATTTTATGAGCCTGGCTCAATTATTAAGATATTGACGGCTGTTGCTTATTTGAAAGAAGAAATCACTGATATTTTTCCTTTCCAGTGCCAGGGATGGCAAGAAATCGAGGGAAAGATATTCTATGACTGGATTATTCATCATCGGGTTAACAATCTTTCTCAAGCATTGATTGTTTCCTGTAATGTCTGTCTGGCTAATATTGGATTGAAATTGGGCTGGCAGAAAATGGAAGAAGTATTTAATGATTTTTTATTTAATCATAAGATAGAACTGGAAATTACTCCTGTCTCCTTGGGTATTTTACCTCCTTCTCAAAATAACCTCTTGAGTTTGGCTCGATTATCGGTTGGGTTGAATGAACTGAAGATAACTCCTTTTCATGCTGCTTTGATTGCTGGAGTAATAGCCAATCAAGGGAAATTGATGAAGCCGTACCTCATTAGAGAAAAAAGAAATATTTTTGGGATTCCTTATTTTAAAAATTTCCCAAAAGAGCTACAGACTATTGTTTCTTCCAGAATAAATACTCAAATTGTTCAAACAATGATAGAAGTGGTTGAAAATGAACAGGGAACAGGAAGGAGAGCTCGCTTGGAGGGATTAAAGCTCGCTCTAAAAACTGGAACTGCAGGAGAAAAGGAGAAGGGGTATAATTCAATATTGATTGGTTTTGCTCCTGGCTTTAATCCTCAGATTGCTTTTTCTATTTTTGCAGAACATGCTGGAAGAGCAGAATTAGAAGGAGCTAAAATTACTAAAAAATTTTTAGAAGAGATAGCTGACAAATTGTAATATGGAAAATTCATCTCTAATTGAAATAAAAGGCGAAGTAGAAAGAATAATTTTTTTTGATTCTGATTCGGGTTATACTGTGGCCGGTTTTCTGACAGATGATAATCAGAAGATAACAATAGTTGGTCTTTTCCATCCATTATCGATTGGTGAGACTCTGAAAATTAAAGGTCATTGGGAGATCAATCCCAGGTTTGGGCAGCAATTTAAAGTTAAAAATTTCATCCCTATTCTTCCTTCCTCAGTAAAAGGAATTGAAAGATATCTCTGTTCTGGATTAGTTAAGGGTATTGGTCCAGTGTTAGCTCGACGGATTGTTGAAAAATTCGGACAAGAGACAATGAAGATTTTGACCGAAAGTCCTGAAGAATTGCTTAAAGTAAATGGAATAGGAAATGAAAAAATGGAGGAAATAAAGAATTCCTGGAAAAAGAACAAAGAAATTCGAGAGTTGATAATTTTTCTTCAGCAGTATGGTGTATCAACCAATTTAGCAACTAAAATTTATTCTCAATATCAATCTCAATGTTTTAAAATTTTAAAAACAAATCCCTATCAATTATCTTTCGATATCTGGGGTATAGGTTTTAAAACAGCAGACCAGATAGCTTTAAAATTAGGATTGGCACTAGATTCGATTCATAGGGTTAAAGCATTTATTCTTTATCTCTTAGAACAAGAGACGCAGCAAGGTAATGTTTTTTCCTGTCGAAATGAAATAATAAAAAAATGTCAAACCGAGTTAAATATTGAGTTAAACAAGATTGAACAGGCTTTTGCTGAATTGACCGGGGAAGGGAAGATAATTATTGAAGAGATTAATACTTTTTCTTCTACTGTTGAGCACACAGGTGATAAAGCGATTTTTCTTCCCTTCTTTTATCATGCCGAGAATAAAATTACTCGAGCAATATTAACTCTGGCTTTTTCACCTATTCTCTTACCTCCTTTTGATATTGATAAATCAATTAAAGAAATAGAAAAAGAGTTGAGTATTGAGTTGGCTGAAAAACAGAGGGTAGCAGTTAAACAATCATTTAATAAAAAACTGCTGATTATCACTGGTGGTCCGGGTACAGGAAAGACAACTATTATCAAAGCCATTGTTGAGTTATACAAGAAATTAGGGAAAAAGGTTCTCCTGGCTGCTCCCACTGGACGAGCAGTAAAGAGACTGGCTAAGGCAACAGGAGAAGAAGCCAAGACCATTCATCGGTTATTGGAATATAATCCTAAACAAAACCTATTCAGACGGAATGAAAATAATCCACTACCAGGAGACATTCTGATTGTAGATGAATTTTCAATGGTTGATTTACCCTTAATGTATTATTTGGTGAGAGCTCTTCCTTCCTGGATTCATTTAATTTTAGTTGGGGATAAAGATCAATTACCCTCAGTTGGTCCAGGGAATTTAATTAAGGATATGATTGAATCAGAAAAAATAGAGGTGGTTGAATTAGATGAGATATTCCGACAGGCGAAAGAAAGTCTAATTGTGGTAAATGCCCATCGAGTTAATCGAGGAGAATATCTTATTATTCCCAGGAAAGGGGAAACTTCTGATTTTTATTTTATTGAAGAGGAAGATGAAAAAAGAGCCTTTGATCTTATTCTTGAACTTTGTTCAACAAAGATTCCTGAAAGACTTAATTTAAATCCTCTTTCCTCAGAGATTCAGGTGATAAGTCCGATGTATAAAGGGTTAGTTGGGGTAGATAACTTAAATCAAGAACTTCAGAAAAGGTTGAATCCTATGGGTAATGTACTCCAAGTTGGGACCCGAAAATATAAAGTAAATGATAAAATAATGCAGATTAAAAATAACTATGAAAAAGAAGTGTTTAATGGTGATATAGGAAGAATTAAAGAGATTAATAAAGAAAAATTTGAATTTTTAATTGAATTTGACGAAAGAATGATTTCCTATCAACAAGAAGAATTGAATGAAATTACTTTAGCTTATGCTATCTCAGTTCATAAATCTCAGGGAAGCGAGTATGAAGCAGTGGTTATTCCTCTTCTTTTCCAGCATTACATTATGCTTCAGAGAAATTTATTTTACACGGCTCTTACTCGAGCTAAGAGATTTGTAGTGGTGGTTGGTTCTAAAAGGGCTTTATATTTAGCTATTAAAAATGATACTCCTCTTCAAAGAAATACCTTATTAAGAGAAAAATTGATTCATCTTAAAAATTGACAAACTGAATAAAGTATTTTATATTTTAAAAAAACTTAAGGAGGCTAAAATTGATTTTCCTAACCAATAAGAGTGGAAAAATATTTGTTGTTTTATTGATAATAATTATTTTAATTCTGATTGCTTTTGGAGCGGGATATTATCTATCCATGATGAGATATGAAAAAGAATTTAATCAACTGGAGGAGCAGATTAAGAAATTTGAAGCTAATTACGAGTATCGATTGACTTCACTGGAGTCAAATATGAATAAGGTGTTAGCTTTTATATCTGAAAGAGAAGGAAAAACAAAAGAACAGGTAGACAAAATAAAAACAATAAGTTTGCTTCTCAAAGCTAAGGGAGAAATTATTTCTAGTAAATTGTCTTTAGCTAAAAACAATACTGAAAAATCCTTTGAGCAAATTGATAACGCCATCCTTACTCTCCAAGAGACATTGGTGTTATCCGAAAAACCGTTATCTGATATGATTGAAAAAATCAGACTTGATTTAGCCACAGTTAAAGGGATGCTAGAAAGCGATGTAGAGAAAGCTCAAAAAGAGTTAGATAATTTGTGGCGCAGAATTGATGATTTAATTTCACAAAAAATAGCTTTAGAATCTTACACCTAGGTGGCTCAGTAATTTCTAAACCCAAGCAAAATCATTAAAGACTTATATAAAAATTCCATCCCGAGTACTCGGGACCAAATTACAAAAACATTAAATCGTGAAG
>JBHIEE010000036.1:0-22054 GCA_046760445.1 Candidatus Aminicenantia bacterium
TTTGGTGCCTGCCCCGTACATCCCGAGTACTCGGGACTAC
The DNA here is from genome assembly GCA_046760445.1 of Candidatus Aminicenantia bacterium. Lineage (GTDB taxonomy): Bacteria > Acidobacteriota > Aminicenantia > JdFR-78 > JdFR-78 > JBHIEE01. Next base: position 41 of record JBHIEE010000036.1, read on the forward strand.
GGGGCGAGGAATTTGTGATTTTAATGGAAGTCAAGCCAATCACTGAGTACTCGGAAGAAAGCCTTTGTTAATATTGCATTTTCAAAGTTGAGAAGACTTAAATAGTTTATTATACTCTTCTTCGAATTTATCTTTTCCGCAGGCAAGGAGAAACGCTAAAGGAAACTTCTCCTTAGCCAATTTTATTATTTTTTGAGCCTTGTCTCTTATCTCCCATTGAGCTTCTTTGTCTTCCCTCAATCTTGAAATATGATACATCTCCCGAGCATTGGCTTTTAACAAAACTCTTTTCTGGTGAGCATTGGTCAAAATATAAGGAGCAGCCAGGGGAGTATGCTTTTTAATTTTATAATAAGTTTCATTCGTCAGACCAATCATTCTTTTAAATTCCTTTTCCATTCCTGCTTCAACAATTGATTGTGGAATAACATAACCCAGGTCAGGATTATAATCCTGGCTGAGAATAGTCGTCATTCGATGCCTTTTTAACTGAGCAAAACAGGAAGCACTCACTATTAATTCAAAAATTAAATCCACATTTTCAAATTCTCTCAGCACAGCATCATAACTCTTAATATATTTAAAAGCTGTTTTTAAGAATTCTTTTTTTTGTTTCTCATCCATTGAATTAGCAATAGAAAGACACTCTTCCATTGATTTATTAGAGACAGAATGAAGTAGAGAAGCAATCAAAATTTTATCTCCTTGGTTAGAATAATTAATTAATTTCACATCCATTGGGAGCTTGCCGAACCTATTCTTATCACTCAACTCAAAAGTTCCCAATTTTATTGAATTAATTATTTTCTCGCTTTTCATTTTTATCTCTTCCCGAGTATTTTTAAAATATTCAGTGGGCTGGGTATATTTAATGACCGAGGGAGCAATATCTTTCACTGCTTGACAAAGTTTTTCTCCGAGTTCCTGAACTTCTGATAATGGATGAGAAGCAAATCTTCTTATGATTAATTCTAAATTTCGAGCATTGATGGTCATTCCTAACTGAGTTTCTGTGGCTAAAGAAATAACATATCTGGCATCTTCCTTGGCTAAATTTTCTAAAGTAATTTTACTCTTCTTTTCTCGAGCCAAATTAGGGTTGTTTTCCAAAAAATATTTTTTCAGTTTCTCAAAAAATTTATAATAAGAATCATTCTGTAGCTTTATTGTTTCTTTAAAAAGCTCCATATAAGGAGAATTTCTGATTTCCTTAGGGCTAACATAATCGTCTTTAAATAAAACATATCTCTGTGATTTTTCAGTGTAAGAACACAACCGGAATCTTTCAATTTCTTCTACTACATATCGAGAAACACCAATAATGTCCATATTAAACACGGCATGTTCAGCAATCGAGGAATGACCCAGTCCAAAAATAATATTAACATTTGATTTTCGAGCTTTTTCTACTTCCTGGCGAGCAATTTCCCGCAGTTCATTTACTGGTCGAGGATCACGGCTTATTCGAGCATAGGCAGCTGATATGGTTTCTGGAGTAAGGCTATTTTTTTCTAAAAGCGTAGTGATTTTATCCAACAAATCTTTTCCTTTTTTAGTCTGTTTTTTACTTTCCAAATATGATTTAACCTCAAATAATGCCTTTTTTATTTCCTTAATATTTTCAACATCCAAATTATAACCAGCCAAGATAACTTTCAATGAAATCTCCTTTAATTTTTTATCTGTTTTATTCTATCCGAACTGGAAGAAGGAAGCAAGAGACTGAACCCTGTAATTTTTTAGAAGAAATTTTAACCTGGGGTTATATTGACATCAAAAGAGGGCTTTGCTACTATATTGGTGCTTGGTGAAATGACAGTAGAAAAACGGGGAGTAGCGCAGCTTGGTTAGCGCGCCTGCCTTGGGAGCAGGAGGTCGCCGGTTCAAATCCGGCCTCTCCGATTTTTTTCGGGATCATCCCGACCCTCGAATTTTGCATCGCAAAATTCGAGGGTATTGGTTATTAGTTAAAAGTTAATATCTAAATTATGCCTAACCTAATAACTAATAACCAATAACTATTAACTAGATTAAGAGTGCGCCTGTAGCTCAGTTGGATAGAGCAGCTGCCTTCTAAGCAGCGGGTCGAGGGTTCGAGTCCTTCCAGGCGCGCCATTTTTTTCTTATTTTCAGCGAGCTTATGCCATTTTAAGCTATTTTGACAACTGAATGCCAAAAGAGCGTCAAATCTGTATCAATCGAAAATTTACATAGGAAGTTTATTTCAGCGAAAATCAGTCAATTTTCTGGCATATTTATCCCACGGAATTTCAGGGGGAAGTCTATTGAATATTCTAAGTTGAAGCAAATTAGCCAATGTCGTGAAATAATTTTTGACTGTTTTAATTGCTATCAATTTCAATTGACCTCGATTTTTTCCTGTGGTATAAGCTATAGAGGAGGTTAGCTAATTAAAATCAAACAAAAAATGGAGAAAATCGTTGCCAACCAAAAAAGCAAATTCCTATCGTATTGAATTTAGAAGTATATCTCGCCAAGAAATAATTGATCATTTATAAAAACCCTGCGTTCTTGCTTTATAAATATGACTGAGACAAAGAATAATTAAAATATGAAGAGCAGAAAAAAAGTCGATTCTAAAGAAATTGGTCTGGGAATTGGCTTGGTCATTGGTAAACATCTTTTTAAGACAGAACATCTACACTATGGATACTGGACAGAAGATCTTGAAGTAGATATTCAAAATATGCCAAAAGCACAGGAAAATTATACGAATTTTATCATTTCTCATATCCCTGAAGGAATTAAAACTGTTTTAGATGTCGGATGTGGTGTGGGAATATTTGCTTTAAAATTAATAAATAAAGGCTATCAGGTAGATTGTGTTTCTCCAAGCCCATTGCTTACCAAACGCGCTCAAGAGCTATTGGGAAATAGAAGTCATATTTTTGAATGTAAGTATGAAAATTTACAAACTGAAAAACGATACGATATGGTTTTATTTAGTGAGAGTTTTCAATATGTTAATTTAGTAAAAGCTCTGGAAAACACCCTCAAATTCTTGAATGAAAATGGTTATCTCCTGATATGTGACTTCTTCAAAACTGATGCTAAAGGTAAAAGTGTACTCGGTGGAGGACACGGTTTAACTAAATTTTATAACCTGATCTCTAAATATCCTTTTGAACTTGTTAAAGACATTGATATTACAAAAGAAACAGCCCCAAATTTAAAAATTGTAAATGATTTTCTTACAGAGGTAGGACTTCCTGTCTGGAATCTGGTTACCAATTATTTGAATAATAAATATCCATTACTTGCAAGGATTTTACAATGGAAGTATAGAAAGCGAATTGAAAAGATCAACAGGAAATATTTTAGTGGAGCAAGAAATGCAGAAAATTTTGCGATTTTTAAATCTTATCGTCTTTTTCTTTATAAGAAGGCAGGAACTGCTTCGCTGAAGTAAGCTTTACAGTCAATCTAATTGTAGTACATACATCCCAATGTTTCGGTTTTATATTTACATACTTTATACATACTCAGAGATGACCAAAAACTTTTCAGCACTTTCAATTGTCTATTAAATACTATTTTAACCCTATACTACTGGATTTTTTATAAAAGCAACGAAGAACTATTAAATTTTTATTGTTTTGTAAAGAAATATAAACAATATTAAATTATGTTTTCAGCTTTTTCTTCTTAAGTAGCCTAAGGGGTCAGCTTAAGGGGTCTGCAGGCTGTCCGAAAACTCAATAAAAGAAGTTCCTTATTACCGGATCAATCCCTCCTCGTAGAGATTTAAGTCTCCTACTAATATTTTTTTACTAACAAGAAATCTTGCTTTTTTGTATAATATTACTTACAAATACATTCCTAATAAAGGAGAGGAATATCATGCCAAATTTCATCCCTTATCAACAATCGCAGTTGATGTTATTACCATTGGATATTCGGGATATGATACCTAAAGACCACTTGGTTTATGTGATTGATGCTATAGTAGAGAGATTAAATCTTACATCTATTTATGAGAAATACAAAAACACTGAAGGTGGACGTCCCAGCTATCATCCCCGAATGCTCCTTAAAGTTTTATTTTATGCATATGCTATTGGTGTTCGTAGTTCTCGTAAGATAGCAGCTAAACTTGAAAGTGATGTTTTCTTTATGTATTTAGCAGCAATGCAAAAGCCAGATTTCAGGACAATTAGTGATTTTAGGAAAGCGCATTTACCCCAATTAAAAGAATTATTTAAGCAAATTGTTCTTATTTGTATTGAAATGGGCATAGCTAAAATTGGACATATTGCCATTGATGGAACTAAAGTGAGAGCCTCGGCTGGAAGAAGGCGGACAAAGAGTAAAGAGAAGTTGGAGAAGATGGTTGCTGAGATTCGCAAAGAGATAAAGGAAATATTGGCTGAAGCTGAAAAGATTGACGAGCAAGAGGATGAAAGATATGGCCGCAATAAGAGTGGAGATGAAGTTCCTGAGGAGCTTACCAAAAAAGAGGTTTTAAAGGAGAAAATAGAGAAAGCTAAAGCAGTGCTTCAAGAAAGGAAATGGAAAGAAGTTAATCTCACTGACCCAGATTGTCGTTTCATGAAGGATGCAGATGGAGGCAAAGATACAAGCTATAACTCACAAGTGGCAGTTTCGGAAGAGAATCAAGTTATTGTGGCAAATGATGTTACTTCAGAGGTTACTGATCAGCATCAATTTATTCCTATGTATGAGCAAGTTATTGAAAACACGGGCAAGAAGCCAGAAGAAGTATCTGCTGATTGTGGTTACTATGATGGAGAAAACTATATTTATATAGATAAGAATAAAATTGATGCCTATTTACCGGATCAGATGTTAGAGAAAGAAACAGATGAAGAGGGGAATATAAAAATAGATAAATTTGACAGGCGTAATTTTAAATACAATAAAGAGGAGGATACTTTCACTTGTTCTGCAGGAAAGATTTTAGTTTTTAAGCAGAATTATGAGCGTAATGGAGTTAAATCTCGTATTTATATTGGTCAGGAATGTTCTCTCTGTAAACACAAAAAAGAGTGTACGAAAGCTAAAGCGAGGCAGATAAAAGTCTCTAATGCTGATTTGGTGATGGAGAGGATGAGAAAGAAACTCCTAACAGAGGAAGGTAAAAAGAAGTATAACAAGCGGCTTTCAACAGTTGAGCCAGTATTGGGAAATCTTAAGAGGAATTTAGGATTCAGATATTTTCTTCTCCGAGGAATAGAGAAAGTTAAAGGTGAGTTTAATCTGATGTGTATTGCTCATAATCTGAAAAAGATTCACAGGTATGGATTTTCTAAGGAAGGGGAAGGATTTTTGGAGCTTATGAAGCAAAATTATGAGGAATGTTTGTCTTTTTTGAGGAGTTTTAGAAAAATATTAGCTGAAAAAATTAGAAACGTCTTCTTCATACTTCAAATGAGCAAATTTAACTTCATCAGAGTAAACTTAATTGCTGTTTAATTAAAGTTTTCGGACAGCCTGCTGACCCTTACTTCGCTTCCTTACGTTTTCTTCCTGTCAAGCTAAGAGCTAAGTGTAAAAATAACAATAATATACATCAAGCAATAAGCCTTGCATGAAAGCTCTTAGTGTAAAATTATCATTTGGACTCTTTCTTTTTCTGGGAAGGCTAAAGAAATTTTACTTGACAATGTATCTGAGTTTATTGTATAGATAATACAAATCCAAATTTTAGGAGGCCTAAGGTGAATAAAACTGAATTAATCCAAAAATTGGCAAAACAAACCGGACTTTCTTTAAAAGACGCCAAATCAGCAGTGGACAGTATCTTTGATGCTCGCCCAGGAAAAGGAATTATTGCTATTGAATTAGATTCTGGGAGAAAAGTTACTCTTCCTGGTTTTGGTACTTTTGAACCTAGAACAAGAAAAGCAAGATCTGGCAGAAACCCACGCACTGGTGCAAGAATTCAGATCCCAGCTAAAAAATACCCAGCCTTTAAACCAGGAAAAACTCTAAAAGAGAGAGTAAAAAAGTAAATTTTTTGTAACATTTTAAACATTAGTAGTGGAACCGCTCGGTTCCACTACTTCCCTTAAATTTTGAAAGAAAAAACATTTCGTTAAATAATTTTCCTTTCCTTTTTCCCCCAAACTTGACAGAAATTAATAAATAACCGATATTTAAATCTAATGGTTCGATTTGATGATATTTTAGAAAAAATATTAATTTATTCTCCAAAATCTGATTTAGATCTCTTAAGAAAAGCATATGTCTTTGCCGCCAAAGCTCATAAAGGTCAGGTTAGACTATCAGGAGAGCCGTATTTAAATCATCCTTTAGAAGTAACCAATATGTTAGCTGATATGAAATTGGATGAAATAACCTTGGCCGCTGGTCTCCTGCATGATGTTTTAGAAGATACGGATATTACTCTGGAAACTTTAAGAGAATTGTTTGGCGAAGAGGTGACTCATTTAGTTGAGGGAGTGACCAAAATAAGTCGGATTAAATTTACTTCTCCCGAAGAACATCAAGCAGAAAATATTAGAAAAGTTATTTTGGCTATGATCGATGATTTAAGAGTAATATTTATTAAATTAGCCGATAGAGTTCATAATCTTAAAACTTTAAAATTCCAATCAGAAGAAAAGCAATTGCAGATTGCTAAGGAAACACTGGAAATATATGCTCCTATTGCCAATCGATTAGGGATGGGAAAGATTAAAGCTGAGCTTGAGGATCTGTCCTTCCGTTATATATATCAAGAGGATTATTTCTGGCTTTTAGGTTTAGTGGAGGAGAGAAAAGAAAAATCTGAAAAAAAATTAAAAAAAATAAAGAAAGAACTGGAAAAATTATTAACCGAAAACAACCTCTCAGCTCAAATTTTTTATCGATTAAAAAGACTTTATAGCATTTTTAATAAAATGAAGCGTCAAAACATTGAATTTAATCAGGTGTTTGATTTTATGGCTTTGAGAATAATTACCACATCAATTAGAGATTGTTATGCAACCTTAGGCCTTATCCATCAAAAGTGGACTCCTCTCCCTGGCAGATTTAAAGACTTCATTGCTGTGCCTAAGCCTAATTTATATCGAGCCCTCCATACCACGATTATTACTCCCGATAAACAAACTTTCGAGATCCAAATTAGAACTGAGGAGATGCATCAAATTGCTGAAAATGGTATTGCTGCTCATTGGAGATATAAAGACAAGGAGGATTTTAAAGAAGATAAAAGAGTTAAATGGCTCAGAGAATTAGTAGAATTATATAGAGAACAGAAAAGCCCTCGGGAATTTTTAAAAAACTTGAAAACTGACCTTCATCCTGAAGAAATTTATGTTTTTACACCAAAAGGAATGGTTATCTCCCTTCCAGTTGGTTCTACTCCGATAGATTTTGCCTATCAGATTCATACTGAAATTGGGAATCACTGTATTGGAGCAAAAATTAACGGCAAACTTTCTTCACTTAAAACTATCCTCCAGATCGGGGATATAGTAGAAATTTTAACTTCTCCTTCTGCTGGCCCGAGTCGAGACTGGTTAAGTGTAATCACTACCCCCAAAGCGAGAAACAGCATTAAGCATTGGCTCAAAGTAAGAGAAAGAGAAAAAAGTATTACCCTCGGTAAAAAAATATGGGAGAAAGAACTAAAAAAATATAAAAAAATATTACCCCAAGGATTGAAAGAGAAAGAGTTGCTCACCCTCCTTTCAAGATTGAAATCTCGGCGATTTCAAAAAATTAATGATTTTTTTGCTGCTATAGGCTATGGAACCTTAGTTATTAATAAAAAACTTATGGCCAGCTTATTCTCTTCGGAGAAAATAGAAGAAAAAAAAGCGATACCCTTTCCCAAGGAAACACGAAAACTAAAGATAGGAATCAAAGTGAGAGGCTACGAAGATCTTTTAGTCTACTTAGCGAAATGTTGTTCTCCCATTAAAGGAGAAGAAATAATAGGATATATTACTCGAGGTAAAGGAGTAGCTGTTCATTCTCTTCGTTGCCCTTATATAACTAAAGAGATTTTGGATAGTAATCGAATGATAGAAGTCTCATGGGATATCCAATCTGACTCCACTTATTCCGCCCGCCTGAGTCTTCAGACCGAGGATAAACGAGGAGTTTTAGCTAAAATCACCTCAATCATTGCTAATTTAGAAAGTAATATCAAAAAAGCAGGAGTAAATACTTTCTCTGATAAAAGGGCTCAAGTTAAACTTTTATTAGAAATCAAAGATATGAATCAACTAAATCTTATTATTCAAAAACTGAAAGAAATTAAGGAAGTAATTGATGTTCAAAGACTTTAAAGAGAATAAAGATTAAATGGTTTGAGGAATAATCGGCTAAAGAGCCTTCACCACTTTACCAGAACGCAAACATCGAGTACAAATCCAACTTCTTTTTACTATCCCGTTTATCTCCACTTTTACCCGTTGCAGATTTGGATTCCATCTTCTTTTAGTTACCCGATGGGAATGGCTGATACTATGACCAAAGGTTGGTCCTTTTCCACATATCACACATCTTTTAGCCAATTCTTTTCACCTCATAGTATTGGTTCTTCTTTTTACAATATCTATAAAAAAAAGTCAAGTTTAGTCAGTCAATTAGACCTTTTCTCTTTTTAAAAGCAAAGAGAGTACTTTTAAGTAACATTGCTACCGTAAGAGGGCCTACCCCACCAGGAACTGGAGTTAAATAGGCTGCTTTGCTAATTACCTCGGGATGTACATCTCCAATTAATGTATATCCTTTTTCCTTTATCTGTTCCTCTCGTTGTTTATTTGTGCCAAATAACTCTTTCAATCGATTAATATCAGTCAATTGATTCATTCCAACATCAATTACCACCGCCCCTGGCTTAACAAATTCAGGAGTAATAAAGGCACCTCGTCCAATAGCAGCAACTAATATATCCGCTTCAGAAGCAACCAGCGGTAATTCTTTGGTCTTGGAATGGCAAATAGTCACTGTCGCATTCTCATTGACTAACATTCCAGCTAAGGGCTTTCCGACAATAAGACTTCTTCCGATAACAACTGCTCGCTGACCTTGGAGTTTAATCCCTTTGGACTTCAAGAGTTCAATAATTCCTAAGGGAGTACAGGGTTTAAGCCCTGGTTGATTTAATAGTAAGTTTCCTAAATTGTAAGGATGGAATCCATCTACATCCTTTTCTGGAGAAATAGCATTTATTATCTGATATTGATTAAAGGAAGAAGGAAGAGGCAATTGCACTAATATACCATCTATCTCATTCCTTCTATTAAGATCATCGATTTTCTCGATAAGGGTAGAGATGGGAATTGTTTCCGGCAAAAAATAAATCTCCGAAAAAATACCTGTTTTTTGACAGTTTCTCTCTTTTGTTCTTAGATAAACTTTTGAAGCTTGATTTTCTCCAACCAAGATCCCGACTAAGCCTGGTACTTGATTAATTTTCTTGTGATAATAAGAAACCTCTTCCCTAATTTCTTGTTTTATTTTTTCAGCCAATGTTTTTCCTTCTAACCATTCACCCATTTAATTTATCCTTTCCATAAAAGTATCATCTTAATATTATTTTATTATCCCTACCCTAGTCAACGATTAATCCTAATTTTTGAAAATTAAGTTTTGTCCTCTTGACTTACCAGTAAAAAAAGGTTAGCTTTAAATTATACCTCATGAAAAAAGTAGCAAAATTTTTCTTAGTTCTTTTCATTTTATTGATAGGGGTTAGCTATCTTAGCGCTGATAAAGCTTATCAGCACCTTAAATTTGGAATAATGGCTGCTCAAAAGGATTTATGGGAGGAGGCTATCTTCCAGTGGAAAAAAGCTATCAAATTAAACCCTAATAATGCTGCTGCGCACAATAACTTAGCTGTCGCATATGAGAAGAAAGGCATGTATCAGGAAGCAAAGAAAGAGTATGAATTAGCTCTAAAGCTCTCTCCACAAGATTCCAGAATAAAAACAAATTATGAGAAATTTTTAAAAATATATAAATCATTAAAGTCGGAACAAAATGAAAATTAAATTTGAACTTATCTGTATTATTTTTATAACAGGTTTAATAGTCTGGTTCTGTTCTCCATCCTCTCAATATAAAATCACTCTCGAATTATCCACTCCTACAAAGATTGATTTATCTTCTTACCAAGAAATTATTCTTACCTCTTTCAGAATAGATACGACTATTAAAGATATAGATTTTAATAAAGAACTGATAGGTTTTTTCTCAGCAGAGTTTAAAAATAATTTTGAGGGAGATATTTCTGAAAAAAAAATAACCTGGAATGAGAAGAATCTAATTCGCGACCAACAATTTTGGCAAACTTTAACTAACACTGAGATTAAAGCAGTGTTCTTTACAGGCCAGATAAATTTTAAACAAGAACTAAGAAAGGCTATTTTAGGAGAGACTCGTTTTCGAGGCGCCAGTGACTTTCCGGGTCAAGAAAGGAAATTAGCCGAAAGGTTATTTTTTACTTTAAACTTAGATTTATACCTCATTGAGACTCAAGCCGGAACTATTATTTATCAGAAAAATTTTAAGGAATCTAAAGGATATAAAAATATAAGACAAACGCCTGATTTTGCCTTCTATAACCTTTTAGAAATAGTCAAAACCAAATTATTTAGAGATATTATTGCACACAAAAAAGTGGAAGAAAGATACCTCATCTTAAATTGAGGGTTTTCAAATGATGCTAACAAAGAGAAGATATATAAAAATTCCAAATATCAAATACCAAATTACAAATAAGTTTCAATAATCAAAATCACAATGACCCAAACAAAAAAAGTAAATAATTACGATTTAGAGGAACGAACTTATCAGTTTGTTCAAAAAAGTAGTTTTTTAGAATTGAGGAAAAAATTTTCTTCTATACATAGAGAAATCCTGATAATTGTTTTGGTTATTTGGTCATTGGTATTTGCTTGCCCTGTAGCATGCGAAGCATTGGTATAGGGGAATTTATTTGATATTTGGTGCCTGCCCCGTACATCCCGAGTACTCGGGACTACGGGGCGAGGAATTTGGGGTTTTAACTTTTGTGGAGGGGAAGCCGGAAAATAGACCTTAAAAACCCTTATAAGTATTGGGTTTCTAAAGATAAAAAGGCTTAAATTAATGAGGTGAGTAATGAAAAAGTATAAAATCTATTTTTCTGTTTTACTTTTTCTTTTAGGAAGCCGACTTTTATGGGCTCAAAGTTACTATTTCCCGTATTATGGAAAAAATAAAGTTATATATCAAAAATTCAATTGGTCCCGCTACCAAACAGATCATTTTACTATTTACTATTATATCCAAAATGAAAAATTATTAGAAAAAGTAGCTAATTTAGCCGAAAGCGCCTATTTAAAAATCAGTCAAAAAGCAAGACATCAGTTAGCCAAACCCGTGCCATTAATTTATTATCAAACTCACACTGACTTTGAACAAACAAATCTATATCCAGGGATATTACCTGCAGGAGTGATGGCCTTTGCTGAACCAGTTCTTCACCGAATTGTCTTACCAGGAGATATCCCCATAGATAATCTCCAACATTTAATTGAACATGAATTGGCCCATGTTTTTGAATATTCCATCCTTTATGGAGATTTAACCGGTCCAATTTATGATTTGAATCAGCCGCCTTTATGGGTTATGGAAGGCTTTGCTGAATATTGTACAGACACCTGGGACCCGGTTTCTTTAATGATTCTCAGGGATACTGTCTTAAATGACCGTATTCCAGAAATAGGTAAATCAGGACGATTGGTTTCAAAGTATCCCTTGCCTCGACATCCAGCTTATGATTTTGGTCATGCAATATTTGACTTCTTGGAGAAAGAATTTGGACTAACGGGGATAAGACAACTGTGGAATACGGTTAAAAAAACCTCCTTTATTGAGAAAAAAAATCCTCTTAAAAGAGCATTTAAATTAGATCATAAGCAATTTAATTATAAGTTCAAAAAATTTCTCCGAGAAAAATTCAAAGGTTACTTAACCAAAGAAAACCCGGAAGATTATAGTATCTCTTTCGGACCTGAATTCCCTTATGCCTATAGTTTATCTCACCAGCTTTCCCCGTCAGGAGATATTGTTGCTGTCCTTACTTTTAACCTTAGGGATTATGATTTAGACATTCTGTTAATCTCGACTAAAGATGGATCAGTAATAAAAAATATTACCAAGGGTTATACTCTGGAATATGAGCAAATTAAAATAGAGTTTGATCCATCTTCAGGAAGAAATATATGCTGGTCATCTGATGGAGAAAAAATCGCTTTTTTCGGACGGAAAGGAGAGAAGCACACTCTTTTCCTCTTAGAAGCGATCACTGGTAAAACTTTAAAAAGCATTAAAATCCCAATTGATCTCCCTTCTTCTCCTTGCTTTTCCAACAATAACCAAAAAATTATCTTTACAGGGCTGAAAGACAGTCAGCCTGATATTTTTGAAATAAATCTAATTAATGAAAAGATTGTCCAATTAACTAACAACGAACTTTATGAAAAAGCACCAAGTATTTCCCCAGATGGAAAATTTATTACTTACACTATTCGAGTAGACACTTATGACAAAATATTTCTTTCTCCTACCGAAAATTTAGATGATCGAAAGCAATTAACTTTTGGAAAGGGAAACGATATCGCCCCCTGTTTTTCTCCTGATGGTAAAGAAATTTTTTTCTCATCAGACAAAACTGGAACATTTAATATTTATTCAATTAATTTAGAAACTTGGGAATTAAAAAAATATACTGATGTTAGAACCGGAAATTTCTTCCCTGTTCCTTTTCCCAACAATCCCAAAAAAATAATCTTCTCCTCATTTCACAAAGGTATGTACCAACTTTTTCAGACTGAATTTAAAAATCCTGAGGTAGAAGAAATAATCACTCCCAAAAAAGTTATTACTCAGGAAGAGATTCCACAATTTACACCTTTGATCACTCAAAAAATTAATAAAAACAAGATAGAACAATATAAAGGAATGGGCAAATTATATTTAGTCAGCCGGCCTCCTGTTGAAACGCTTATTTCCACTGACGGGTCTATTTATGGTGGTTCAGCTATTTCTTTCACAGATATTTTGGGAGATTATACTGTATTTTTAATGGCCTATCAGGTTCGTCAATTTCGCTCTCTTCATTTCGGTTACATTAATCAAAAAAGAAGATTGCAATATATGCTTCATGGATTTCAATATACTATTTTTTATTATCCCTCTTATTATTACTGGTATCCTGAGGGGGCCTTTAATTACAGTTATTATGATGCTATAGCAACCAGAACAATTACTGGCGCTGAAGCTGTTGGTTATTATCCTTTTAATAGATATTATCGCGCTGAAGCTTCTCTGGGATATTATCGCTATAGTGAAGATTTTCTTTACTGGAGAACTTCGTTCCCTCGATTTTTTAATGGCAATATGCTGGCAGCATCTTTTTCCTTAGTGGGAGAAACAACCCGATTTAAGTACTATGGACCCTATTCAGGTAGCACTTTCCGTTTATCTGTTTATCAAACTGCCCCAGTCTCTAAAAGTTTCCTTCAATCCACAACTTTTGAGGCTGATTTACGCAAATACTTTAAATTGATTTCTGACACTGTCTTAGCAGTAAGATTCAATGGTTTTCTTAGCCGGGGAAAAGACCCTTTTCTCTATTATTATGGTGGAAACAACGAAGTTCGTTCTGTTTATTATCGGGAAATAATTGCTAATGAGGGTTTCTTTTTCAACGCTGAATTAAGATTTCCTTTAATTGATTCGATCAAAACGATTATTGGTCAGTTAGGCCCGATCAGGGGTGTTTTCTTTTTAGATTTTGCTCACTCTAAAGTTAAGGACTGGCCTGCTGGATTTTATGTGTGGTCTCCAGAAGGCTATCGTTTAGTGGATGTTATAGGTTCTTATGGCTGGGGAGTAGAATTATTCCTCTTTGGTATTCCTCTTCATTTAGAATGGGTAAGAAGAATTGAAATTCCGGAGATAAGTATAAGTAAAAAAACCGAATTTAAAACAAGGAAATTTAACGGAATAAGAATCTGGTTTGGTTTTGATTTTTAAAAAATTTTAAAAAATTTTCTTGAAATCTGATGAAGCTAATGATATGATAACTTCGTTTCCCTAAATAACACAGGGTATTACTCCTTTAGAAAAGAAGTGAGTTTTCCACACCTGTGGAAAAACTTGTGGAAAATATAATAATAACAGATAATTATGAATAATAAAGAAAAGGGCAATATCTGGCAAGAAATCAGAAGAAGTATCCAAAAAAAAATTGATATTAACAGTTTCCAAACCTGGTTTGAACCCACCACTTACATCGGTCGAGAGAAAAATACTGTATATATCAAAGTACCTAATTCTTATTTTAAAGAATGGTTGTCTTTCCATTATTCTGATTTAATTCACCAAAGCAGTTTAGAACTTATTGGTGAGAAATTAGAATTTAAATACATTTTTGATGAAGAGGAGTCTAAATTCCAAAGAAAACAACCTTTAGCCAGAAGAAAAGAGGTGGGATATTTAATCCATCCCAATTTAAATCCAAATTATACATTTGAGAATTTTGTGGTTGGTTCTTGTAATCAGTTCGCTCAGGCTGCTTCCCTTGCTGTAGCACAAAATCCTGCTAAACATTATAATCCTTTTTATATCTATGGGGGAGTGGGATTAGGCAAGACCCACTTGATGAATGCTATTGGCCATTATGTGCTTCAAAAAGTCCCTTCTTTAAAGTTACTCTATATTACTACTGAAAAGTTTATGAATGAATTAATCAATTATCTTCAACACGGTAAAGTTTTAGATTTTAGAAAAAAATATCGAAGTGTCGATGTTTTACTTATTGATGATATTCAATTCCTTTCTGGAAGAGAAAGAACTAAAGAAGAATTTTTCCATACATTTAATCATTTATATGATGCTCAAAAACAGATCATTATTTCTAGTGATTGTCCCCCAAAAGAAATTCCTAATTTAGAAGAAAGACTTCACTCTCGATTTGAGTGGGGTTTAATTGCTGATTTAAAGCCCCCTGACATTGAAACAAGAATTGCTATCTTAAATAAAAAGGCTGAAATAGAAGGAATAAAATTACCCGAAGAAGTAGCTTTATTTATTGCTGATAAAATACATTCTAATATTAGAGAATTAGAAGGATCTTTAAAAAGAGTTATTGCTTATGCTTCCTTAAAAGGGGTAGAAATAGATTTAGATCTGACTAAAGAAGCTTTAAAAAATTTATTTATAGAAGAAAAAATAGCTTCTATTGAAATGATTCAAAAATTTATCAGTCAAAAATTCAAACTGAAAATTTCTGAATTAAAATCAAAAAACAACTCCCCCCAAGTTGCTTTTCCTCGCCAGATTGCTATGTATTTAGCAAAAGAGTTGACTAATTCCTCTCTTCCAGAGATAGGTAAAAAATTTGGAGGGAAACACCACACAACAGTACTTCATTCAATAAGAAAAATTACTCAACTCAGGAATAAGGATCAAGAATTCAATAAATTAATAATTGAGTTTATTAATTATTTCAAATAAAAAAATGTTTTTTTCACAATTTTTTCAAAAGGATTTTAACTGGCTAAACTGTTATTTAACAGACGATAAATAAGAAACTATCAGTTTTTATTTGCTATTATTAATTATAATATTATATATATAAATAAAAATGATTATATTAATTATTAATATTAAATAATGACAAGTGGAAAGGTGGAAAAATGAATTTTTTAACTAAAAAAGAGAATATATTAACTGAGCTTCAGCTTCTTCAAGGGATTGTGGAAAAAAGGAACACCATGCCTATTTTGGCTAATATTCTTCTTAGAACTAAAGAAAAAGAAGTTGAATTAATCGGAACTGATTTAGAAGTGGGGATGAAAACTGCTTTTGAAGCAGAGATAACAAAAGAAGGTGGTATTACTCTTTCTGGTAAAAAATTATTTGAAATTGTTAAATCTCTTCCTGAAGACGCTGAAATAAAATTTGAAGAAGTTGAAGAATCCATTATAAGAATAAAATGTGGTTCCAGTGAATTTAAAATTTCTGGATTATCAGTTGATGATTATCCTAAAATTCCAGTTCCAAAATTCGAGAGAAAAATAAATCTTCCTTTAGAATTAATTCAGCAGATGATAGATAAAGTTTATTTCGCTATCACCCAAGAGCATAGATATTATCTTAATGGAGCATTAATGATTTTAAAAGATAAATCAATAGAATTAGTTAGCACGGATGGACATCGATTAGCTTATACTATTAAACAAGATATTGATTTAAATCTTGATCAAGAGATTCAAGTTATAATTTCTAAAAAAACTTTATATGAATTAAGTAAGATAGATGACCAACAAATTGAGTTTGATTTTGATGAAAATAACCTATTTTTTAAGATTGGTAAAAGAACATTAATTTCAAGAATTATCGAAGGAAAATTTCCTGATTATAAAACTGTTATTCCCCAGAATAATGAGAATATATTGACTCTTTCTCGGGGAGATCTGATTGATTCTATTCGTCGGGTTGCTCTTTTGTCCAGTGAGCGGTCGAGAGGAATTAAATTTTTTATTAAAGGAAATGAGATAGAGCTTTATTCTTCCAATCCAGAGATAGGTGAAGCCCGTGATATCTTGAATGTTAATTTTAGTGGAAAGAATTTAGAAATCGGGTTTAATTCTCAATATATCTTAGATTTTTTAAATGTTGTGAAGGTACAAAATGTTCGTTTTGAATTAAAAGATGAGAATAGTGCTACTTTATTGAGACCAAGCGAATCCGAAGAAGTTGAATTTTTATATGTTTTAATGCCTATGAAGATTTAAAAACACTTTTATTCTTTAAAAATTCTTGACATCCAAAAAAAATTCTGTTTAAATCATTCCCTTCATATTGGACGATATTTCTTATATTCGTTATCTCGATTGGATTAGCTTTTGTCATCCTAATTTTTTCAAAATTAATTCACCCCAAAAAGAAAACTCCTCAAAAATTAATTCCATATGAATGCGGAGTTGATCCAGAGACTGAGACAGAAGGTCGTTATTCTATTCGTTACTATCTTATTGCTCTCTTATTTATTATTTTTGAGGTGGAAACTATTTTTCTTTTTCCTTGGGCAGTCCTTTACAAGAAATTAGCTCTTTTTGGTTTTATAGAGATGTTTATTTTTTTAGGTATTCTCATCTTGGGTTATTTTTACATCTGGAAAACTGGAGCTTTAGAATATGGGGCTGAATAAGATTTTAAGCCTTCCTCAAAATATTATTCTCACTTCGTATGATTATGCTGTAAATTGGGCTAGAAAAAATTCTCTTTGGCCTTTTACATTTGGATTGGCTTGCTGTGCCATTGAGATGATGGCTACCGGAGGTCCTCGATTTGATATTGCTCGATTTGGAGCTGAAGTATTTCGGGCTAGTCCGAGACAAGCTGATTTGATGATTGTTGCTGGAACAGTTACCAAACGAATGGCCCCAGTGCTGAAAAGGCTGTACGAACAAATGGCTGAGCCAAAATGGGTAATTGCCATGGGTAATTGCGCCATTTGTGGGGGCCCTTTTCCTACCTATAATGTGGTTCAAGGAGTAGATTTACTTGTTCCTGTCGATGTTTGCATTCCTGGATGTCCACCTCGGCCTGAAGCGTTACTGAATGGCATTATTAAACTTCAGCAAAAAATAAGTAAAATGACAGTTAAAAAGATGAAATGAATAATCAGGATCTGAAAAATAATATTCAGTTAATTCCCGAGGCTTGTCAAAAGATAATAGAAAAAATAGAAAAGACTTTTTCTCAAGCCATTAAAGAAAAGAAATTTGATCGAGGAGAACTAACTTTAATTATTAAAAAAGAGTTTTTAATTCCCTTAGCTGAATTTCTGAAATCAGAACCTGACCTGGATTTTAATTTTTTATCTGATATATGTGCTGTTCATTTTCCTCAAGAAAAAGAATTTGAGGTAGTTTACAATTTATTCTCAATTAATCTTCATCACCGGCTAAGGTTAAAAATAAGAATAAAAGAAGATGAGTCTGTTTCTTCTTTGATTCGAGTTTGGGAAACCGCAAATTGGTTAGAAAGAGAGGTGTTCGACTTGTCCGGGGTTAAGTTTGAAGGACATCCTGATTTGAAGCGCATTCTTTTACCTGAAGAGTGGGTAGGGCATCCTCTAAGAAAGGACTATCCATTAATAGGAGAACAGAAATCAGAAGACAGAAGTCAGAAAACAGAATAACCTCTGCGCTCTGTTTTCTGTCTTCTGTCTTCTGAGGAATGATGAAAACTTACGGCGAACATACCAAAGAGATAATAATGAATATGGGACCTCAGCATCCCAGCACTCATGGGGTGTTGCGGCTAAAACTCTGGCTTGATGGTGAAACTGTTGTCAAATCAGAACCAATTATTGGCTATCTTCATCGAGGAATTGAGAAATTGGCTGAGTATAGAACTTACAACCAATTTATGCCCATTACTGATCGATTAGATTATGTCTCAGCAACCTCTAATAATTTAGCATGGGTAGAAGCAGTGGAAAAATTAATGGAGATAGAGGTTCCTCGTAGAGCGGATTTTATAAGAGTAATCATTGTGGAGTTAATGAGAATTTCCAATCATCTGATATGGTTAGGCACGCAAGCCAATGATATTGGAGCAGTCACTGTTTTACTCTATTGCTTGCGAGAGCGAGAAGAAATTTTAGATATTTTTGAAATGTTCTGTGGGGCGAGGCTAACTACTAATGCTTTTCGCATTGGAGGCTTAGCTCACGATATTCCAGAGGGATTCATAGAAAAAGTTAAAAATTTTGTTGACCGATTTCCTCAATATATTGATGACTATGAACGCTTGCTCAGCGAAAACCGGATCTGGCTCAAGCGAACCAAAAACGTAGGGATAATAAGCGCTCAGGATGGGATAAATATTGGGTTAAGTGGTCCGAGTTTAAGGGGCGCTGGAGTGAAATGGGATATCAGGAAATCAAATCCATATGCTGTATATAATGAATTTGAATTCGAGATTCCAACTGGAGAGAAAGGGGATGTTTACGATCGATATAAAGTCAGAATAGAGGAAATGAGGCAGAGCACCAAAATTATCAAGCAGGCATTAGAAAAGCTGCCTGAAGGGGAAATAATGGCCAAAGTTCCTCGAATAATCAAGCCCCCTCCTGGTGAAGTTTATCACTCGATTGAAGCACCAAAAGGAGAATTAGGATTCTATATTGTGAGTGATGGTTCAACTATGCCCTGCCGAGTTAAAATTCGTCCTCCTTCATTTGTCAACCTTCAGGCATTATCTAAGATGATCGAGGGGCAATTAGTCGCAGACATTGTGGCTGCCATTGGCTCGATTGATGTTGTTCTGGGAGAAATAGATCGGTGAATAATATAATAGATTATTTACTCATTCCTGGAATAAAAATTATTTTTATCATTGCTTTTGTTTTTATTTCTGTGCTTCTTTTAATCTTGCTGGAAAGAAGGCTTCAAGGATTCATTCAGTCCCGATTAGGACCGAATAGAGTAGGCCCTCAAGGGATTCTTCAGACAGTAGCTGATACGGTTAAGTTACTGACTAAAGAAGATATTGTTCCTCGGCAGGTGGATAAATTTATTTTTAACTTGTCACCCATAATCGTCTTTGTTACTACTCTTGTTGTTTTTGCTTTACTTCCGTTTGGTTCTGATTTAGTTATCTTTGGTCGAAAAATTTCGCTTTATTTAGCTGATATTAATGTTGGTCTTTTGTTTATCTTAGGATTTAATTCAATTGGGGTTTTCGGAATTATTCTTGGTGGCTGGGCATCAAAAAGTAAATATCCTTTATTAGGCAGTCTGCGCTCTGCTTCCCAGATGATTAGCTATGAAGTAGCCTTAGCCATGTCTATAGTAAGTGTTTTGTTTTTTTCTCGCTCTCTGAGTCTGGTGGAAATTGTGAATGCTCAAAGAGAAATGGGGGTCTGGTTTGGATTTATTCAGCCGATTGCTCTTTTCATTTTCTTTGTGGCAGGAATTGCAGAGTCGAATCGTCTACCTTTTGATCTTCCAGAGGCAGAAAGTGAATTGGTCGGGGGGTTTCATACAGAATATAGTGGGATGAAATTTGCCTTTTATTTTGTGGCTGAGTTTGCTCATGTGGTATTCTTTTCAGCCTTAGTGACAGTTCTGTTTTTTGGAGGATGGCTAAGACCTTTTCCCAATGTTAGTTGGCTTAAATTTCTCGATTATATCCCATCCTTTCTTTGGTTTTTAGGGAAATTATCTATTTTTATCTTTATTTTTATGTGGATTAGAGCAACTTGGCCCCGTTATCGCTATGACCAATTAGAGATGCTTAACTGGAGATGGCTTATTCCTCTCGCATTAGCTAACATCTTAATAACAGGATTAATAGTTGTGCTGATAGGATGATTAAAAAAATATTACGGAAAATATTTTTAATTGACTTGATTATCGGACTTTTGGTTACTCTTAAATACCTTGTGCTGGGTAAGGTAACCGTTCAATATCCAGAGAAAAGAATTCCTCTTCAACCACGCTTTAGAGGACTACTCAGATTGTATAAAGATGAACAAGGGAATGATCTTTGTATTGCTTGTATGCAGTGTACTCGAGCCTGTCCCGATTCTTTAATCTCTATTTATTCTGAAAGAGGCCCAGATAAGAAATTAAGACCAGTAACATTTACTTTTAATCTCGGTCGATGTATGTTCTGTGGTTTGTGTGTGGAAGCCTGTCCGACCAAGGCCATTAGATTTTCTCATGAATATGAATTGACTGTTTATGACAAGAGAAAATTATATATTCATAAAGAAAATATGTATCTCGATGAAAATACCAAAAAATATTTTAAGGAAAATTAATGAGCGTTTATAATTTATTTATTTATTTTTTTGGTTTATTAAGCTTAATCTTAGGCATAATGGTTATTACTCGAAAAAATGCTGTTCATAGCGCTATATATTTAATCTTTTGCATATTATCTATTGCTGGTCTTTATTTTATGCTACAGGCTGATTTCTTAGGTGCAGTCCAGATAATTATTTATGCTGGCGGAATAATGGTTATTTATGTTTTTATTATTTTATTAATTAAAAGTAGTTAAAGGACTAAAAAGAGTAATGGGGATAAGGATATTTACTGCTTTGATTTTTATTGCTCTTCTTTCTGAGATGAGTTATTTGTTGCTCCGAAAGAAATTTCCTCCTTTAAGGCCAGGTCAGCCTGTAACTGAGGGGAATATTCAGGCAGTTGGGTCTCTTCTTTTTAAAGATTATCTCATTCCTTTTGAAGTTGCCTCTTTACTTTTACTGGTTGCTATGATTGGTGCCATTATCTTATCAAGAAAACGAGCATAGGAGAATTAAAGATGTTAAGCTTGGCAATTTCAAAGGTAAGGCAGGCTTAAAATGGTTCCTATTACACATTTATTATTTTTAGGGACAGCGCTTTTTTTACTTGGAATTTTAGGGGTTTTAATTAGAAGGAATGTCATTATTATTTTGATGTCCATTGAATTAATTTTAAACGGAGTGAATATTAATCTAATTGCTTTTTCTTATTATCTAAATTCAATTAGGGGACAAATTTTCGCTTTATTTATAATAACAGTGGCTGTCGCTGAAGCAGCCGTCTGTTTTGGTCTGATTGTTGCTTTTATGAGGAATAAAGATACTTTTGATATTGACCAAATGAATATTATGAAAGGCTAATGATGAGTGAATATTTTTGGCTAATACCTTTTTTTCCAGCAATTGGAGTAATACTTAATGGGATCTTCGGGATTAAATATTTTTCGAAAAAGATCGTTCATACTATTGCCTGTTCGACAGTTTTTCTCTCTTTTCTGTTAGCTGGGATAAGTTTTTTTAGTTTATTAGGGCTTCCTCCTGATGAGAGATTCTGGCGCTATGAATTATTTACTTGGATTCCTGGAGGAGTAACTCATTTATTTAATGGGCTCCAGGCGATTTTTAATGTCTCCGCCTCCTTTCAATTTGATCCTTTATCAGCAGTGATGGCGTTAGTTGTTTCTGGTGTA
>JBHIEE010000037.1:0-22032 GCA_046760445.1 Candidatus Aminicenantia bacterium
AATAGGCCATAATTGGAATATTAAAAAATCCATTTTTATCTAACATCTCTCTTATTGCCTTTACCCTTCCATCCATCATATCTGAAGGAGCAACCATATCTGCACCTGCCTCTGTAAAGGATAGGGCAGACTTGGCTAAAAGCTCAAGAGTTTTATCATTATTTACATATTCGTTTTCTATAATTCCGCAGTGCCCATGACTAGTATATTCACACAGACACACATCAGCAATTAGAATAAGATCAGGCACTTCTTTTTTAATAGCTCTTAATGCTTTCTGAACAATACCACTTTCATCATAGGCTTCAGATCCTACTTCGTCCTTAGATTCAGGAATTCCAAACAGAATTACTGCTGGAATTCCTAATTTAAAAATCTCTTCACATTCTTTTATTAAAAGATCAATTGACCATTGATAATTTCCAGGCATTGAACTTATCTCAGCCTTAACATTTTTCCCAGGTCGGACAAAAAGCGGATAGATTAAGTCATTTAAAGAGATTTTGGTTTCTCTAACCATTCTTCTGAAATTCTCATTTTTTCTCAACCGCCTCATTCGATTTATTGGAAATCCCATTCTTACCTCCCTATAATCCATAGCATTTTTAAGTTTGAAAACTCAATATTGATGAAGGCTTTCATGCTCTATTTTTGACTCCCCTCCACATAAAACTAAAATTACAAATACCAAGCACCAAATATCAAATAAATTCCAAATCTCAATGACCAAATGACCAAAACAATCTTTTTTTGTTTCGGTCATTGGAATTTTGGTCATTGGAGCTTATTTGTAATTTGGATTTTGTGATTTGGAATTTTTATACAAACCTTTAACATTTTCAACTCATCTTCTCTCTGTTAAAATCATTTGAAAATCCTCATCTTATTTCTTCATCTGTCAGATAGCAAGCAGGATCTTCACTCCACACATCCCCTGTTTTGGCTTCTGCTCTAACTCTGAAATTGCCGTTACAGATATCGAGCCATTTGCACTTAGCACATCTTCCTTTTAAATACTGTTTTCTATATTTTAATTTTTTCATCAGAGGATCAGAAAGATCCAGCCATATTTCACTGAATTTCCTTTCCTTCACATTACCAAAAGAATAATGTCTCCAGAATTGATCGGCATGAATATCTCCGTTCCAGGAAATACATCCAATGCCATTCCCAGAGCTGTTTCCACCATTCATTTTTAATAGTTCAAGAACATCATCTACTCTTGGATTCTTTTCTCTTTTCATTCTCAGATAGAGATAGACTCCATCAGCATGATTATCCACTGTTAGCACCTCGGTTTTTCGTCCTTTTTGGTGAAGTTCATAGGTTCTATCAATAATCAAATCTACAACTTTTCGGGTTTGTTCTTTGGAGAGATCTTCTTCGATTAATTTTGAGCCTCTTCCAGAATAAACCAAATGATAAAAACATATCCTTGGAATATTCTCTTCTTCCACGAGATTGAATATCTCAGGAATATCTCTCACATTTCTTTTATTTATAGTAAATCTCAATCCCACTTTTATTCCAAGATCACTGCACTGTCGGATTCCTCTCAAAGCATTATCAAAAGCTCCTTTAACTCCTCTGAAACGATCATTTGTTTCTCTCATCCCATCAAGACTCACACCCACATAAGACACTCCAATCTCTCTTAATTTCTGAGCGATTTCCTTGGTGATTAATGTTCCATTGGTAGAAATTACCACTCTCATCCCAAGTTCTTTAGCAAATTTTCCAAGCTCAAATATATCTTCTCTTGCCAGCGGTTCTCCTCCAGAAAAAAGAATAACTGGTACACCAAAAGAAGCTAAATCCCTGAGAAGCTCTTTTCCTTGCTCAGTGGTCAGTTCCCCTTCATATCTTCTGTTATCTGACTGAGAATAGCAATGAATACAGTGAAGATTGCAGGTTTTGGTCATATTCCAAACTACCACTGGTTTTTTGTCTGAGGAAAACTGCAAGAGATTGGAAGGAAGACTCTTTGATTTACCTCCATATCTTAAAACATCGGAAGATTCAATTGTCCCGCAATATAATTTAGAAATGCCTATCATTTTTGACCTCGATAATAATCCAAGTATTGTCAAATTTAACCACAGAAACCACCTTGATAAATCACAAATCCCAAGCACCAAAACCCAAACAATATCCAATGACCAAATACCAAATGACCATCCCGAGCACTCGGGATGAATTTTGAACATTGGAATTTGGTCCCGAGTATTCGGGATGGAATTTGTGATTTGGAATTTCTCATTCATCTGTGTTTCCTGTAGTTTCATAATTTCCTTCATATCATTTTTAACCTTGATAATATTTTAAAATAGCTTTTACCAGTCCAGGAATAGTATGTTCCTCTGCTTCTACATCAGGAGAAAATCCTAATTCCATAATTGTCCTTGAAGTAATAGGGCCAATGCTCGCTATTTTAAATTTTTTTGAGCCTTGATAAATATTAAAAAAATTTCTTACTGTTGAAGAGCTGGTAAAGGTAACCCAGTCAACCTCACCTCGTTCGAAAATCTCCATAATCTCTGAAGATTTTGAATCTTCAGGAAGTGTTCTGTATCCAACTACAGAGGTGACATTTGCTCCAGAATTAATAAGTTCTTTTTCTATATAATCCCTTGCCTCATCTGCTCGAATTAGGAGAATATTTTTATTTTTGACATCATTTTTCTTGACGAACTCTTCAGTAAAACATTCAGCAACATATTTTGAAGGCTGAAAATCAACTTTTAAATAAAAGGATTCAATTTCATTCTTTGTGGCGGGACCAATGCAAGCTATTTTTATGCCAGATAACTCTCTTATATCTTTTAAAGAGAAAAATCTCTTAAAAAAAGATTTCACGCCATTCACACTGGTAAAAATAAGCCACTCAAATTTTTTAATCTGATTTATCACTTCATCTAATGAGTTTGATTTTTCAGGATATTCAAATTTTATAGTCGGAACCTCAATTGCTTCAGCTCCATATTCCTCTAACAAATCAACTAATTTACTGGCTTGAGTTCTACTCCTTGTAACGATAATCTTTTTCCCGAATAATGGCTTAGATTCAAACCAGTTTAATTTCTCTCTCAGTTTTACTACTTCTCCAATAATTATCAAAGCTGGAGGCTTTATTTCCTCTTTTTCAGCAATCTGAACTATATCTTTCAGCATAGCGGTAATTACTTTCTGTTCAGGGAGAGTTCCCCATCTTACTATCGCAACCGGAGTATTTTTATCTCTTCCATATTTTATAAGGTTATCAACAATATTTTTTAAATTTTTTACACCCATAAAAAATATTAAGGTACCTATGCCAGTGGAAATTTTTGACCACTCAATATGAGATTCATCCTTTAAAGGTGTTTCATGGCCAGTAATAAAAGCCACCGTTGAAGTAATTCCTCGGTGAGTTACTGGAATTCCAGCACAAACAGGCACAGCTGTTGCAGCTGTAATCCCTGGGATTATTTCGAATTTTACCCCACTTTCAGATAGAGCAAGTGCTTCCTCTCCACCTCTTCCGAATATGAAAGGGTCT
The DNA here is from genome assembly GCA_046760445.1 of Candidatus Aminicenantia bacterium. GTDB lineage: Bacteria > Acidobacteriota > Aminicenantia > JdFR-78 > JdFR-78 > JBHIEE01. The sequence goes on from JBHIEE010000037.1 coordinate 3,539, forward strand.
CCCCCTTTTAACCTAACTACAACTTTACCCTTTTTAGCTTTTTCTATTAAAAACTTATTAATCAACTCCTGATCAAGAGTATGTTGTCCTGATTCCTTTCCTACATAAATAACTTCTGCTCCATTTTTTACATTTCTCAACAATTTTTTATTTACCAAATTATCATAAACTACCACATCAGCTCTTTTTAAATATTTCAATCCCTTGACTGAAATTAATTCCGGATCTCCTGGCCCAGCTCCAATTAAATAAACTTTCCCCTCAGCCATATCTAAACCTCTTTAAGTTTAAAAACACAATGTGAATAATAGCTTTCATACTCTTTTTTTCGACTTCACCTCCAAATAAGTTAAAATTCCAAATTCCAATGACCAAATAACCAAAATAATCTCTTTTTGTTTCGGTCATTGGAATTTTAGTCATTGGAACTTATTTGTAATTTGGAATTTGTGATTTGGGATTTTAAATCTTGTAATATTTCCTTCCCTCCAGAGTTTAAAATTTCTTCAGCTAATTTAATCCCAATTAATCCAGCTTCTTCAGATTTTCCTTGTACTTTCTTTCTTATAATTCGTGTTCCATCTAAATTAGAAATCATACCTTCAAGAGTTAAAATATTATTATTAATAAATCCATACGCTCCAACTGGAATTTGACAACCTCCATGTAATCTTTTCATAAAGCTTCTTTCAGCACTAATCACTTGACAGGATTCTTTATGATTCAAATCCTTCACTATATTGTAAACCTCTTCATCGTTTTTCCTTATCTCAACTGCTAAAGCTCCTTGCCCTATAGCTGGGAGCACAATTTCAAAAGAAATCATTTCAGAAATTAAATCTTCAAAACCTAATCTTTTAACTCCTGCGTAAGCAATGACAATTCCGTCAAGATCCGTAGTGTTGAGTTTTCTTATCCTCGTATCAAGATTTCCTCTTAAATCAACGATTATTAAGTCATTTCTAAAGTTTAAAAGCTGTGATTTTCTTCTCAAACTGCTTGTTCCTATTTTAGCACCTTTTGGTAAATCTTTAAGAGTTTTTTTCTCTTTAGAAATTAAAACATCATTGGGAGTTTCTCTTTTGGTGACTGCGCCTATCTCTAATTCTTCAGGAATTTCTGTGGGTAAATCTTTTAGGCTGTGAACAGCAATATCAATTTTTTTATTTATTAATGCCTCTTCGATCTCCTTAGTGAAGAATCCTTTATCAGATTGCTCAAATAATCTCACATTAAAAAATTTATCTCCAGTAGTCTTTATTGGTACAGTCTCACATTCTATATCTTTAAAAATATTTTCAATTTTCTCTTTTATCCAATTTGCCTGCCATAAAGCTAACTTACTTCCTCTCGTGCCTATCCTAAATTTCTTCATTCTCTAAATATTCCTCTAAATTAAAAATTTCTCTAACAGTATCCAATCTCAATAATCCCATTTGAGAGTCTTCGTTAAATTCTTTTATTTTTATCAAGGTAACATGGAGTAATTTATTCATCATACTTTTAGTCAATAAATCAAGATTCCCCCAGTCTTCCTCTTTAAAATATTTTTTGTTCTTTTTCAATTCAGAAATTCTAATATCTTCTATTTTCTTCTGAAGACTCTTAATGATTGGGGTTATTTTCAAAGATCTATACCACTGAAAAAATTTTTCAATTTCTTCTTCAATAATGGTAAGAACTTTTGGTATTTCACTTTTTCTTTTCTCCAAGTTCTTATCCACAATTTTCTGAAGATCATCAATATAGTGAAGAAAAACATTATAAATCTTGTTTATCTTTGGGTCGAAATCTCGCGGAACAGAAATATCTATGATAAATAAAGGACGGTGATTTCTTAAATTCATAATTTTTTTCATATAATCGGCAGTAATTATATATTCCTGAGAGCTAGTAGAGCTTACAATCACATCAACTTTTTTAAATATCTCCTCCATATTTTTAAAGGGAGCTGCTTTGGCATTTAATTTCTCAGCTAAGACTTCTGCTCTTTTAAATGTTCGATTGGTTATATATAATTCGCCTATCTCTTTTTCTTTTAAATGTTGAGCAGTTAACTCTCCTGTTTCTCCAGCTCCAATTAATAGGGCAGAATGTTTTGTTAAATCTTTAAATATTTTTTGAGCCAACTCAGTAACTGCACTACTCACTGAGACAGCTCCTATCCCTATTTCAGTTTCAGCTCTTGCCTTTTTCCCTACTCTAAATGTCCAATGGAGAAGCTTATTTAAAATTATTCCATTGGCTTTAGCTTCGCAGGATAAGGTATAAGCTTCTTTTACCTGTCTAAGAATCTGACTTTCGCCCACTATCATTGAATCCAGTCCAGATGCTACTTTAAACAAATGCCTTACCGTATCTTCTGACTTAAAGGTGTAAAAATACTGGTTATTGGTAGGAATATTTATTTTCTTAAAATTACTTATAAAATTTTTAATGTATTTTTCTCCATTTATTTTGTCAGTATTCACCCAAACGTAAAATTCAGTTCTATTACAGGTGGAAAGAATAAGACTTTCCTTTAAATTCTTTTCTTTTTTTATTTCTTTTAATGCATTTAAAATTTCAGATTGAGAAAAAGAAATCTTCTCCCTGAATTCAATGGGAGCTGTTTTATGATTCAATCCAGTAACAATCAAATCCATTTATTAATCTCTTTTTTAATTTCTTTCTTATTCTTATCCTTTAAAGAAGATAAAGATTGAGAATTAACTATTTTGAAAAGTATCTTCCTTCTCTTTCTTTCATCAGGAAATTTCACCTTGATCTTTTTTCTTAATGAGCCAAGAAGATTTAAAAATAAAGCTACTTCTTTTCCGTAAAAATTGGATAACTCTTCCCTTATTTTCCTTGCCAAAGCAGGACTTTTGCCATTAGTTGAAATGGCAATTTTTAAATCACCCTGAGTGTAAGTGGAAGGAACATAAAAGTCGCAGTTGGAAGGGTCATCAATAATATTGCAAAGAATCTTCTTCTTCTTGGCTTCTTTAACTATAATTTTATTTATTTCTTTTGAATCTGTGGCACCAAATATAAGAAAATATTTATCTAAATCACCTTCTTTATATCTTCTTTTTATAACTTCAATAGAACCATTTTCAACCAGCTCTTTTAATTCTTTAGTCAATTTTGGACTGATGACTGTAACTTTAGCCTTTGCCTCTAGCAAAGTTTTAACTTTTCGAGTAGCAGTCTTTCCTCCTCCAATAACCGCACATCTTTTTTTATCCAGCTTTAAGAAAATAGGATACAGAGTATTCAATTTCTTCTCTCCTCAATAAAATATGTGAAATGTAGTTAAAAAAATGTTTACAATAACCATTGAAAAAATAATGACCATAAAACCGAAAAAAGATAGATAAGAAGTTATTATCCCTCCCCTTCCAAAAAATCTCTTTATTACACAACTAATTCCAAATATAATCCAAGTAAAAATTGCGACGATTATCTTGGGATCAAAAATCGACTTCTGGTGAATCACTTTAAAAAGCCATATTCCACCGGCGATAAGAGAAAGTGTCAGGAAAAAGAATCCAATATAGGAAGCTTTATAATTCATCTCATCTAATGTTTCTAAAGAGGGAAGTCTTTTATAAATTATTCCAAAATGTTTGGATTTTATATCATAAAAAAGCATCAAATACATAATTCCATAAAGGGCCGCTATACTGAAAGCTGAGTAACCGAAGGCAGCAGTTCCTGAATGAATCACCACATAGGCGCTGCGTAAGATAGGCTCTATCTCAGAAGAATAAGTTATATTTGCTGAAGATAAAGTTTGAAAGAGGAATACTATAATAAGAACAAAAAAACCAGTGGACTTTACTCCAATTTTATATTCGATATAAAAATAAACGAGAATTACGGCTAAAGCTAAAATTGATAATAATTCAAATATAGAGGCAATTGGAAAATGTTTAAAAGTTATGCTTCTTAAAATAGTATAAATGATGTGAAATGAGATTGAGATAGACAATAAAGGTCTTAAAACTTTCTCAAAAAAAGGGTCATCTTTAAAAAAATAAAGTCCGTAATTAATGGTTACTACAATATAAAAAATCGGCAAAAGAGTATTTAGTAATTTGATGGCAAATATTGTCATAATAATATTCCTTTAATATCTGTAAAACATGCCTCACTTCGTTTGGCAAAATCCCAAATTACATCCCGAGTACTCGGGACCAAATTCCAATGTTCAAAATTCATCCCGTTTATCCCGATTTTTCGGGGAGCACTCGAGATGGTCATTTGATATTTGCCCTCGTCCTGAGGCCTCGGGCCGAAGGGGTTATTAGATATTGTTTGAGATTTGGTGTTTGGTGCTTGGAATTTCTGCTTAGGAATTTTGAAATTCCGAAGCAGTAGAATATTTATAAAATACATCACACTAAACATATTATAATTTCCGATTATTCCTGTCAATATTATATACTAATTCTAAATATGTAGATCACAGTATCCCAAGTTAAGGTTCACTTATTTCAATAATTGACTTTTTAAAAGTAAATTTATTATTATAATCTTTCTCCAGAAGGAAATGATAAAATAAGCTCTTTATTTAAAAATAAATTTGCGGGAAAGGTTCTAAAAAATGAATCATTTTTCTCTAATAAGCATTTTAATCGGTTATTTAATAGGGTCTATTTCTCCTGCCTACATATTGGGAAAGCTTTTAAAAGGTATTGACATTAGAGAGCACGGAGATGGAAATGCAGGAGGAATGAATGTCTATAATGTTCTGGGAATAAAACCAGCTATAGTCACTGTAATTTTTGATCTTTCCAAAGGCTTAATTTCAATGTATATTGCCTCTATTTTAGGAGTAGGAGTACTCTATATCTATTCAACAGGCATGGCTGCTATATTAGGCCATGTATTCCCTTTCTATTTGAAATTTAAAGGAGGCAAAGGAATAGGCACTGCTACTGGAATTTTATTTTATTATATATATCTTATGCTAAAGAACCAGTGGTTAGCCTATTACTGGCTGATCATATATATTGCAGGAATAATACTTGTTTTCTATATTACCAGAAAAGGAGAAATAGTTGGATTAATTGCTTTACCTTCATTATTTGCTCTTGTCTTCTTAACTTCTCCTTTAAATTCAATCACCATTTTTTCTGGAATAATCATCTTCTATATGTTTTCCATCAATTTCCTGATCAATATTTATAAAAAGAAACCAATAAAACAAGAATAAACTCTAATTCTAAGTGTTTAGGAGAAATTTCTGTATTTTACATTTTCTCTTCTAATAATCTCAAAATCTATCTATTTTTCTTTTTGCTAAAATTTATCTTGAATTTTTTCCAGGGACTTCGAAGGTCAGGGAGGCCCAGTAGCTTTCCCATTCATGAGTCTGTTTTTTAACCCATTCCATATGAGTCATTCTGATAACATAGGGGCCGGATCGTTCAAGAGGAATGTTCGCTTGTCCCCGTACATTAGTTCTGGTAGAACCAGCAAAATCCTTTCCCTTGCCAGGATAACTCCAGGCTAATTCTGCATTGGCGAGAGGTTTCCCACGGAAAAGAACAGTAACCCAGAGAGAGTCACTTACCTTTAGCTTATATGGATTAACTGTAGGAACGATTTCGAGAATAAGATTGATTGGTTGGGTTGGAATTTCGTCCAACTTTTCTCCAACCTGTATAATAGATTTTGGAAATTTGGAGTAATGTTCGACAGCATCTTTATCAAGAATATTCTCTCTTTTTCTCAGATTATATACTTCACTAAGCCCGTCATGGAGAAGATATTGGTTGAAGTCTTCGGCGCTCAGCTTAATTTCCATGGGCTTCAAGGCAGCTGCAACAATATAGGTTCCAGTCATTTCAAAGTTAAGTTCAGCAATCAATGATTTTCCCTTTATCTTGAATTCTGTAACTTCTTTTCTACCAGATTTTCCTACTACGAAAAACTTGTCAATTCTGTTCGGAGTTATGGCACTCAAACTATTAGGAAAATCCATTCCGGTATTGGCTGACAGAATAAGCAAGTCACCTGGATTAATTCTAAATTTCTGAGGAACCAGCCACAGATCATGAGCAGCCACTCTTGTACAGACTAATAAAATAACCCAATAGATCAATATAATAAAATTGATTCTTTTTGGCATTTATGCCTCCTATTTTAATTTTAAGCAATGTCAAATATTTACCACAGAGAACACAGAACGTTTGAATAACAAAAATCCAAATGTCAAATCAAAAATCTGAGACTATGAGAATAGGAGATTGGGAGACTAGGAAGGAGTAAGATTAAGCATCTTAACAAGTCTCAAAGAATCTCAATGAGTTTCAATAAATCTCCATGACATTCATTTGGAATTTGGGATTTGAAATTTTCAATCATTTGTTGTTAGTCTTTTTATTCATTAGCTTGTTTTTCTGCCTGTGTTTTTGGTGCCAAGAATTTATTAAAGAAAAAAAGTCCAATAATAGTAGCTATTCCCAGTAAGGAAAAGAACATCCAGAGAAGTCTGGGCTGATTCAATTTATCCACGAAATAGACATAAAGATTGGCTCCAAGATTGTTTCCAATAAGGCTCCCTATAATTCCATAAAAGAAAGCATAACCCATATAAACCGCTACCTTATCTTTAGGAGCAATCAGCCCGACATAGCTGTAATACTTTGGATGGCAGGTCATTTCTCCAATAGAAAAAACCATTATTCCTACAATGAAAAACCAGGCATAAGAGGAAATGGAAAGAAGAATGAATCCAGTTGTTCCTATGCATATTCCAGCAATCATTACTGGAAGAGCCTTGATGTTTTTAACAATTCGGCTGATAAACATCTGAAGGACCACAATTGTTCCTGCATTTAGACTGGTAACATATGCTACATCAAATTTTATCTTAGCACTGCTCCCAAAAAGAGCGGCAATAGAAGTCATAAAATTATTAACTGGCGTCATATCCACATATGACTGCATATACCAGAGGGCAGTGTTGAACATCTGAAAGTATAGAATCCAGAATCCGGAATAGATTAAAATCATCAGAATAAAACGAAAATCCTTTAAAACTAAAATTGCTCCGGAAATAACTTTGCCTATATTAACAGTGCTTTCTGGTTTAGGCGGATCCTTATATAGAAAAAAGGAAACCAGCAACATAAGAGCGCACCATAAAGAAGAAGCCATAAATACATAAGACCATTTGAATCCTCTCAAATAGGCTACCAGAATAGGAGAAATCAGGGCTCCTAAGTTAATCATCATATAATAAATTCCAAATCCAAGACCACTATTTTTCTCATCTGTACTTCGGGCAATTGTTCCTGAAATAATTGGTTTGAAAGATCCACTTCCCACCGCCATAATAATTAAACTGGCAAATACAAGACCATAGGTAGTCATATGACCTGTAGCAAAATAGCCAAAAGAAAGAAGAGAAAAAGCAAAGATTAATGCTTTGCGGTAGCCAAATCTTTCAGCCAGAGCTCCACCGAATATAGGAATGATATAGGTAAGAGCATATACCACCGATTGTAGAAGACCGACCGAGCTCTTGCTGAATCCTAAGGCTCCTGTTTCTATTTTTCCTGCCAGATAAACAGCTAATACTGAGTTCATACCATAGTAAGCTCCACGCTCAAAAAATTCCATGATATTAGCTACCCAGAAAACCCGTGGAAAAGATTTCAAAGCACTTTTACTTGATTTCATTATTTTTTCCTCTCCTTCATTTTAGTATTGTTAAACTTAACCATAGAGACCACCTTTAGTAAATCCCAAATCCGAAATCCGAATATCGAAATCCGAAACATCCCGAGCACTCGGGACAAATTTTCAAATGTTCAAAACAATATTGCTAGAATCTCTAAATTACATAATTTCTTTGTTTTGTCCCGAGTACTCGGGATGGTCATTTGCTCTCGTCCTGAAGGCCTCGGGCCGAAGGGAAATTGTTTCGAATTTCGGATTTCGTGCTTCGAATTTTGTGTTGAACTTTGTTATTTGACATTTTATATATTTTATCTGTGTTATCTGTGATTTTCGTATTCTTTCATATTATTTTTGACACTACCTATACTCTAATTGTTATTTTATATATAATTACAAATTAAAAAGCAATAAAAATTAGAGAGCCAAAGTAAATAGACAATGAGAAAATTAGAGGGACAGATTTTGTTAAGATGTGGCAACCCCAGAAAGATAGTACTTTCAAGACGTAAAGTTAAACATTGTGAAATGAGCAGATTCAGATGAGGGAAAATTAATTAAAAAATAGCTTAAATTTTTATCTGGATAAAGGATGAATTAATATTCGACTGCGTCCCTTCTGTTTTGCTTCATGTAAAGCTTCATCCGCAAGTTGTATTAATTCCTTATAATCACCTTTGAACTTTTTTTTCCAAGGACAGAAACATATACCAGCGCTAACAGAAGCATTCCAGGAAATACTATTCAATGTAATTGTTGGCTTTTCTACTGCTTTTTGTATCCTATTTATAATCTGGACACACGACTTATTATTGGTATTGATAAGCAAAATAATAAATTCATTATTTTCATATCTGGCTATTACATCGTAAGGTCGGAGAGTAGATTTTATAATCTTAAAAACTTTCTTAACTACAAACTCTCCATATTTATTTCCGTACTCATCATTTATTTTTTCAAACTCATCAATACCTAACATTAGAACAACTATTCTTTCTCTATTTCGTTGAGCTCTTGAAATTTCTTTTTTCAATGTGGTGTAAATATATTTCCTTTGATAGTACTTTCTTTTATGCAATATAGGCTTTCCAATATACGTTCTGGATAAAAGATCAAGCTCGCGAGTAATTTCTGAAAAACTATCCAATCTGATTCTTCTTACTTTTATTTTCTCTCTACCATCTCTTTTCTTTTCTGAGAATCTTACTTCCTCTTTCAATTTTTCTTCATGCTTGACCAGCGCCCTCTTTATTTGCACCTTCTGTAAAGTAATTTTTTCTTCCGTGATGTCTCTTTCTTCTTTTAGTTTTACTTTAAGTGCAGCGAGAATAAGCCTCGCGACTTCATTTAAGGTTTCAAATACTCCCTGCCCCCTAATAGCTGAAGCCTCAATATACGGACAATTTTTGGTGTTTAAAAGACTATTCAAAGTTTCCACAGGGATAATATCCCTGAGATCTCTTTTATTATATTGGAAAACTAAGGGAAGCTGATCAAGATCAACCTGATATTCAAGTAAATATTCTCTCAACATATTAAAACTTTCAATATTGGCATCTAAAAGAGGTATCTGCGAATCAGCAACAAAAACAATACCATCTGCTCCTTTTAAAACACTCTTTCTGCCTGCTTCATAGAGTACCTGCCCAGCTATAGTATAAAGATGAAAATGAATTTTAAATCTTTCTATTTCTCCCATCTTGAGGGGAAGTAAGTCGAAAAAGAAAGTTCTATTGGCTTCTGTTTCTAAACAAATTAGTTCTCCCCGCAAACGATCATCAGTAAATCTATATATATGTTTAAAATTTGTTGTTTTCCCACTTAGTCCTGGACCATAATAGACAATTTTCACTACCACTTGTTTAGTTATAGGACTTAGAAAAGCCATTTTAACCCCTTCCCCCTTTGGTAAAATACCATATTTAGTTTTACCAAGTCAAGCCCTATAATGACTTGACATGTCTGTTTTTATTGATTATAACTTTAACAACAGAGCATGGTTGTTGATCAGGATTTTTTATTTCTTTTACAAAAGAGGATAAGATGGAAAAAATAAAAGAATTTTTGCTCAAGCATTTCGAAAAAATTCTTGTTTTATCAGTTTTACTTGGTATTGTAGCTATTAATTATTTTGCGTCTTATAAAATTGCATTCTTGAATTTTTTCTACCTCCCTATAATCGCAGCTGGTTATTATGTAAGCAAAAGAATGGCTGTCCTTACTGCTGTTTTTTGTGTCTTAGTAGTAATTTTATTTATAATACTTTTCCCTTCTTCCTTTTTTATAGCTGGAATGGACAAAATTTATGCAATAGTTAGCCTTACTGCATGGAGCTGCTTTTTAATCCTAACAAGTGCTGCTTTAGGATATTTATATGACGAAAAAGAAAAACGAATAAAAGATTTAAAAGCCGCTTATATTGGAATTATAGAGATTCTATCAAAATACTTGGAATCAGCGGATAGATATACCCAAGAACACTCAATAAGGGTTGCTCATTTATCAGAAGACATAGCTAATGCCATGGGATTACCCGAGTTTGAAATAGAAAATATAAAAGCAGCTGCACTACTCCATGACATAGGTAAAACTGAAATAAGTATGAATCTTGTTAATAAAGCCGCTTCTCTTACCACTACAGAAAAAGAACTTATAGATTTGCATTCAGAAAGGGGTGCAAGAATTATATCTTTAGTCGGGGGAGTATTAAAAGAAGCAGTACCAATTGTTTTAGCTCATCATAAATATTATTTTGAATTGAAAAAATTCTCATCTGAAGAAATTAAATCAATTCCTATTGGAACAGCCATAATAGCTGTTGCTGACGCTTATGACGCCTTGGTAACAGACAGACCTTATCGGGCAGGAAAGCCGCCCTGGAAAGCCTTTGAAGAAATAGAAAAGGAATCAGGAAAACAATTCCATCCAGAAGTAGTAAAAGCTTTCAAACAAGTTCTTATCGCAAACGAAAAATACAGAGAAGAAGATACAATTTAGTTTATTGAGGAAAAAAGGAATAAAACTACTAAATTTTAAATCTCTACCCTGCCGCAAACCCCGTCCTACGGGACAAGCAGGGGTTCAAGTGAAAATATTCCACTTGAATCCTCGACCCTTTGACTCCTAATTTTGATTTTCTTTGAAAGGATGATTCTATGAGTAAAGAAAAAGTCCAACAAGGTTTATTGCCTCAATGGGGTAAGAAGGAGTTACCAGCACCACCAAAGTTCAATTTTAGAAATGTGACAGCAGTTATAGGGCCAGGAACTATTGCTCTCAGTCTATCACTTGGAGGTGGAGAATGGGTGCTTGGTCCAAGTGCTGTGGTTAAATATGGGGTAGGACTGCTTTGGATCACATTAGTGGCTGTAATTTTGCAGGTTTTACTTAATATGGAGTTTATTAGGTACACTATGTATACAGGGGAGCCAATATTTACTGGTTTTATGAGGACAAAGCCTGGTCCGAAATTTTGGGGCTGGTTTTATCCTATATTAGGAGTGCTTCAAGTGGGCTGGCCTGCTTGGGCATTGGCTTCAGCTTCGGTCCTATTTGCCGGAATTCACAAGCGTCTGCCAGTCAAAGAAATTCCTGCTGACACAAATATGGTAGTAATACTTGGCTATGTTACTTTTTTCTTGGCAATAACAATAGTTATGGTCGGTGGCAAGATAGAGAGAACATTAGAGGTATTCTCCTGGTTTGTGGTTAGTTTAATTGCCACATTTCTGATTGTTGTCAATATCTGGTTAGTTCCAGCAAAAACATGGCTCTCTACTTTCACTGGTTTCTTCAGATTCGCTACTATTCCAAAAGGTGCAGATTGGATACTTTTAGGTGCATTTGCTGCCTATTCAGGTGCTGGGGGTTTGGGTAACTGCTGGCTAACAAACTGGATTAGAGATAAAGGATTTGGAATGTCCAAAACTATAGGCTTTATTCCAACTGCTATTGCTGGAAAGAAGATTAACATACCACAAGTAGGAAATATATTTACTACTAATTATGAAAATATGTCAAAATGGAGGAAATGGTGGAAGTATGTTTTGGTTGATCAAGGACTGGTTTTTGGTTTAGGTTGTCTACTTGGAATGTATCTTCCTGTACTATTGGCAGTAGGAATAATTCCTCCGGGTACAGAGCTCAAAGGACTTGCTATTGGCTCTTACCAGGCTGCTTACTTGGCGAAGATAGGTGGTCAGGCTTTATGGTTTCTGACACTATTTGTTGGATTCTGCATACTCTTTGGCACACAAATATCTATCATTGATGGTTTCACCAGAACTGTGGCTGACATTATCTGGACAGCAAGTAAAAAAGCAAGAAATTTAAAAGGTGGAGATATACGTTATGTTTACTATTCAATACTTATTATTTTTACAGTATGTGGTTGTATTGCTATAATTTTTGGAAATCCTTATATTCTTCTCGTTATAGGGGCGAATATAGGAGGGGCAATTTTTGCTATCTCAGGCATACATGTGCTCATTGTAAACAGAAGGTTTCTGCCAAAAGAGGTAAGACCATCACTTTGGAGAGAAATAGCTGTAATTTTATGTGTTATATTTTATTCTTTTTTTGTGATTATGGTAATTGGAACCTACCTAAAACTGTGGTAAGAACCTATAAATCGTTATTCGTTAATGGTTATTCGTTGAATCGTAAAATACTTATCCAAATAACTAATACACAAATAACGATATTTAATTTTTAATCTGTCATTTTTATCTTTGATTTTTGAATTTTGATTTAATGCTTATTTATTTCTTCCCGACAGGCATAATATAGAGTGGTTCTTCTCTAACTCCTAAAACTTCTTTTACTTCCTCATCATAGAAAGCACCGATGACCACTGTGCTCAGGTTAAGAGTTTCTGCTTGAAGATGGATGTTCTGACCAACATGTCCCACTTCCATATGGACATAGTGAATTCCTCTCTGGCCATATCTTTCAGTTGTCCTTTCATGCTGGGCACAGATGACAATATCTATTGGTGCTCTTTCTATCATATTCTGGCCCAGAGCAGCTCGAGTTAAACTTCTCCGTAAATCTCCTTCTTCTATCTGGGTTAAAGTATGGTTAGAGGGATGATAGTGATAAAGTCCAGGCATAATATCTTCTACCTCACCGACCACTAAATAAACCTCCAGAGGATAAGTTGCTCCAGCTGAGGGAGCAGTCCTTCCTCCCCAGGCAGTAGTTTGACCCTGAGCAGCCCAAAGAAGCTGAGAAACTTCTTCCTGACTCAAAGCGCCTGATTTATATCTTCTTATTGAGCGCCTTCTTAATAATGCCTCTTCTACTGAAGTGAAACTTTTAAATTTTGGTTTAGGAAGTTTAATTTGATTAATTTTCATTTAAAATTCTCCATCTTAAGTTCTATCAGACTGGTCTCGGCCCAGCTGGAATACCCAGTCTTTTCTCTATTTCCTTTGCTAGAGCTGGAGCATCGCCTACCCGGTAATTATCAGTAATGACAAACTGCGGTTTGCTCTTTTCAACATACTCTAAAAGTTGTTCAAAATCTGAATGGTCAGAAAAAGCAACAACCCATTCGTCTTCCCCTATTCTCCGAACTGGTTTTTCGAATTCCCAGCCGCTGAGAGTAATTTTTATTCCATTTAATGGAATTTCTCTTTCGGACTTAGCATGAAATAAAGCCAAAAACGGTTTTTTTCTTTGAATTAACTTTTCGCCCTCAGAGGAACTGGCTGAAATATATCCTCCTAATTTTAAGCCATAGCGTTGACATACTTTAGCCATTTTATAAATTTTATCTTGAAGAACAATTGGCACCTCGAATTTTTCCTTCTGAAGCAAGGCTAAAATCTCCTGAAGTTTTCCGTGAAAACCAAGAATCCAGACTGGTTTTTTGGGCAGAGATTCTTTTACCAGACTAATTAGCTCATCTTCTATTTCTCTTTTGAATTTCCTTATATTTTCAGGATTTCCATAAGTCGCTTCCATTACCAAAATATCACTCAGAATAGACTCAGCTTGAGGAAGTTTAAAATCTCCAGTATAGACAATTCTTACATTATCTTCAGTCTCAACCAAAACCTGGGCTGAGCCAAAGATATGCCCAGCAGGATAAAAAGTTATCTCCTCATTTTGGTATTCGAATGATTTTTCGTATGGTAATGCTTGAATTTTTTCTGATGAGCCTAATTGCTCTCCTCTTAGAATTTTAATTGAATCTTGAGAAGCCGGAGTCATTAAGATCTTCTCACATTCTTTTATACTCTTTGTCAATCCTAATAAGTGATCCCAGTGAACATGAGTTACTATTCTTAAAGGTCTTTTAACATGGGCATCGCAAACTACACTCTTGCCGAGAAGCACAGCTCCATTTCTGATAATTGTTGCTTTTTTAAAAATATCAGAATAATTTAGCATTTTTCAGAGTTAAAATAAGAGGCTCCTGTCCAAACCATTCCGCAGCAGTAAGAAGAACTTGGTCTTCTATCTCAGCAGTTTGATAAATTTTAAACATTCTTTCTTTAAAACGCAAATCTCGAGGAAGATGGTGGTCATAAATGATTATTTTGGGTCTAATTTTTTGAAGGATAGAACAAACATTAGTTATTGCTCTTTCCAGATTGATTTGATTGAGCATATAACCCAGAAGATAAGTGGCTGGTCCATCAACAATAAGAACATCTGGATTTTCTTTAATTATCCAGTCAGCATAGTCCTCTATTATTGGTCCTTGTAAATCTGAGGTATAAAGAATTTTTGACTGATTATGTTCAACAATTAATCCTACTATCCAGCCCAATCTGTCATATTCGATCCCATGAAAAAGAGGAGAAGTAAACCTTACCCGAGTTGAGCCTGATTTAAAACTATGTTCATCAGCAAATTTTACTTCAACTTTTTCTCCGGAGAACTCTCTTACCCAGAGTCTCTTACTCCAGAGGCGACTCATTTTTTTAAACCATCTTTTACCTCGCTGCAACAATTCGTTTTTCCTTGGTTGATAATCTCCATAATCTTTTGTTAGAGCAAGAGGGATGTCTTGTTCCGGAGAACTAAATTTAATTTCTTCAGGATAATAAAATAAATCTTCAAGTTCTTTTCCTTCTAAGAAAAGAAATAATTGTCCTAAAAATTTTCTCGCCCTTTTCCACTGAGAGTAATTAATACAAAAATTTGGATTTTTTATCCATAATTTCTTATTTTTATAAATCTCACTTACTTCCTCAGGTAGGGTGTGATGGTCGTAATGATAATGAGAAATGAAAATCACATCTGCTTTTTGAGCAGCAGCGATTATTTTGTCAAGAGCTTTGTTTCGGAGCTGATATTTTTCTGAAGGAGAAAGAGGAAAACTTGACTGCATAATAGCTGCCCCTGGGTCAACCAAAATTTTTATTTCTGGTGTTTTGATTAAAAAAGAGTTTGATTTGGCTCCCATGGAGTCAAACCAAATTAACTCGATTTTAATTTCACCAACCTTAATAGGCTTCATCGACTCAAACTTCTCCTCTGGCAGTACTCTTTAACTCCGCATTCCTCACATTTTTTCTTTCGACAAAAACCATTTAAAAATCTCCTCACTTCTTGGCGTGGTCAAATCAATACCCAGAGCAGTTGAATACTGTTTGCCAAATTCCTGGATTAATTTTGTAATTAATTCTTTATCTGACAATTTTTGTTAATTCCTGAAATTTTTTAGCATCTTCAAACATGAAAACATTATTAAACATAAAGTAAGTTCCTATCTCTTTATTCAACCAATTTCTAAGCCATTTGAAATCCTCATCAGTATAATGATAGCGATAACCATCTTTTCCATGTAAACGGAAATATTTTAATTGGCCATATACTGGTTGATTTTTAAAGGGATCTACCCCATGAACTAACTCCAATTCCTGACATAATTCTTTAATCTCTTCTTCTCTCCACTTTCCACGAGGTTCCCAGACAAAAATATAATTTTTCCTTTCAATAGAGTTAAAAAACTCTCTTATATTCTTTTTATGGTCTGAACTGGGAGTGAAACTTGCCGGAGATTGAAACAAAACAATTTTTGTTCCCAGAAGAGTACAAATTTCTTCTGTTTTTTGCCAAGCAGAGAAAATCTCATCAGTTGGTTTAAAAAATCCATAATTTTCTTTTCTCTCTTCAGAAACGGGCAATTTCAGTCGCCGATATGTTGGACTTGAAGGAGGATGAGTTATTATTTGCCAGACTTTTACTGTAAACTCAAAATCTGAGGGAGTTTCTTCTCTCCATTTTCGAACAGTTTCAATTTTAGGCAGCTGATAAAAAGTCTGCTGAATCTCAACAACTTTAAAAGTTTGATAATATATTGAACGGTTTACAGGAAAACCGCAACATCCTATTTTAATCATCATTTTTTACCTGGTCCATAAATAATCATTCCAGGTAGTTGACCATTATATCTTCCTCTTTCAATGATTATCTCACCATTTACAATAACATAAATAATTCCCTCAGGGTATTGATGAGGATTTTTATAAGTAGCTTTATCTAAGATTTTATCGTAATCAAAAATATTAATATCAGCATACATTCCTTCTCTAATCATCCCCCTATCTTTAAGTCTTAATGTCTGAGCTGGTAAAGAAGTCATTTTTCGAATAGCATCTTCTAATTGTAAAATTCTCTTCTGACGGACATATCGGCCAATAACCCGGGGGAAAGTGCCATAGTTCCTTGGGTGAGGAACTCCTGAGCCGTAAAATTGCACTCCTCCGTCAGAAGCAATCATATTATAAGGTAATCTCATTAATGTCTTAACATCTCCTTCATTCATTTGAAAAAATATTCCTTGTGCTCCTCCTTTTTTTTCAATTTCAATTATTAAATCAGCCGCATTCTCGATCGTCGGTGCTCTACCCTGCATTTTTAAAATTTCTTCCAAATTTTTCCCTTCATATTTATGATTCTTTTGATAACGGGCAATATAAATAGTCTTTAATTTATTAATATTTTTAGTTGAAGTCAGTCTTTTTTTAATAATTTCTCTTTTAATTTTACTATAATTTCCCGGGTTCCGAAGTCGTTTGACAAATTCTCTCCCACCTCCTTCCAGACTCCAGGAAGGAAAACTACTTGAGAACCCTGAACTTGTAGCAGTATAAGGATACTGATCCAGAGTAATTTCTACTCCTCTCTTTCTTGCTCTGAGAACCGGAGCAGCTATTCTTTCTATTTCACCCCAAACAGCATCATCAGCTAACTTAATATGAGAAATCTGAACAGGAATTCCATTTTTCTCTCCTATTTTAATTGCCTCCTCTATTGCCTCAGTAGTATGACGACCCTGATCCCGGATATGAGAAGCATAAACACCCCCATATTTAGCCACTACACTGGCTAACTCGACCAATTCTTCAGTTTTTGAGTAAACACCAGGCATATAAGCCAATCCAGTTGAAAGTCCCAGTGCACCAGCACTCATTTCCATATCAATCAGACTCTTCATTCTTTCCATTTCATCTCTTGTTGGCTTACTCATTCTCAAACCCATTACCTTCCGTCTGACAGTATTGTGTCCAATTAAACAGCCAAAATTAACTGAACATTCTTGCTCAGTTAATTTTTGAAAATATTCTTTCAAAGGGAAAGGATGATCACCACAATTTCCACCAATAACTGTTGTTACTCCTTGATAAATATAATTCTCTACACCTGGCCTTACCAACAATCCTCTTTCACAGTGAGTATGAATATCGATGAATCCTGGAACAACAAATAAACTACGGGCATCAATTACCTGTCGAGCTTTTTCTTTTTCAATATAACCAATCTTCGCAATCTTTTTTCCCCTTATTCCCACATCAGCTCTAAACCAAGGATTCCCTGTTCCATCAATTAAATAGCCATTCTTAATTACTAAATCATATAAATATTCTTTCTTTTTAACTTCGAGTTCTGGTTCTCTCAGCCGAGCACAACTCAGTAAAAGTAAGAAACAACCTGCAATTACTGAGCAAATAAAAATTTTTTTCTTCTTGTTCATTTTTCCTCCCCGAAAATTTTTAAAAGTTTTCTTCCTCTATTTTTCAGCAATTAAAAAAATAAAATCAGATTTCAATTCCCTGTTTTCCTCGCAAAAAGTGAGTTCTCTAAATCCTTCTTTTTTAAGTAACTCTTGATACTGTTTCAAGGTATATGCCTGGCGGCAAAAAGTAAATTCTTCTACATTATTTTTATTAACATCAATAATATAATAACGATTGATACAGGCTTGATACTGATTGTCCCAGAAATATTCGTGAAGCAAAATTTGCTCAAAATAGCCAAAGGCTGATTTATCCACTGATTGCCAACTTGTTGAATTTTCTTTAGTGAAACTTTCATAGGTTTGCACCTCAGCCACGAATTTTCCTTTTGGAGTTAAGGCGCAATAAATTTTCTTTAAAATATCAGAAATCTCTTTTTGAGGGAAGGCATTAAATTCTCCGTATAAAAACAATACAAAATCAAATTCTTCTCTAAAATCCATTCGCCTAATGTCTTGAAGAATAAATCGACAAGAAAGTTTTTCACGGCGGGCAACGTTTTTAGCATATTTAATCGAGGCAGGAGCAAAATCAGTCCCGATTACTTGATAACCTCTCCGCGCCAACTCATGACAGTAAAGTCCTGGGCCACACCCTAAATCTAAAATTGAATGATTTGGATTTAATTTTAACTTTTTTTCAAGCCAATCTATCTGACTAAGAATTATTTCCCATCTTCTACTTCCTGAATCATGATCCTGGGAAAGATGTTCTTTCAGCATTCTTTTACTGAATTCTAAATCATCCCAAGGAAGGCTCTTCCCATTTACCCAAGGAATCGGGTGT
>JBHIEE010000038.1:0-21797 GCA_046760445.1 Candidatus Aminicenantia bacterium
CGCCAATTTATTGAGGAAAAAGATAGATTGGATCCTGATAGTCCTCATCAGATTTATAAATGGGAACAATCCCCAATGTCACAAAAACCAGTAAACGCAAATTCAATCCCACGATTTCAGGAAAGAGAACCGCATTTTACTATAGCTCTGAAAAAAGCATTGTTCAATTTTTCAATTTTAATCTTTTTTAATATCATGCTTTTCATCGCTGTGTTTACAGCATTCCAAACATACGATGTCAGATAAACTAAAAACCTATAAATAATCACTGGTAATCAGCAATTGGTAACTGGTAACTAAAAGAAAATAAAAATGAGAATTTTATTGAAAAAAAATTGTATTTGATGTATTTTTTCATTAAGGTGCCAAGATGAAAACATATAAAGTCTCTGTGATTATAGAAAAAGATAAAGATGGTTATTTTGCTTTTTGTCCTGAATTTCCGGGATGCTATACTCAAGGAGATAGTTTTGAAGAAGCTCTTGAAAATATTAAAGACGCAGTAAAATTATATATTGAAGACATGATTGAAAGCGGAGAAGAAGTACCTAAGTTTGAAGCTATCACTATGAGTCAAATAGAAGTCGCTGTATGAATCCTAAATTACCCAGAATTACTGCCGATCAGATAATAAAAGCATTAAAGAAGAAAAAATTTTTCCTTGCCCGCCAAAGTGGTAGTCATAAAGTATTTAAAAATGAAGAAGGTAAAAGAATCGTGGTACCTTACCATACAGGAAAAATACTTCATCCAAAAGTGTTAAAAAATATATTAAAAGATGCTGATATTGACATAAAAGATTTATAAGACATTAAAAAGCAGAGGCAAATACTAATCTTTCTGATTCACTTTTTCAAAGACCAAAATAACATTAGTAATTACTAACTGGCCACTGGTAACTGGCAACTAATGACAAATAACAAGTAACCAGTTACCAGTGACAGATAAGATGACTGATTTAGCGAAGGAAATCGAACATTAATTTCAGCTTTAAAAATATGATGAATGAGTAATATCTTTCCCATTATGGGTAAAAGATCTCTCAGCTTTTTTTAATTGAGTCAATTATAATCTCTATAATTTATTTATATTAAAATAATTACTAATAAATTAAATTTTTGGCATCAAAATTGCTTATAAAACCACTGAGAACACGAATGAATAAAAAATGCCAAATTACAAATCCCAAATTACAAACAAATTCCAATGACCCTCCCGAGTACTCGGGAGGAATTTATTTGATATTTCCTGCCTGCCGTCAGGCAGGGGTGCTTGAGATTTGTGATTTAATATAAGAGGTGACCTCTGTGGTTAAATATAACAATAGCTAAGTTTATAGAGTTAAAGAAAGTTATGAAAATTCACAGATTTCAAGAAACTCAAGTGGTTGATTTTTCGTATATTTTAATGAATAATTTTTAAGAAATTATAAAGATGACAATACTGAATTTATCTCGAGGAGGAAAAGATGAAAATAAAGAGTTTCTTTTTATGTTTAACCTTAATACTATTTACTTCTTTTCTCGTGGCTCAAGAAGAAAAACCTAAGGAGTCTTCGCTTTCTCTTGAAGACTGTATTGCGGCTGCTTTAGAAAATAATCTGGATTTGGCTGTCCAAATTTACAACCCTGAATTGGCTGATATTAATGTAGCCAAAGCCAAGGAAACGTTTATGCCCCAATTCAGTTTAGGTTATGGTCTTCAGCACACCAATCAACCATCTTACTGGTGGCTCCAGGGAACAGCGCCGATTCAAACAGATTACAATGATTACAGTGCCGGAATTCAGCATACATTACCTACTGGGGGAAGTTATTCTCTAACTTTGAATGGTTATTCCTCAGATACTACCCAGGCTTTTCAGAGTGTCAATCCTCGCTATGGAAGCACCTTAAGTTTCAATTTCACACAACCCCTTCTAAAAGATTTTGGTTTTAAAATCAGCCGAAAAGAGATTATTATTGCCCAAAATAATTATCAGACATCTCTTAGCCAACTGAAGTCCACTTTAATTAACACTATTTATCAAGTTGAAGAGGCATACTGGAATTTAGTTTATAGTGTCGAAAATCTAAAAGTTAAGCAACAGGCTTTAAAATTAGCTCAAGAACTCTTGGAAAAGAACCAGAAAGAAGTTGAAATTGGAATTTTAGCCCCCATAGAAATTCTGAGTGCGGAAGCAGAAGTTGCCAGCCGGGAAGCGGATATTTTACAGGCAGAAGCCAATGTTGAAAATGCTGAAGATATATTAAAGAAATTAATCAATCTTCCTGATATGGACTGGGATTACAAAATTAACCCCACCGATAAACCTGGTTTTGAAAAAAGAGAAATTAGTTTGGATCAGGCTTTAAAGATTGCTTTTGAAAAGAGACCCGAGCTTGATCAGGCTAAAATTGATTTAGACAGCAAGAATCTAAATCTCAGCTATGCCAAAAATCAGCTCCTTCCTTCCTTGAACTTAGAAGCCTCCTATTGGAGTCCTGGGTTATCAGGCGATAAGCTTTATTATCTTAATGATAATCCATTTACCGGAATTGTTATTCGAAAAGATAAAGGAAGCGCAAACGATGCTTTAAATGAAGCTTTTAAGTTGAAATACAAAAACTGGTCAATAGGCCTTAGTCTTTCTATACCAATAAGCAATTTTATCTCTCGAGCTAATTACGCTCAGGCAATAGTTGAATTGGAACGGACTCAATTGGAACTAAAAAATTGGGAACAGCAGATTTATCTCGATGTAAGAAATGCTCTCCGAGAAGTTGAGACTAATATAAAGAAAGTTCAAGCTTATCGAAAAGCTCGGGAACTGGCTAAAAAGAAACTTGAAGCCGAGGAAAAAAAATTAAGTGTTGGTTTGAGCACTAATTTCATGGTGTTGCAATACCAAAAAGATTTGACTAATGCTCTAACTGCTGAGTTGAGAGCCATTATAGATTATAATTTATCCTTGGCTAAATTAGAAAGAGCTTTAGGGACAACTCTCGAGGAAAAGAATATTAAATTTTCTCAGATAACCGAATAACAATTAAAAACTATTTACTTAAGTATCATTAAAAAAATGATTTTTATCCAAATTATGTGAGTAATTTATCCCCAAGGCAATAATTAAATCCCAATCCCTCATGAAAATACTAAATCCTAATATCGAAATCCTAAACAAATCCAAAATTCAAATATCAAATTCTCAAAACAATATTTCTTAGGTCCTTAAATTCCACAATTTCTTTGTTTTGTCCCGAGTAATCGGGATGGTCATTTGAGATTGTTTCGTATTTCGCCTGCCTGCCGCTATTTGCGGTGGATACAGCGTACTCCGAAGGAGTGTGCGGTACCCGAAGGGCAGAAGCGAAGCTTCTGTCCACCGCAAATAGCGATTGTGGCGGATGCCATGCACACGGAGTGTGTGTGGCACCCGAAGGGCAGAGGCGAAGCCTCTGTCTGCCACGATCGCAGGCAGGGCAGGCGGGGACAGGCAAGAATGTCAAATGACTAAATGTCAAATCCGTGAAGTGTAAAGCGTAAATCGTGGTATTATTTATCACTTTACTCTTTACTCCTTACTCTTTACAATTTATGTTTGTCATCTGAACTTTTCATTTATATTATCCTCCCTGCCCTCCTGCTTCTTGTTTCTTACCTCCTGCTTCCAGTTTCTTGCCTCTTGCCTCCAGCTTCTTGTTTATGCTAATATTTGGTCAATGAAAATTTCAGCGACGATTATTACCTACAATGAAGAGAAAAAAATTGAGGGAGCTCTTTCCAGCCTTCTCGGGTTAGTTGATGAGATAGTTTTAGTGGATAGTTTCAGTCAGGATAACACTTTAAAAATTGCTAAAAAATACCCAGCCAAAATTTTTAAAAGAAAATGGACTAATTATGCTGACCAGAGAAATTTTGCTTTAGCTAAAGCTTCTTTTCCCTGGATTTTAAATCTGGATGCTGACGAAAGAGTTTCTCCTGAATTAAAAGAAGAAATTCTTTCTATTAAAGATAAAGAGCCAGAATGCGATGGTTTTTATATTCCTCGTTTAGTCTTCTACTTAGGCCGTTGGATCTATCATTCAGGTTGGTATCCTGATAGAAAAATCAGACTATTTAAAAAAGAAAATGCTCACTGGCAGGGAGAATTCGTCCATGAAAATTTAATTTTTAAAGGGAAAACCAAAAATCTGAAGAACCCTATTCATCATTTTACCTATCGAAATCTGACTGACCATATAAGACAGATTAATAAATATTCCACCTTAGGTGCTCAAAAATTATATGCTGAAAAAAAGAAAACTCATTGGTATCATTTTATTCTGTGGCCCTTTTTCAGGTTTTTAAAATCCTACTTTTTGAAATTAGGCTTTTTAGATGGATTCCCGGGACTGGTCATTTCAATCCTTAATGGATATTATATCTTCATCAGATATGTAAAATTGAAGGAAATCTGGAAAAAAGGAGAAAAAATTGAGCCTTTTCCATATTGATGCTGGTCGAGAATGGCGGGGAGGACAAAGGCAAGTTCTATACCTAACCCGAGGTTTAAATCAGCGCGGCTATTCAGTCAGACTGTTTACTCAACCAGACAGTCCACTTTATCAAGAAGCACGAAAAGCAAACATCCCGACTACCCCAGTGAAAATCAGGAATGAATTTGATCTACTGGCTGTCTCAAAAATTGCTTATTGGCTTAAAAAGGAAAAAGTTGTTTTAGTTCACTTCCACGATGCTCATTCTTTGGCTGTAGGATCAATTGCTTCGACTATCGCCAAAACTCCTTTGAAAGTTGTTTCTCGCCGAGTGGACTTCCCAATAAAGAAAAATTTTTTATCGAAAATTAAATATACCTATGGAATTGATGGAATAATCGCTGTTTCTAATGGTGTAAAAAAAGTTTTAGTCAAAAATGAAATAAATTCTAAATTAATTGAAGTTATTCATCCAGGAGCAGATTTTGAGAAATTTGAGCTACCTTCAGCTGAAAATTATTTAAGACAAGAATTAGGTCTTTCTTCCACAGATTTTTTAGTAGGAATAGTGGCTCATTTGGCTGATCATAAAGGTCATAAATATTTAATTGAGGCTGCCCAACTAATTAGAAAAACAACAGATAAAATAAAAATCATTGTTGTCGGAGATGGGCCTTTAAAAATGGAGTTAGCTAATAAATCCCGAGCTCAAGAAACAGATAATATGATTTTCTTTTTAGGATTTCGAAAGGATATCTCTCAAATTCTTTCCTCTCTTGATTTGTTTGTTCTCTCCTCCTACTTAGAAGGGCTGGGGAGCTCAATCTTAGATGCTATGGCCTGTCAGTTGCCAGTAGTGGCAACTCGCACAGGGGGAATCCCAGAAGCCGTGAAAGATGGAAAGACTGGATTACTTGTCCCTCCGAGGGACTCAAACTCATTAGCTCAGGCTATTCTAAGACTCTTTCGGGATCGTGATTTGGCTAAAAAAATGGGCGAAAAAGGATATCAAGCAGTAAAAGAAAAATTCAGTGTTGAATCAATGGTTGACAAAACTATTAATTTCTATCAAAAATTAGCTCAGAAAAAAGGAATAATCTTGAGTGAATGAGTGAAGTAGAAATTAAGAAATTAGAAACGATTAACCAATTTAAAAAATGTCTCGGAATTCAGAAAATTGCTTGGGATTTTGAGGATTTGGATATTGTTCCTATTCCTTTGCTTATCCTGGCTCAAAAATATGGAGGTTTAGTTCTCGGGGCTTTCTTTGAAGAAAAAATAGTAGGTTTTGTCTATTCCTTCCCAGCTGTTCATCGAGGAAAATTAATCCAGCACTCGCATATGTTAGCTGTTTTGCCCGAGTATCGAGGAAAAGGAATCGGACGAAAACTCAAATTAGCCCAAAGAGAGTGGTCACTTAACCAGGGATATGATTTGATTACCTGGACATTTGACCCTCTTCAGGCACTAAATGCCAATTTGAATTTACATACCTTAGGAGTTAAAACTAAAACTTATTTACCTGATTTTTATGGCCCATCCTCAAGTCTTCTCCATAAAGGCTTACCCACGGACAGAATTTTAGCTGAATGGTGGATAAAGGAGAACAGAGTCAAGGAAAAAATTGAAAAAAAAATTAAATTACCAGATTTTTCCAGCTATAAAAAAGCCCTTTTCGGAAAAATAAAATCCTCCCATTTTTTAGAAGTTGACGAAATTAATTTAGATTTAAAAGATAAAACTATTTTAGTCGAAATTCCTCAAAACATTAATCTCATAAAAGAAAAAAATATTGATTTAGCCTTTTCCTGGCAAGAAACAATAAGAAAAATATTTATCAAGTACTTTGACGAAGGATATTCAGCCATTGATTTTATCTCCAATGACCGCTGTTTCTATTTATTGGAAAAAGAGTAAAGTAAAAGGAGTAGAATGAAAGTTGAAAAAATTGAGCTTTATTTGGTCAGGCTGCCTTTAGTTCATTTTTTTGAAACCAGTTTTGGTCGAATAAGAGAGCGTGAGTTTATTTTAACTAAAGTATTAGCAGGTGGACTGACTGGTTGGGGTGAAGTGGTGGCTGATGAAATGCCCCTTTATAGCTATGAAACCAACAGGACAGCCTGGCATATTTTAAAAGACTTTTTAATTCCCTTAATTTTCAGAGAACCCATTTCCTCTCCTCAAGATTTTTCCTATAAAGCTAAAAGATTCAAAGGTCATCATATGGCTAAAACTGGATTGGGATTAGCTCTTTGGGATTTGAAAGCTAAAATGAGTGAAACTCCTCTCTGGAAATTGTATCAAGGAGTAAAAGAAGAAATTCCAGCTGGTGTGAGTGTCGGCATCCAAGACTCAACTAAGCAATTATTAGAAAGAATAGATAATTTTTTGAAAGAAGGGTATCAAAGAATCAAAGTTAAAATTAAGCCTGGTTGGGATATTGAAATTTTAAAAGAAATAAGAAGAAATTACCCCGATATTCTCTTAATAGCTGATGCAAATGGTGCTTATTCCCTTATGGAGAAAAAGCATCTTCAAAAAATAGATGACTATAATTTAATGATGATTGAGCAACCCTTCCCAGCACCATCTCTCTGGGATCATGCTCAGTTGCAGAAGAAGTTGAAAACTCCAGTTTGCTTGGATGAAAGCATTACTTCTTTCCAAGATGCTGAACAGGCTTTTAGAATTGGCAGTTATAAAATAATTAATATCAAAGTGGGTCGAGTAGGTGGAATAATAGAAGCAATAAAAATCCATAACTTCTGTCAAGAACATTCAATTCCTGTCTGGTGCGGAGGAATGTTAGAATCAGGAATAGGACGGGCTCACAATTTGCATCTCGCTTCTCTGCCAAATTTTAAATTGCCTAATGATATTTCAGCCAGTAAAAGATATTACGTTAAAGATGTAATTGAGCCCGAGATAAAAATCACTCCTCAAGGAACCATTAAACTTCCTTCTTATCCGGGAATTGGTTTTTCTCCAGATGAGAAAAGAATTAATCAGATATTAATTCACAAAGAAATATTTAATAAAGCAGAATTTTGATTTGAGTTAATTCTGAGTGAGCAACGCTAATTAAATGGTAGTGTCAATAACATGAAAGAAACCACAGAGAACACAGAGAAATGAGAAATTCCAAATTCCAATGTTCAAAATTCATCCCGAGTGCTCGGGATGGTCATTTGGTATTTGGTCATTGGATATTGTTTGGTATTTGGTGCTTGGGATTTGTGATTTACTAAAGGTAGTCTCTGTAGTTAAATTTTACAATACTGAGAAGAGGAAAAGGAGTCAAAATGAAAGAAAAAATGAAAGTTGTTATGTATGGGATGGGAGTAATTGGAAGCAAGATAGCTAAAGCAATACTTAACAAACAAGGGATAGAAATTGTAGGGGCTATAGATATTGAACCTCAAAAAGTTGGAAAAGACCTTAGTGAAATTCTTGATCTTCAAGAGAAAACAGGAATCATCGTTAGTAATGAAACCAACCAGATGCTATCAAGTTCTAATGCTCAAGCAGTAGTCCACACCACCTCTTCTCACTTAACAGAAGTTTTCCCTCAGATTGCTGAATGTATTGAGGCTGATTTAAA
Organism: Candidatus Aminicenantia bacterium; assembly: GCA_046760445.1. GTDB lineage: Bacteria > Acidobacteriota > Aminicenantia > JdFR-78 > JdFR-78 > JBHIEE01. The sequence continues at coordinate 8,059 of JBHIEE010000038.1, forward strand.
TGTTATCTCCACCTGTGAGGAATTATCATATCCTTTTCAAAGACACTCGGAACTTTCCAAAAAATTAGACTCCTTATGCAAAAATCATAAAGTAACAGTGGTCGGGACAGGAATAAATCCTGGATATTTGATGGATACTCTTCCCTTGGTGTTAACCGGTCCTTGTCTTGATGTTAAATCTGTTAAAGTAACCAGAATGATGAACTCAGTTCAAAGGAGAATCCCATTCCAGAAGAAAGTGGGCACTGGTCTGAGTGTCGAGGAATTCAGGAAATACATTGATAATAAGATAATTACTGGACATGTCGGCCTTTTAGAATCAATAAATATGATCGCTGATGGCTTAGGCTGGCAATTGGATGAAGCAAGAGAATTGCCACCAGAACCAATAATTGCTGAAAAAGAAGTAACCACTCCTCTTGGTGTGGTAAAGCCTGGACAGGTGCTTGGACTTAAAAGCCATGCCTATGGAAAAATGAAAGGGAAGGAGATAATAATTCTCAACTTTATTGCTTATGCTGGTGTAGAAGAAGAATATGATGAAGTGATTATTGAAGGTGAGCCTAATATTCACCAAAAAATCCTGGGTGGGGTTCACGGTGACATAGGCACAGTTGCAACGACTATAAATACAATACCGAAGGTAATCAATGCTTCCCCAGGTCTAATGACCATGAAAGATCTGCCAGTCCCTTCAGCAACACCAATGGATATGCGGATTTATATAAAAGGCTCAGGAATTCTGAAATTCCAAAGCAGTAAATATTAAGATTCTGATTTTTCTTTAGATTTTTTGGATTTCTTCTTCTACATAATTCTGAAATTCAACAATAAGTCTTTTAGTTATATCCCCAACTTTTCCTTCGCCAATTTTCTTCCCGTCTATCTCAACGACTGGCATAACTTCCTTAGTTGTACCCGTTAAAAAAACCTCATCTGCTTCAAATAGTTCAAACTTCTTAATGTCTCTTAGTTCTATCTTCCAATTTTTTCGAGCTATATCTAAAACCACTTCCCTGGTAACACCAAATAATATCTCATCATTTGGAGTAATCAATGTGTTATTTTTGACTATAAAAAAATTACTGATAGAGCCTTCTCTTACATAATCATTTCTATCTACCAACAGAGCCTCATTTGCTCCTTTTTTATCAGCTTCTCTTCCCGCAATGACTGAAACAAGATAATTAAGACTCTTTGCTCTTGGCAAATATCTCTCTCCTCTAAAGGTAATGACTTTAACACCTCTTTTGTAATTTTCCTGGTCATATTTTATTGGTTCTACAGGAATAATCAAAATGTACGGCTTACCTTTCTTCAGCCTACTTAAATCAGTTTCCCTGCTTATAATAATCCTAATTACACAATCTCGATTCAGATTTTTTTGTAACACTGCCTCAATAAGTTCCTTAATATAATTTTTTTCCACCGGAAGTGGCAAATCAATAAGAGAAGCGCTTTCAAATAACCTATCAATATGCTTTCTTAGTTCAAATGCTTTTCCTCCATAGGTTTTTAGGGTAGTGAAAACCCCATCTCCAAAAAAATAACTTTGATTTAAAGGTGCTCTTGTCTCTTCAAACTTACAGAATTGACCATTATTATAGACAATCATTACTTTCTCTTGTTTCTCTTTATAAAATCCGCAAATCCATTCATTTGAAAAAAATTATAAAATTTTAATTCAAGAATTGCAAGCTTTCGTTTTATGTTGAAACCTAACCTTTTTCAAATAAGAACTCACCGCCAGATGTTAAATTCTTCAGAAATTTTGATTACTCCCAGAATAATATATTGACAATTGGATATATTATTCGATAATAGAATTTATGTACAATTATTGAACTTAGGGAAAAATCAATGAGAGACAAGAAAAAGTTAGCTCAAAGATATGAGAGAATATATCAACAGTTAAAAGAACTACTGACAAAAACTGATAATAAAATTGCCAGAATGGCTACGGTCACTGCTGTATTACATAATAAAATGCCTCAATTCTTCTGGACAGGTTTTTATAGGTTGAGCAACGGGGAGTTGATCGTCGGCCCTTACCAAGGCTCAGTCGCTTGTCAGATTCTCGAAAAGAACAAAGGTGTTTGCTGGGCAAGTATAAATAGAAAAGAAACAATTATTGTGCCCGATGCGGAAAAATTTCCGGGCCATATTCCCTGTGATCCTCGATCAAAATCAGAGATAGTTGTTCCCTTGTTCGCCAGTGAAAATGAAGTTTATGCTGTTTTAGATATAGACAGTGACAAGCTTAATACCTTTTCTGAAATAGATAAAATATGGTTGGAGAAAATAGTTAAATTAATATAATCTAATCGAGGGTTTTCAAAGTCAAAAACGCTCAGCAAAGTAAGGAGGTCGAATATGAAAGAGAAAAAAATCATCTTAATTTTGGCTTTCTTAATTGGATTAAATTATTCTCATTCTTTCTCAATTCAAATTCCAAAAAATCCCAAGATAGAGGAAATAATCAATTTAATCTCAGGAGAAAGGATAGCCCAAATTCTTCAGAAATTAGAAAGTTTTGAGACAAGAAATTTACTTTCAGAACCGACTAAAAATAATTTTGGGATAAAAGCTGCTGGCGAATGGATTTTTAAACAGTTTAAAAGCTTCGGTCCGAAATTAAATGTTTATTTTGACCGTTATCAATTAAAGAAACAAGGAACAAGAATAATCAAAGATGTAGAACTCCGCAACATTGTAGCCATTTTACCGGGGAAATATAGCGGGAAAAATGAAAGAATTTTTATTGTCAATGCTCATTATGATTCTATCGCTCGTTCCGAAGATGGCCATTTCCACTTTGAAGATGTAAATACTCCAGCACCAGGGGTAAATGACGATGGCAGCGGAGTAGCAGCCATCTTGGAAATGGCTCGGGTATTGAGTCAGTATCAGTTTGAAGCGACAATTTATTTTGTTGCCTTTGCTGGAGAAGAACAAGGTTTAGTAGGAAGTAGTCTTTTTGCTCAAAAAATGAAAAAAGAGGGGAAAAATATTCAAGGAGTAATTACCTTAGATATGATTGGCAATATTGAAGGAGGAAATGGCTTTATTGGTAATCAAAGAATCAGAGTTTTTTGTTCCGAACTTCCTGACTCCTCCTCACAACAATTAGCCCGATATATTAAAAGAACAGGAGAAAAATATTTTCCCTGGATAAAGATCGAACCTATCTTTCGAATGGATAGATTTGGGCGAGGCGGAGACCACATTCCTTTTCTTCAAGAAGGATTCGCTGGAATAAGAGTTATGGAGGCAAATGAAAATTATTCCCAACAGCATACTATTCAGGATAGATTTAAAAACATATCTCTTTCTTATTGTTTGACTAACACCCGAATAGTTGCTTCCTGCCTGGCATCTCTTGCCTGGGCTCCCCCATCACCTGAAGTGGTGAATGCGCAAGGCTTTCCTCTTCTTACCAGAGGAAAATCAGGTTATGATGCTTATTTTCAGTGGAAATTACTATTTGAGACAGATGATTTAGCCGGATATAAAGTTTTTATTAGAAAAACAACTGCTTCCTTCTGGGAAAAGGAGATCCTGCTTGAAAAAGTATCTGAGTTATTATTAAAGAACTTATCCATTGACGAATATATCTTTGGAGTGGCTGCTTTTGATTTAGAAGGTAATGAAAGCCCAGCCTCAAGTTACATTATGCCACCCCGAAGAAAAGTGAGTTATCAAATACTTAATTAGTCCTACTTTTTAGATTTCTTTCAAATTGAGATGCGTTCCTAATGAGATAAATAGATCAACCTGTTTTTACTGTTTGATTTGAGATTTTATCCATTCGGTAGTAACCGACTTTGGCCTTTCGATTGGTAAGCCAAGGGCCCTACTCCAAATTAAAGAAGCAAGCACCCCCATTGCCCTGGATACTCCAAAAAGGACAGTGTAGTAGTCATATTCTTTTAGACCGTAATGGAGAAGGAGACAACCAGAATGAGCATCAACATTTGGCCATGGATTTTTAGCCTTTCCATGCTCCTGTAAAATCCCAGGAACAACTTCATACAGTAAACTGACAATCTGGAATATTTCATCATCTGGTAAATGTTTAAGGGCAAATTCCCGTTGAGCAATATATCGAGGGTCAGTCCTGCGTAAGACAGCATGTCCGTAGCCAGGAATAACCTGACCAGCATTTAAAGTATCCCAGACATACTTAATTATCTGCTCTTTGGTTGGCATTCCTCCGCCCAGTTTTTCTCTCATTTCCATTACCCATCTGATAACTTCTTGGTTAGCCAGACCATGAAGTGGACCAGCCAATCCATTCATCCCAGCAGAAAGAGAGTAATAGACATCGGAAAGAGTAGAGGCAACTAAATGAGTGGTATGAGCTGAAACATTACCTCCTTCATGATCGCTATGGATAACTAAATATAATCTTATTAATTCCTTAAACTCCTCTTTTTCAATACCTAACATATGGGCAAAGTTTCCACCCCAGTCCAAGTTGGGATTCGCAGGAATATGTTTATCATCCTTATAGGTTCTTCTGTAAACATAGGCAGCAATAACCGGTAATTTGGCTAAAAGATTCATAACATCTTCAAACATAGGATCCCAGTATTCCGTCTTGCTTATTCCTTCTCGGTAACGTCGGGCAAAGACTGATTCATTTTGTAAAGTTAAGATCCCTAATGAATACTGTGTCATAGGATGAGTATCCCTCGGAAGAGCCTTCAAGGTGTCAATCACATAGTCAGAAACCTTGCTTCTTTTTTTCCACTCCTCACTAATCTCTCTCACATCTTCTTCCGTGGGTAATTCCCCAATTAACAGTAAGTAGAAAATACCTTCAGGTAAAGGTTCTTCCCCTCCAGGAGTCTTGGGTAATTTTTCTCTAAGTTCAGGGATAGTATAGCCTCGAAATCTAATCCCCTCCATTGGATCCAAGGCTGAAGGTTCCCAGACCATACATTTAACTCCTCTCATCCCACCATATGCTTGAGCAATAGTCACTTCAGAAATAACTTGGTCGCCATGATTTTTGATAATAGAACGAACTTCCTCTCTCATTGGCTCGATTTTCGCCGCTAATTTTTCCTTTAAACTAACCATTTATTAAACCTCCTTGATTATTTATGATCTTCAGGAGCAGAACTCCTCTGCTCCCTTATGAATTACCATTTAATTCTCCCACTACTTGGTTCCTTTTTAAACACCCGAATTAAATTATAATTCTGTATAAAAAGGCATTTTTATACACTTAATCCATTTTCGCTTTGCTTCCCGGGCAAATATTAACTAACTTTTTCTTTTTGATAATAAAATATATCACCCTCTTTAGATTCTGTCAATAATCTTGCAATTTTTTAGCTCTTATTTTAGAATAGGTTCAATGGAAAAAATTTGGATTAGAGGTGGGAAAAAACTAACCGGCAAAGTCAGGATTAGTGGGTCAAAGAACGCTGTTCTTCCTGCCATAGCTGCTTCCCTTTTGACTGAAGAAAAGCTTTTTCTTAAAAATGTTCCTTTAGTTCAAGATGTTTTTACAATCTTAACTCTCCTTCAAGAATTAGGAGGAATATTTCACCAAGAAAATGATGGTTTTTCAATCCAAGTAAAAAAAATTAAATCTTATGAAGCACCCTATGAATTAGTCAAAACTATGAGGGCTTCGATTTTAGTCTTAGGTCCATTACTTGCTCGATATGGAAAAGCAGAAGTCGCTTTACCAGGAGGGTGTGCTATCGGTTCACGGCCAATTGATCTTCACATTCATGGACTTGAAAAATTAGGAGCAAAATTAAAACTCGAACATGGGTATATTAAAGCCAGAGCAAGAAGGTTAAAAGGGGAAGAAATTGAATTTTCAAAGATTACAGTTACGGGCACTGAAAATTTAATAATGGCTGCTACCTTGGCTAAAGGAGAAACAATTCTAAAAAACTGTGCCCGAGAGCCTGAAGTGGTTGATTTGTGTAATCTATTAATAAGTATGGGGGCAAAAATAGAAGGAGCAGGAACAGATACTATTGTTATCAAAGGAGTCAAAGAATTAAAAGGAACAACTCATTCCATTATTCCTGACAGAATTGAGGGTGGAACATTCATAATTGCTGGTGCACTAAACGACGGTGAGATTGAAATAGAAAATGTCAACCCCTACCATCTTCAGGCTGTAATAGAGAAAATAAAATTCGCTGGAGCAAACATTGAAGTAATAGACCACAATAAGCTAAAAGTTAAAGGATGCTCAGAAATCCGCCCTCAAGATGTGACGACTTCTCCTTATCCTGGTTTTCCAACTGACATGCAAGCACAATTTATGGTTTTGATGACTCAAGCCAACGGGACTTCAATTATTACTGAAACTATTTTTGACCGACGGTTTCTTCATGTGAATGAGTTATTAAGATTAGGGGCAAATATTGAAGTTATTGGAGATAAAGCTATTGTTAAAGGAAAAACAACCCTTTCGGGAGCAGAAGTGATCGCTACTGATTTAAGAGCCTCGGCTTCATTGATTTTAGCCGGCTTGATTGCCGAGGGAGAAACTTTAGTTAACCGAATATATCATCTGGATAGAGGCTACGAAAAAATTGAGGAAAAGCTTAAAGCCTTAGGGACAAATATAAAAAGAATCAAAGAATAAGAAAGGAGGGCTGATGGAAGATTGTCTTTTTTGTAAAATTGTTAACAAACAACTTCCAAGTAAAATTGTTTTGGAAGATGAGCTATCAATTGCTTTTGAAGATATAAATCCTCAAACCCCTATTCATATCTTAATTATTCCTAAAACTCATTATTCTTCCTTGAATGAAATACCTGAAGATGAGAAATCTCTCCTTGGTCATTTAATAATAAAAGCCAAAGAAATTGCTTCCCAAAAAGGAATTGATGAAAAGGGTTATCGGTTGGTTTTAAACACCGGAAAAGAATCAGGTCAAGCTGTTTTTCACATTCATCTTCACCTATTAGGAGGAAGGCCCATGGGCTGGCCCCCTGGCTAGCCATTAGTAACTAGTAACTGGTAATTAATAATTAATCTTCAGCATCTAATTACTAATTATCGGTTACAAATTATGATTCTTAGAGGGAAAAATGGAAATAACTTGGTTAGGTCATTCAACAGTAAAAATTGAAGGGCCAAAAACAATTTACATTGACCCATTCTTAGCCGGTAATCCTTTGGCTTCTATTCCTTCTGAAAGAATAGACAAAGCAGACTTGGTCATTGTTACCCATTATCATGGAGATCATATAGGAGATGCTTTTGAAATTGCCGAAATACAGGAGCAACCTTGGTTGGAATTCATGAGATAGCAGTGGAGACAGAAAATAAAGGAATCAAAGCAGTTGAATTTATTAAGTCTAAGCAGGAGAAATATATTCACTTTAAATGGTAAACTGTGTACTATAGAAGAGCAAAAGTAAACATTTTACATTTTACATTTTACAAATTAATTAATGGCTTACTTAATTGATGGTAATAATTTAATTGGACATACTCCAAACCTTGAGTTAAATAATCGAGAAAGTCGATATAGACTAATTCTGCGGTTGTTTAGATTTCAGCGTCTGAAAAAATCAAAAGTAACAATAGTTTTTGACGGACAGCCTGACGCCAATTTAGCCCAACTCAATTTTAGTCGAAAAAAGTTTAATATAATTTTCTCAGACATTACTTTTTCAGCTGATTCCAAAATCAAAGAGATAATTTCTGCCAAAAAATATTTAAAAGATTTGCATGTTGTTAGTTCAGATCGAGAATTAACAAATTTTGTCAAATCTAAAGGGGCAAGAGTTATAAAATGCTCTGAATTTAACAAACAAATTAAGAAATTATTCAAAGAAGAAAATGAACGAAGAAAAGACTGGAAAGAAGAAAAAGACCTTTCTCCTTTAGAAGTCAAGCACTGGTTAGAAATATTTAAGCAGAAAGATGATTAGTATTTCTATTCTTGGGGCTGGAAAATTAGGCACTCACCTAGGGTTTGCCTTATTAAAAAAAGGTTACCCAATCAAAGCTATCTCTTGCAAGACTAGCCAGTCTGCCCGAGAAAGTGCTGAATTGATTGGACAGGGTCAAATCTTCACTGATAATTCTCAAGCAGCCCGGGAAGGAGAATTGATAATAATTTGTCTCCCTGATGGGGAAATTTCTAAGGTAGTCAAAGAATTATCTTCGTCTTCTCTGAGCTGGGAGGGGAAATATGTTTTTCACTGTAGTGGACTACTAACCTCAGACCTTCTCACTCCCTTGAAAAAAAAGGGAGCCCTCACTGCATCTTTCCATCCTATTCAATCCTTTGCTCAAAAAAAACCTGATGAGAAGAAGTTCAAAGGAATTTATTTTGGGATAGAAGGAGAAAAAGAAGCACTAACTTTAGCCAAGAAAATTATTCGCCATCTGGAAGGAAAATATTTAATTCTATCTAAAAAAAATAAACCTGTCTATCACCTCGCCTGCACAATAGCATCCAACCTTCTAATTGGGATTTTAAACTTAGCTATGGAATTAATGAAAGAAATCAATTTTTCTGGAGAATTAGCCTTTCAATCTCTCCTGCCTTTAATTCAGGAAACAATAGAAAATGCTGACAAATTAGGAGTAAAATCTGCTTTAACTGGACCTTTAGTTCGAGGAGACATAAATACAATTAAATCTCATTTAGAGGCTTTAAAGAAGAAACCAAATGAATTAAGAATTTATCGAGAACTATCCCTTTATGCCTTAAACATTACTCAATCAGAGCTGAATTCTACTAGCGTTAAGTCTTTGAAAAATCTTCTTTCACATAAATAACTTCCTCCTCTAATTCAAAACCAAATGTTTCTTTAACTTTTTTCTTTAAAATTGAGGCTAATTTAAGAACATCTTCACAGGTTGCTCCCCCTTTATTAATCAGAAAATTAGAATGCTTTTCATAAACCGCAGCTTGTCCTATTTTAATTTTCTTGGCGCCAACCTGATCCAATAGAAAACCAGCAGAAATGATCTTTCCTCCTGACAAAACTATATTCTTGAAAAAACTCCCTCCTGATGGAACATTGAAAGGAGGATGTTTTTTTTCTCGTTGAGCTAAAATTTCCTTAATTCTCTGCTCAATAAGGGATTTGGACCAAGAAGTTAATTTAAGCTTTGCTGCCAAGACTGTTTCTCTACTCTTCTTTAGAGAACTTGCCCGATATTTAAACTGGAAATAATTCTTTTTTACTTTTTTTTCCTTTCCTTTAGAGTCAATAATAGTTGCCTCAATTATAAAATCACCGATAGCCTTTCCATATGCCCCTGCATTTCCGCAAATTGCTCCTCCTAAGGTTCCAGGAATGCCGGCTAAAACCTCAAGACCAGAAAGAGAACTCTTCGCTGCTTTCTCCACTACCTGGCTTAAAGGAGTGCCTGAAAAAGCTTTTAGAATTTTTCTCTTTTCATCAATCTCGATTCCCTCGATCATATTTTTAATAATCAAGCCCCTAAAGCCTTGATCATCAAATAAAAGATTAGTTCCCTGCCCAATCACAAAATAAGGAATTTTGTATTTCCTGGCTAAAGAAATTGACTCTTTTAACTCAAATAGAGACTTGGCAATAAAGAAAAAATCTGCAGGACCTCCAATTTTAAAATGACAGAGATTTTTTAGAAGAACCTGTTTTTTTACAGGACGACCGATTTCTTTAATAAAATCTTCCAAAAAGTCTTCAAATGAATTTTTCACGGTTAAAAGGTTGAATTTCAGTGTGTTATTACTATCTCTTTAATTAATTTTTTCAATGTCTCTAATTTCTTTTAATACCAGTCGGGAAATAAATCCCTTCCTAGCGTATCCAAAAGAGGAATAATTCTCTTAGTCTTAACCTTGACTAAATAAAGAGCCCAGTTTCCTCTTAACTTATGATTTTTTGGAGAAGAGCTGAACACAATAAACTTATTATCAGGAGACCAAGAGGGAAAATAATCATAAGTCTCATCTCTTCTCGTTAATCTTATTTTCCCACTCCCATCTGGATTCATTAACCAAATATCCCCCTTGCCGTCTGCTTTTGAAGAAACATAAGCAATTTTTTTGCCATCTTTTGAGAAATGAGGCCGACAAGCTTTTCCACCTTCAGTTAAGAACTTAAATTCTTTTTTTTGAAGATGGTACATAGCTACATCCCACCCCCTTGTCCTTTTTCCGGTAAATCCCATTAAAGGTTCAGTGGGAGAAAAATTGGGCAAAGCATTTGAGCCCTTATATTGAGGAATTAATCTTTCTTTCTTTCCTGATTTTAAATCAATCATCCATAGAGTGTAACTTCTAAAAATTCTTTTTCTTCTTTCGATGGTATAAGCTAATCTTTTACTATCCGGGAACCAGGCATGTTCAATTGCATTTTCTTTAGTCGAAGTAATCTGAGTAATTTTCGATCCATCCTCATTCATCACAAAAATATCATAGCTTCCTTTAGGATTAGCAGTAAAAGCTATTTTCTTTCCATCCGGTGACCATTTAGGATATTCATCATTCCAAGAGTTATTGGTTAATTTTCTTAAGCCATTTTTAGTTAATAAATAGATTTCGTTGTCGCCATCCAAATCAGACTGGAATACAATTTTCCCATCGAAAGGAACCGCTGGTTTTAAGTGACTAATATCTACTTTTCTTCTCTCCTCTGGAACACCCTCATCTCCCCCCTTACAATAAATCAACATCCACAAAGTGACCAAAATCAAAATACAAATGATTTTCTTCTCTTTCATATTCGACCTCCTTACTTTGCTTCCTGCTTCCAGTTAAGTTAAATCATCTCTTCCAATTTTTGATACCAGCTTTCAGCTAAAGTCCTATATCCTTCCTCACTGGGATGAATACCAGGTAAATATTCTGGATTTTTTATAAAAATTGAATAATTGTCTACTAAAGGTAAATTTTCTTCTTCAGCAATTTTTTTAATCAGAGGATTTATCTCATTTCTTACTCGTTCTCTCGATTTTTCTGAAAATGGAAATCCAACATTGTTTGGCACAGGAAGAATGGTCGCGATTAATATTTTACTTTTTTTTCTATTAGGATCTTCAAATTCTCTGAAAATTTTTATAATCTCCTTCATATTCTGATAAAATTTATCAGCTGGAGTAAAATCAGTATCGATTCTTACATCATTAGTTCCTAACTGAAGCAATATGAAATTAGGATGTTTTTCTTTAAGCCAGTCCTTATTTAATCTAAGAAATTTTAAATATTCTCCAGAAGTGTTACCGTTTCTACCATAATTCCATACCCTAACCTTAATTCCTTGAGAAATAAGGATGTCTTCTAAATAATCAGGATAAGATGAGTCGGTAATACTATCTCCGACACATAAAACAACTATTAAAGGTTTACCTGGTTTGCAAAAGGAAAATAGTAATCCAGCGAGAAAAAGAAGCAGGTATTTTTTTTTTAAATAACTGAACATTTTCTTTTCAATCTTATAATCTAGGTTATTCTCTGTCAAGCGAGTTATTTAAGTTCCTATTTGGTGTTTCTCAATCTAAGATAAATCTAAATAAAGATATTCAAGATTACTTCCACAAAAGAACTATTTTCTATCAGATATTTTTATTTTAATTAAAAGAAACATCCAAAAGATTAAACAGGCTAAATTTAATGAGGCTATTAGCCAACAAGAATAAACCATACCGAGAATTGGCACAAGAATAGCCCCTGTTAAAAGAGCCCCAAAACAAGCTCCGAAATGATCCGCCCAGTCAATAAGACCTGCTGTTTTGCTCATGACTTCCCCAGATTCAATATATAACTTACTTGATAGGGGAAACTCCACGCCGGTTAAAAATCCGGCTATTAAAAGCAAAGCCATAAAAGAAGTCTGAGAAAAAAATAAAGGTAGCTTAGACATAATTCCTGATGAAAATTCAGCTAAAATTAAAGGCAGGAGGACAGCCAAAAGAATGATTCCTGCTTCAATAGCGATGAAGGTCTTTATACCACTTTTCATTTTTTTAAGCCTGAAGTTCATCGTCAGTCCACCAAGCCCTAAGCCAAACATAAAAATTGCTGTGACTAAAGCTATTCTCTGGTATAAATATCCATATAAATTTTGAAAGGCAAATATAAGAATTATTTCAAATCCCATGGCAGCAAATCCACCGGCTGCCACAGCAAACAAGCAATTGAATTTTTGCTGTTTAAAACGATCTCGCTTTACAAAAAAAACATAAAGGATTCTAATTAAAACCAGCGAACTTATAACTAAGATAGCCCATTTGAAATTCAAATTTTCAACCCATTTTAAGAATCTTTCAAATCGAGATTTTTGAAGCCTGACTGGTCTTGAAAACTTATCCCATAGTAAGAGATTAAAGAAATAAGTGACTGGTCTCAGGTCAGTGTTTAATTTTACCCCTTTTCTTTCCAGTAGAGATCTTCGGACAAATTCTACCCGCTCTGGCTGAAAGATAATAAAAAAGTTGTACTTTGAAAAATAGGGAGTTTTTATCTTTCTTTCACTATATCTTTTTTCTAATATTTTAAGATCAGAGGTAACGATGCCGGAAGACATTGAAGCAAAAAGGTGATTTTGATTCCCTGAACTTATCACCACATAAGGAAAAACTTTGCGCAGGGTGTGAAATACAGAACCTGTATAATCTGCCACTACTTCACCAAAATAATTTTCAGAAGATGTTAGATATAGGGCAAGAACACCTGTTGGAGTCAATATTTCCTTCACTTCTTGGAAAAACTCGAGTGTGTAGTATCTATTCAACATAGCAGTAGAGGGATCAGGTAAGTCCAAAAATACTAAATCATATTTTTCTCTTGTGGTTTTTACGAAAAATCGGCCGTCAGTATAAAATATTTTTACTATAGGATTTTTTAAGGCTTTTTTATCTTCATCTGGTAGATAAGAATATATAGCACTTATTAATTTCGAATCAAGTTGAACATAGTGGAGCACAGCAAGAGGACTCATTAACATTTGTCTTATTAACCCCCCAGCCCCATTTCCTATCAGCAACACCCGTTTAGGATTTGGATGTTGCGCAAGGACAAAGTTTGCTTGATTGGCATACCCATATTCATCAGGAAATGAAAAAGCAACATGTCCATTTCCAAAAACACTATATTGTCCACTTTGTTCTGCGATTACAACATTCTGATATTTTGTGTCTATGGATTTAAGTAATTCAATTCTCTCGCTTATTGAATTCCATCGTTTTATGATGGTCAATTGTTCAAGTTTTTTTAAATAACTAAAAGAAAAATATGCTATTCCTATAAGAATTATAAAGACCCCTATAGCTAAGGGCTTAAGGAATCTTCCTTTAAATAGAAAACCAGTGCTGACTGAGAGAACCACAAATATTAAAATACCTACAATTATATAAGTGCTCACATAACCAACCAATAAGAAGGTGAAAATCACGCCACCCAAAAGACTTCCAAATGCCTCAAAGACATAAACCCAGCCTATAGTAGTTGCTCCCTTTTCCTTTCCAACAGAAAACAGCCGGCAGCCAATAGGGAAAGTGAAGCCTATCATGAAGCTAAAGGGAGCAATAGCCAGAATAGTAAAATAGAACATAGGCGTAAAAGGAATATACTGTCCCTGAGGAATTTCCAATATGCTCCGAACAGTGCGGATAAGATATATCTGAGCTATAGAAATGAGGACGCCAAGAATAATTGAAGAAAGAAATATAGAACGCAAATGTTTGATTCTGGTGGAGAGATATGATCCAACCTGAGCCCCAACAGCAATCCAAAATAACCAGGCTGCTA
>JBHIEE010000039.1:0-21791 GCA_046760445.1 Candidatus Aminicenantia bacterium
CGGTACGTGAGCTGGGTTTAGAACGTCGCGAGACAGTTCGGTCCCTATCCGCGGTGGGCGCAGGAAATTTGAGGGGAGCTGTCCCTAGTACGAGAGGACCGGGATGGACGAACCTCTGGTGAGCCAGTTGTCCTGCCAAGGGCATAGCTGGGTAGCTACGTTCGGTTTAGATAACCGCTGAAGGCATCTAAGCGGGAAGCTATCCCCAAGATAAGATTTCCCCTCCTCCCGAGCAATCGGGAGGGCTGAAGGTCCCTCGTAGACTACGAGGTTGATAGGCTGGGTGTGTAAGTTCGGTAACGAACTTAGCTAACCAGTACTAATAGACCGTGAGACTTGACCATAAAGTTTATCAAAGCAAATAAACTTTAAATTATTCTAAAATATTTTTATTTTACAGAAAAACTCCCGGCAACCTTAGCGAAAGGGAAACACCCGTTCCCATTCCGAACACGGAAGTTAAGCCTTTCAGCGCCGATGGTACTGCCCTGGAAACGGGGTGGGAGAGTAGGGCGTTGCCGGGTTTATTTTTACTGCTTCTTAATTTCAAAATTCCTAAGCAGAAATTCCAATTGGGTCATTATGATTTTGATCATTGGAACTTATTTGTAATTTGATATTTGGGATTTGGAATTTATTTATTATATCTTTTCTTTGTTAGGATCATTTGAAAGCCCTCAATAAAGAGATCTTTCAACTTTTACTCATCGATCAAGACAAATTTTACTTACCATTCGAGAAAAAAGAACTTTTTCTCAAAATGTCAAAGAGTAATTACCGGATTAGCATTTGTTGTAAAATTTGACTTCAAACAAATATTCCTTTATTCTATGAAAGACATTCCTGAATTTAAAATGTTAGTAGTATTTTCTGATTTAGATGGCACTTTGTTTAATAGAGAGTACTCTTTTAAAAAAGCAACGCCTGCCCTTCAAATTTTAAAAGAAAAAAGAATTCCTTTGGTTTTGTGTTCAAGTAAGACCGAAACAGAGATGATTCCTCTTAGAAAGGAACTTTCTAATACGGATCCATTCATTGTGGAAAATGGAGGAGCTATTTTTATTCCAGAAGATTATTTTAAATTAAAATTTGATTATTCTTGGAGGAAAGGAAGATATAAAGTGATAGAAATAGGCAGAAGGAATTCTCGATTAGAAGAAATTCTATCTAAAATTGGAGAAGAATTAGAAATTAAAGTAAAAACCTTCTCCACGATGACCACCGAAGAAATTGCATCCTTGACTGGATTAAATAAAAAAGAAATTAAATCTGCCAAAAAGAGAGAGTATTCCGAGCCTTTCATAATCCAAGGCTCAAGTAAAGAAATTAATCAGATAGAAAGAAGGATTAAGAAAATGAACTTACTCTTCACTCAGGGGGAAAGTTTTTATTATATAATGACCAGTAATAAAGGAATAGCCGCCCTTAAACTGATGAATCTTTATAAAGATGAGTTTAAAGAAAAGATAATTTTCATCGGAATAGGAGATAATTATAATGATTTGCCTTTACTGAGTGTGGTGGATATACCGGTTTTAGTTAAAAAACCATCTGGGAATTATGAGTCGAGAATTAAATTGCCTAATTTAATTAGAGCGAAAGGAGTCGGGCCCGAAGGATGGAGAGAATCAATAATTTCACTTTTAAGTGAATTAGAGGAGGAAACAAAATGGGAGATTTCTTTCAAAATGGAGTAATTACTACTTTTCATAGATTAGGAAATTTGGATATAAAAAGATTGGAATCCGAGTTGTCTGAGTTTTCTAAAGTGAGACAAATTGCTTTAGTCCTTCCTGCTTTATATCGAGAATTTGAAGGAGAAGCATTGCCCCGCATCATTAGGGAACTGAAAAAGGTTAAATACTTGAAACAGATTGTTTTGTGTTTGGATAGAGCGAATAAGAAACAATTTGAGAAAGCTAAGAAGTTTTTATCTCAACATAAAAAAATTGAAATTCTATGGAATGATGGACCAGGAATGAAGAAATTATATCAAATTTTGGAGAAAAATGACTTATCACCAGGCACTGAAGGAAAGGGAAGAGCGGTTTGGATTTCTTTTGGTTATGTTTTAGCCACTCGCAAAAGCCAAGTGATAGCTATTCATGATTGTGATATTTTAAATTATGATCGATCAATGCTCGCCCGGTTGTGCTACCCAGTAGCTAATCCATCTTTTGACTATGAATTTTGTAAAGGATATTACAGCCGTGTCGCTGACCGGATGCATGGACGGGTGACTCGGTTGTTTTACACACCATTTATTCGCTCTTTGGAAAAGATGTTAGGTTATTTGCCTTTTCTGGTTTTTATGGATAGCTTTCGGTATGCTTTGAGTGGAGAGTTTTCGATGAGAGCGGATTTAGCTATGGTTAATAGAATTCCAGGTGATTGGGGGTTAGAAGTTGGAACTCTGGATGAAGTTTACAAAAATGTAGCTCTTCACCGAATTTGTCAGGTAGATATTGCTGAATCCTACGAACATAAACATCAGAAATTAGACCCAGAAGACCCAGAAGCTGGAATATTAAGGATGAGTATTGACATTTCCAAATCAATTTTTAGGACTTTAGCTAGTGAAGGGGTCCAATTCAGTGAAGGGTTTTTCAAAACTTTAAGCAGCACCTACTTAAAAATTGCTAAAGATACTATTACTCAATATGAAAATGATGCAGCCATTAATGGATTATTTTTTGACCGCCATAAAGAAGCAGTGGCTGTTGAAGCTTTTACTGAAGGAATAAGAATTGCCGGAGGTCAATTTTGGGAAAATCCATTTGAAACCTTACTAATTCCAAGCTGGAGCCGAATTATTTCAGCTATTCCAGATTTTTTTGAGTTAATAAAAGAAGTAGTTGAAAAAGATAATTTATGAAAAGAAGCGGATGGTCATTCAACTGAGAGAAGATTTTTCAAATGAGAGAGAGACATTTTTTAAAGTATAGGAATTTCAATATATGAGTAAAAAAAGGATAAAAATACTAAATTCTAAATCCGAAATACTAAACAAATCCCAATTACCAAAATTCAAATGACCGAAACAAATATTTTTTTATACGTTTTGAATTTTTGATCATTTGGATTTTGAATTTGTTTAGAAATTAGTGCTTAGGATTTAGAGTTTAATTTATGTGGAGGTGAAACTAAAAATGATGCTTTGAAAATCCGCATTACAATTAGGTTTTCAAAGTTGAAAACGCTTGGAGAGAGTAAGGAGAGAAAGTTGGAAAGAACATTAGCTATTATCAAGCCTGATGCTATTAAGAAAAATGCAATCGGTAAAATTATCCAAAGAATTGAGCAGGAAGGATTTAAAATTTTAGCTATGAAAATGGTTCATCTGACCAAAGAAGAAGCAGGAAAGTTCTATATCGTGCATAAAGAGAGAGATTTTTATAATAGGTTGACTAATTTTATGTCCTCTGGAGAAATAATTGTTATGGTTTTAGAAAGGGAAAAAGCTATTTCTCACTGGCGGGAAGTAATGGGAGCAACTGATCCAGTTAAAGCAGATGAAAGAACTTTAAGGCATGAATTAGGGACATCAATTGAAAAGAATGCTGTTCACGGTTCTGATACTCCAGAAACAGCCAGGTGGGAAATCAACTTTTTCTTCAGTCAGTATGAACTAATATCTTAACCGTCAGTAATTCACAAGAAGTTTAAAATTCATCATTTAAAAAAAATAATTTGAAGAAGGTAAGAATTTTTATCCAATTCCTTCTATTCCTATTTCTTTTAAAAGATATTCCCAATCCTGATTGGTTTTAGCGAACACCCCGCAATTTCCCAATTTTACATTATTTAGTCCTATTTCTTTTACTCGATGATATACTCTGATCATATCAATTAAAGCGGGAGATTTTATGTTTTTCATTTTATAAGCAGGAAAGAAAGATAGAATAGTCAATGGAATATCTGAATTTAATTCAAAAATTAAGTGAGCAATTTTTTCAATTTGGTCATCTTCTACCCAGTCAGGAATAAATAAGGTTAGAACTTCTAAAACAAAATCTCTTTTAACTATTTCATAAGGAGCTTTTAATATCCATTCATTGGTCGTTCCACAAAGCTTTTGG
The DNA here is from genome assembly GCA_046760445.1 of Candidatus Aminicenantia bacterium. Lineage (GTDB taxonomy): Bacteria > Acidobacteriota > Aminicenantia > JdFR-78 > JdFR-78 > JBHIEE01. Next base: position 4,080 of record JBHIEE010000039.1, read on the forward strand.
TAAACATCTTTATCATAAGCTTTAATATCTAACCAAAAAGAATCAACACCTGAATCTTTTAATCTTTCTAAATTTTTAGGGGTTAAACCATATCCATTTGTCTCAAGCAAGAGCCGCATATTTTTACAATTTTTCTTTATTTCTTCGGTTGCTTGACAATAAAAATCAACACAGCAAGATAAATCTCCACCAGTAAAAGCAATAATATTTCTAACTGGACCGAATCCTTGAGGGCTGAGAACTATATCTTTTGGCTCTAAAACTCCCGGACATAATGAACTCTTCTTTCCGTAAATCACACAACTGCCACAACTTCGACACAAATCTGTGGCATGCCACATTGTGGCTCTTTCCCTATGTTCCCAAACAGTCACTTCTTTTTCATATTCCTTAGCCAATAAGCCAATTTCTTTTGAAGAAAGCCAGGTTCCAGTGGCTACTTGTGAAAAATTCCAGGAGTGACATTTTAAACAGTGATGATTGCATCCTGATTGATAAATTGAAAAATAATGTTCTGGACGAGAGAGATGAGCGGATTTAATCAGGCGATACCAGGTATTATTTTCAAGTTTTAAAGTGGATTCGCAAGCCTGTTTAGACTTATTTCTTGTCTGAGTTAGACAACTCCCTATCCTAAAACCCTGCTCTATTAATTGGCATTTCATAATCTTCCTTTAAAATACTGAAATTGGAAAATAGAAATTAGAAATTTAATTTTCCAATTTCCAATTTCTAATGTTTGGGTAGACCCTACCGCTATAAAAATAATCCATTAATTAAATACCCAATTAAAGCTAAAGAGGCTGTGGTCAAGGCATAAGGTAGCTGAGTGTTGACATGGTCGATATGGTCGGAAGCAGAAGCCATTGAGGCAACCAAAGTCGTATCAGAAATAGGTGAAGCATGATCCCCGAATACACCTCCACCGAGAATAGCAGCCAGAATCAGGCTGGGGTTAACGCCCGCTAAGAAAGCAGTTGGTAACCCAATTGGCACCATAATGGCAAAAGTTCCCCAAGATGTGCCCGTAGCAAAGGCAATAAAGGCCGAAGTTAGAAATAGAAGGGCTGGCAACACTCCTGGTTTGATAAATTGAGTGGTAAGTCGAGAGACAAAGGCTCCTGTACCAAGCTGATTACAGGTTTCTCCTATGGCGAAAGCTAAGACCATTAGACAGGCTAAAGGAATTAATCCAATTATTCCTTTGAGGATAAAGCTAACAATTTCTTTGAGAGACATAATTCCTTGAAACAAGTAAAGAAAAGAAGCAATAAGTATAGAAGTTGCTACTGCCCAGAGAACAGAGGTAGAACCTGAGCCAGCCGTTATATTTCCTCGACCAGTAATTAGTAATCCGATCGGCATGGCAACAATCATACTCAATACAGGAAGCACCATATTCATTGCCTTGGGTTTTATTTCCTTTTTTGGCTGGATGTTAATTATTTTAGAAGAAACCATTGGCTTAGCTCCATCTCGAAGGACTTTGCCTTCATTTTTTGCCCTTAATTCAGCTTTTTTCATTGGACCGAAATCTTTCTGGCTAACAATAATGAGAAGAACCATTAATATGGTTAGCCAGGCATACAGGTTAAAAGGAATGGCGTTAACTAACACCCTAATTGGAGATGAAATTTTTTGCTCTTCTAATAAACCAATGATATATGCTCCCCAGGCATTGAGTGGGATTAGAATACAAACTGGTGAGGCAGTCGAGTCACAAATATAAGCCAATTTTTCTCGTGAGATTTTTAGTTTGTCATAAAGGGGTCTGGAGGCGGTACCCACAATTAGACTGGTAATTGATGATTCAATAAAGACGATTAATCCAATAACCCAAGAAAGAATTTGAGCATATCTTCGACTAATGATTATTTTTTTCCCAAGAATAAGATTAATAAATCCTTGGACACCTCCGGAAGCCTGAGTCAGAGTGATTAATGAGCCAACTAATAAACAGAAAAGAATAACATTTGTCTTACTCGAACTGGAAAAAACATTAATCAAGGAGTTTAAGGCCATCCAGGTACCATCCAGTGGTCGCCAGTTACTTATGATCAGCCAGCCTAACCAGATGCCAGCCAAAAGAGAAAGATAGATTTTTCGGGTAGTAATGGCTAAGAGAATAGCTAACACTGGAGGAAGAATAGTAAGCCAAGAAAGTGTCATAAGGAGTTTTCTAAAATAAGTATTTTATTATTCATTAATACTAAATTAATTTATCAATCTTCAATCAATATAGCAATATGTTAAGTAATTTAATATTCTTGAAAAGGCGGTTTTAATGGGATATAATTCTTTTAAATTCTGAAAGGGATTATGAAAATGATTAATTTTACCTTTCATCTTCCGACAAGAATAATATTTGGAATAGGCACTATTATATGTATGAGGGTTTTCAAATGATCTTAAACAAAAAGAAGATATATAAAAATTCCAAATCACAAATCCCAAATTACAAACAAATTCAAATATCTAATGTCCAAAATACAATCCCGAGTACTCGGGATTGGTCATTTGAATTTGGATGTTAGATATTGTCTGTGATTTGGTGCTTGGAATTTGTGATTTTAATTTATGTGGAGGTGAAGCCGAAAATTAGGGCTTGAAAACCCGCGTCATAACTGGGTTTTCAAAGTCGAAAACGCTTAGTATAGGTCAGGAAACAAAAAAAATTGGTCAAAAGGCTTTTCTTGTTACAGAAGATGCCTTTTAATTCAGGAGTCAAAATGGGATTAGAAACAATATTTGCTTTAATTATTCTGCCAGCAGGAATAATTCTTTTAGCAATAATTTTAAGTTTTATTTTGAAGGAAGAGGGAGAATGAAATGGAAAATGTTCCTCAGCTTGCTGTCCAGGCGAATCCATTAGCAGTATTATCTTTTATTTTTTACTTGGCAATTATTGTTATTATCGGTATTTTGGCTGCAAGATTTTCCTCTGCAGGGATAAGTGAATTTTTCTTGGCTGGTAGAAAAATGAAGAAATTCGTTGTGGCATTGAGTGCTGTTGTTTCTGGTAGATCAGCCTGGCTTTTAATTGGAGTAACAGGCATGGCTTATTTAAGAGGAGCATCAGCTGTCTGGGCAGTGGCTGGTTATATTCTGGCTGAACTTTTCCTTTTTCTTTTTGCTGCTAAGAGATTGAGACGATATACCGAAAAGATGGATAATTTGACCCTGCCTGACTTTTTTGAATCAAGATATAAGGACAACTCCAATCTTTTAAGAATAACTTCAGTCATTATTATTTTAATTTTTATGGTCGCCTATGTTTCCGCTCAATTTAATGCTGGTGGAAAAGCTTTTGGAGCAAGCTTTGGTCTTGGCGAATTCAGCGGAGTATTAATTACTGCTTTGATTGTTTTAGCCTATACTATGATGGGTGGATTTTTGGCTGTTTCTCTCACTGATATGTTGCAGGCTTTTTTTATGATTTTTGCTTTATTAATTCTTCCTGTGGTGGCATTAATTAATTTTGGAGGGTGGAACCAAGTTTTGGCTGCTTTGGATAAACTTAATCCTGAAGTGATAGGTTCCTTTTCTTTGGACCCTTTTTCTCTATCTGTAGGAGGAATAATTGGATTTTTAGGAATTGGTTTGGGCTCACCAGGCAATCCTCATATTCTGGTTCGATATATGTCTATTGAAAATCCGAGAGCGTTAAGAAAATCAGCTTTAATTGGAACTGTCTGGAATACTTTGATGGCCTGGGGAGCAATTTATATTGGACTCATTGGTCGGGCATATTATCCCGCAAAAGACCTGCTTCCTAATTCTGATCCAGAGAATCTTTATCCTTATCTCGCCTCTTTTCATCTTCATCCTATTATTTTTGGAATAATTATTGCTTCTATTTTTGCAGCCATTATGTCCACTGCAGATTCTCAATTATTGGTTGCTGCCTCAGGAGTGGTTCGGGACATCTATCAAAAAATTTTAATTAAAGACAAAACACTCAGTCAGAAAAAATTGGTATTTTTGAGTCGAATAGTGATCGTGATCTTGGTAGGAATTGCTTTAATCTTAGGAGCAGTTGCTTCTCAGCTTGTTTTCTGGCTGGTTCTATTTGCTTGGGCAGGATTAGGTGCTTCGTTTGGACCAACAGTCATTTTGTCTTTATTCTGGAAAAGAACAACCAAACAGGGGGTGATGGCTGGTTTTATTTCTGGCACTATAGCAGTGATTATCTGGAATCAGGTGCCTTTTCTTAAGAAAATTGTATATGAGCTTGTTCCTGCCTTTATTATTTCAACACTGTTAACTATCGTTGTCAGTTTGGTTACTTCTCCTCCTTCAGAGGCAGAAAAGGAATTAGAAGAGATTTCAGCCCATTACAAAGGGATGAAGTCTCTAAAAAAATAAAAAATTGGCTCGGTCAAGTTTTTTATAATCAGTGAGTAAGCAAATTAAAAAAAATTCAAGTTTTTTGTTTTTCAAAAGACTAAATTAATAAAAAATGGAGGTTTTTAAAATGAAGGAAAAATTAATTATGGGTTTAGTTTTGGTCGTGTGTCTGGGAATAGTGATTAGCTTTTCTCCTGTAGTAAAGGCTGATTCCGGGTCAGACAAGGCAAAAGACAATCCTGCCTTTACTGCTCATTTAAGGTCTTTTCTGGAGAGTATGAGCTCAAGCAATTTGTTCTTTTTGGTGGGTGAATGGTTTCAAATGAGATTAGGTCCTTCTCCCGCCCCCTTCACTTTTCCTGCCTTAAATTCCCCTTTCCTTCCCCCAGGAAAAGATTCATCGGGAGGAGGACCAGCTCTTAAATATTCACCGGTTAAAGATGGAAAAGTAACCGGTGATATTCCGGGCGAAGAACCGCCACCGCCAGATGTAGGTTAGTTTTAACTAAAATCCTTCTCGCCCATTTTGTGATTCTTACCAAGAAGACCCGGCTCAGCCCGGGTCTTTTTTTTACTTTTAAAAAAATCATTTAACTGTTGACAATTCTCTAATTTAGATGTATATTTTAAAAATAAGGAGAACAAGGGGAAGAAAACAGATGTTTTTTAAGAAAGTGGGTGTGTTTTTTCTTTTTCTTTTAATCTTTATGCTCTTTATGAATTCTCCTATTCATTCCAACATTCAGCAAAACATTGATTTAAAATTTCACTTTAATCACTATTATCAGCAGGCAGAAAAATATCTTAATTCTGGAAAATACTCTCAAGCTCTGAATTATTATGAGCAAGCCTTAGAGACAATAATAAAAACAGACTCTAAAAATGAGCAGGCTAAATGTTTAAGAAGCATTGGCGCCACCTATTGGTATTTAGGTAATTATCTTAAATCCTCTCAGTATTATCTTCAGGCTCTGGATTTAGCCAAACAAACTGGAAATAAAGAAGAACAGACAAAATGTCTGCGTAATATTGGTCTTGTTTACTGGAACCTGGGTGATTATCCAGAAGCATTGAAATATTATCAGCAGGCCTTAGATATTAGTAGGGAAACAGGAGATAAGAAAGGACAAGGGAAGTGTTTGATTAGCATTGGCATGATTTTTCGAAAAACAGGCAATTACATTAAAGCATTGAAATATTATGATCAAGCTCTGGAGATTTTTAGAAAGATTGGAGATAAGATAAATGAGGGAAGATGTTTGAATAGTGTGGGGATTATTTACTGGTATCTGGGCAATTATACTAAAGCTCTGGAATATTATAAGCAGGCATTAAATATTGTTCGTCGAATAAATGATAAACAAGAGGAAGGAAGAATCCTCAATAATATAGGTATTATCTATCGTCATTTAGATGATTATCCTAAAGCTCTGGAATATTATTCTCAGGCTTTAAAAATCACCCAGCAAACAGGCGATAAAAAAGACGAAGGCCGCTGGCTAAATAACTTAGGTAATGTCTATTTTGACCAGGGTAATTATGAGCAATCCTTAAATTATTATCAGCAGTCTTTAAATCTCCTCCAAGGGATTAATGACCGTGCTTCAATGGCTAATCTGGCTAATAATCTGGGTCTGGTTTATACTCAATTAAATGATTATTCTCGGGCAATAGAATACTGTCAGCAGGCTCTTAAGATTAGCCAGGAAACCGGACAGTCGCATATTCTCTGGGAAGCCTATTTTGATTTGGCTCAGGCTTATGAAAAACAAGGAGAATATGACCTGGCTTTCAAGCATTATGAGAAAGCAATCAAGGTGGTCGAAAGTTTGAGAAATCGAATTCAATTGGCTGATTATAAATCAGGTTTTTTGAGAGATAAAATAGAAGTTTATCACGCAGTGATTAATCTTTTGGCTAAATTAAATCAAAATCGTCCTTCAGAAGAGTATGATAAGTTAGCTTTTAATTATGCTGAGCGAGGCAAAGCTCGTGCTTTCCTGGATGCTCTGGCTGAATCCAAGCTGGAAATTGAAAAAGGGGTTGATCCTAAACTTCTGGCTCGTGAAAAGGAGATAATGCAAGAGATCTCCCGGACATATACTGATCTGGTGAATTCGAATTTGAGTGAAGTGGAAAGAAAAGAAATGTTAGCCCAATTAGATTTATTAGAGGATAAATTAGAAGAAATCAAAAGAGAATTGATTCAGAAAAGCCCAGCTTATGCCCGATTAAAATATCCTGAACCAATTACTCTTGATCAAGCTCAAAAAGAACTTCTCGATGGCAAGTCTGCTTTTCTGGAATATTCACTGGGAAAAGAAAATTCTTATCTTTTCGTGGTCACTAAAAATAACTTTAAGATGATTCAACTTCCTTCTCAAAAGAAAACTGAAAAGCAGGTTTCTAATTACCTGAGTTTTATTTCTCTACCACCCACCTCTTCCAATAAGTCGGATTTAGAAGCAGTCTATTCCTCTGGATATAATCTTTTTAAGACCCTAATTTTTCCTGCGCTGGGCGAAATTGAAGGCAAAAATAAATTATACATTATACCTGATGGAATTCTTAATTATCTTCCTTTTGAAACCTTAATACTGGAAGCAAGAAGCAAGAAGCAAAAAGCAGGAAAGGAAATCAGATATTTGATTCAGAATTACGAAATTGCCTATATTCCTTCTGGGTCTGTTCTTCGAGAAATAATCGCTCGTGAAGAGAGGAAGCCAGTGAGAAGACAGAAAGATTTGTTAGCAGTAGGTGACCCTGTTTTTGGCAAAGCAGAATTTACAGGCAATAAAGAGCAGTTTATTATAAGAAGTCTTTATTCCGATGCTGGATTTAAATTTGATCGGCTTAAATTCAGTGGTATCGAGGTGAATAAAATTGCTTCTCTTTTTAGCAAAAAGAAGCGAGATGTTTATCTTAGAAAAGAAGCAAAAGAAGAAATGATTAAACTAAATGATTTAAAAAAATATAAAATTCTTCATTTTGCCACTCATGGATTTATCGATGATGCTAAGCCAACTCGCTCAGCAGTTGTTCTAACTCTGGATGAAGATCCCACTGAAGATGGATTCCTTCAGATGAGAGAAATATTTAATTTGGATTTAAAAGCTGATTTAGTCACCCTTTCTGCCTGTCAGACAGGGTTAGGGAAATTTATCAGGGGAGAAGGAATAGTCGGATTTAGTCGAGCTTTCTTCTATGCTGGTGCTTCTTCTGTATTAATGACACTCTGGACAGTTAATGACCAAGCAGCAGCCCAATTTATGGAAAGATTTTATTTTCATCTTAAATCCTCTCAACCTAAATTAAAAGCCTTAAGAAAGGTAAAACTGGAAATGATAAACTCAAAAACAGCTTTAGCTCATCCTTATTATTGGGCTGGATTCATAATTTCTGGGCAAAGCGAAGGGGTAGTGATTAAATCAATATGGAGTGAATTAATAAAGTTAATAAAGATTGGATTCTTTTTAGGAGGAGTGTTTATCTTTATCTTTTTTGTGCTTAGAAGGGAAGATAAAAAACAATCAACCCCGATTATTCACGATATTTTTTCTTAATACACTCAAATGTGAGCTTAGAATGAGTTTTAACACTCCAGTAAAAATAACAGAGTGTTATTTTCATCCCTGCCGGCAGGTAGGAATGAATTAGTATGAATAATCGGGGCTGACAATTTTAAATTTAGCTTTTTTAGAAAGAGCCTTTACCACCCCCTCCGGTAAATAAGCTATTACTTTCCAGGAATAAAATTCTCCCCTTTTGAGATTAGATCTGATTTTCTCGGGTAATTGAGTTCGGTTGGTTTTAGTTGTTGTTTCCCAGATTAGATCCCCTTGCTGATCATAGAGGAATAATTTATATTCCACTGGCTGGTTTAATTTTCTCCAGATGAATAAGGAGGGAAGGTCTTGAATTTCTCCTTGAGGAGATGTTGGAGAAATTAGTTCTCCTCGGATAACCTCATTTGAAATGAGGATAAATTTTGGTTTAGAAATTGTTTTTAGGTAATAAAAAGTTCCTCCAAAAATAAGGAGTAAAAGAGTAAGAGCAACCGCCCATTGTTTAGTCCTAAGAAAATAAGCTAATTCCCTTAACCAAGAGAGTCTTATTTTTGGTTGGCTACTAAGAATAATATCTGGGAAAATATTTTTTCCTTCCTGTTGAATTGCTTCAAAGACTTTTTCTCTGAAAACTAACTCTTGGGCACAGTGAGGACAGTTGAAATAATGATTCTCAAAAGATTCCTTTTGGCTTTCACTAAGTTGATCTAGAAGATACAAATCAATAAATTTCTCAAACCCACATTTTTCCATTTTTTTCCTCCTTCAATAATTTAGTCTTTTGAAAAGCAAAAAACTTGAAAATTTTTTTAATTTTTTTTAAAAAAATCATAATTTAATTCTTTTTTTAATAATTTCAGAGCGTAATTCAGTCTTTCATCTACTTTTTTAAGAGGAAGATCTAATATTCGGCTTATTGTTTTGCGAGGAAGTCCCTGATAGTAATAGAGATAAAGAACTTGGCGATATTTAAATTTCAAATTCTTGATTTTTTGAGCAATAAGATGTAAGTTTTCTTTCCTTTCATACCATTCAGCTGAAGAAATGACAGGATTTCCTTTTAATTCGAGTATTATATTTCTTTTTTTTAAATACTTATAGGTACTAACCGTATGTTTGGTGATAGCGTAAACAAATGTTCCCAATGAGGATTCTCCTCGGAATTTACCTTCCCTTAGAGCAGTAATAACTTTAATCATTATTTCATTGGTCAAATCTTCCCAGTCTGGATTAAGGGCGCCGATTTCTTTTTTAACTTTCAGGCTGACAATCGGCCAATATTGGTTGATAATACTTTGTTCATCCATTTAACAATAATCTTTTTCTTCTAATGTAAATTTTTTTGCCGAATTTTTCAAGCTTTTATCATTTGGCAAGATAAAAAAAGCTTTATTTTTTCTCGGTTTTTTAATGTTAATAATAAGTTAAGTTCTGCTCGGGGTCTATATTTCTTAAATATTTCCAAAAAATTTAAAAAAATTTTCAAGTTTTTTGCTTTTCAAAAGACTAAATTATATGGAGGGGAAAAATGGGGACAAAATTAAAAAATCAACCGCAATTAGAAATTAAAGCAATAACAACAGAAAGAAACAATCTGAGTTTTTTACTATGGAATTACCCCATTTGTAGCTATTTTTTGGACAGGATAAAATTAAAATGGTGGTTTAAAAACAGCAATGGAAGTGAGTATTCCAATACGAGACTAATCAATAGATGGATAGAGAAGTCGGGATATGAGTTTAGGATTAGTTATTTTGAGTTAGAGCCCAAGGATTTGCTGTGGGACAAGGTTAAGAGAGGAAAAGATTTAAGAGATATAATGAGATTAGAGGTAGTTGTTTATTATCTGGATAGAGAGAATAAAACAAGAATAGTCAGTCAGCAAGTGTTATGAGATTAGTTAATCCAAAGTGTAAACAATTGTTGTCACCCTTCCATCCCCTTTATATAAAAAGCCCTTCTCCTTCCCCCCTTCTTTCGACTTTTCCCTCCCTCCGAGGAGAAGGGCTTTGTTTTTTTCAAAGGACTAAAGATAGAGTATGGAAAAAGAAAAAATATTAATTGTCGATGATCACCAGGAAACTCGGGATTTGCTTTGTGAAATTTTAGAAAACGAAGGATATGAATGCCGTATGGTGGCAAATACCCAGGAGGAATTTGATATTTGTCAATCCCAGGATGGGTTTTCATTGGCTATCGTAGATATTCGGGTGCCTGGAAAAAGTGGCTTAAAGCTCTTAGAAGAGATAAAAAAAATAGCTCCGGATATGGCAGTGATTATATTATCTGGAATAGCAGACATAAATGTAGCTATTGAGTCGATGAGAAAAGGGGCTTCTGGTTACATCACCAAACCTTTCCGGATAAAAGAGTTAATTTTAACAGTTAAAAAGGCAATTGAGAAAAGGAATTTAATTCTTGAAAATAGAAGATATCAGGAGGAATTGGAAAGAATGGTTAGTCAACGGACGCAAGCTTTAAAAAAGACAGTTAATGAGTTGGATAAAATTTATAATTCGACTCTTAATTCTTTTATTATGGCTTTAGATATAAGAGAAACCGAAAGTGAAACTCATTCTCGAAGAGTAGCTAAATATACCATGATGTTAGCCAAAGAATTAGATATGAAAGACAAAAATGAGTTAACTAATCTTGAACGAGGCGCTATTCTACATGATATTGGTAAGATAGGGGTACCAGACAGGATATTAAGGAAACCAGGACCACTTTCATCTGAAGAATGGCAGGTGGTAAGAAAACATCCATTTTTAGGTTTTAGAATGATTAGAGATATTAATTTTTTTAAAATTCCCGCTCAAATAGTCCTTCATCATCACGAAAAATTTGATGGAAGAGGGTATCCTTATGGTTTAAAAAAGGAAGAGATTCCTTGGAAAGCTCGAATTTTTGCTGTTGCAGATGCTTTAGAGGCAATCACTTCTAATCGACCTTATAGAAATGCGAAAAGTTTCGATTATGCCCGGGAAGAGATAAAGAAATGTGCCGAGAGTCAATTTGACCCAGAAGTAGTCCATGCTTTTCTTTCTATCCCTTTAGAAGAATGGGAGGAGACAAGAATGGAAGCGATGAGAAGCTTAAACCGGTTTGACTTATATCCAGTATCCAGTGTTATAAAAGATGAAGATAAAAGATAAAGGAATTTTTAGCAGAAAAATGGTAGCTTATTCAAATTAATTCATCACTATAGATAAGGAGAAATTTTTAAGGGCAAATTATTTGAGGGTTTTCAAATGGATCCTAATATATAAAAACTCCCTGCCTGCCAAAGTGGAACAGCAGGCAGACAAATATCAAATTCCAAGTTGCATCTCGTGCGATTCGACTGGTTCCACTGAGTCACCACGAAGTGAGCTCATTGAAGTCCGAGCACTCGGAAGAAGACCCGCATCACGATTGGGTTTTCAAAGTCGAAAACGCTCGGGGTTAGAAGGGAGGTAAATATAGGGTCAATGGATTCAATCAGATTTTTTGCGTGGCAAAATCTCTTCTCACGGCTGAAATTATTTCACGGAATCGTTCAAATTGGCAAAAAACATCTATTATACAAATTTTGAAAGAAAAAGGGGGTTCGACGTGCTGGCTGAGATTCTCGGTTGCAAAGAGCGAGAGTTTAAGCTCAAGGTCTTTGTCCCTTACTTTCCAAGAAACTCAGAAGGTTCTATTGATGCTTTCCTTATTTTAGAGAGAAACGATAGAAGATGGAAAAGAATTGCAAATGATTAAAAAAGCAAATTCTTATCCCTCAAATTTTATGTTTTATCTACAAGAAAAACTTGAAAAAGTTTTGTATGAAATCAATAAAAAAGGCGATTTTGAAGCTTCAATAATCTCCACTCTTGAGGGATTATCTGTTGCATCTATTTCGTCACAATATGATGATGTTACAATGGCAGCTATTTCTTCCCTTGTCCGAGAAGTTTCAAAAAAAGCTGAGACAAATATTGGTTTTAAAAAAATGGATGAAGTTTCCTTGGTAGACAATGACAAATTTAGGTTGGTATGCAGAGAATTTGAAATGGGGGAAAGGAAATTCATTCTTACAGTAGTTGTGCCTCCATACAAAAGTTATAGAAGGCTTACAAATTTTGCAATTAAAGAAATAAATAAAATAATGGGAGGAAAGTGAAAAAAGAATATCAAATTTTTATAGATTTTTATTAGAAAAAGGAGGTGGTTAACATGCCAGCTAAAATAAGACTTGGATGGGTAAGCCTTATATCTGCTATTGACCAAGGATTCAGTCTCTTTGGTTACTCAGTTTGTGGAATGCTGAGGCAAGCTGGAAAGGATGTGGCAAAGAGTGAACTAACTCTTGAGGAAATAGAAGGTGACAGTGAGGAAATAATGGAAGGAATATTTGCTCTTAAAACTTGTCCATTTAGTGATGCGATAAATGATTACAAAATCGCAAAGGGAAAACTTCCAGACTCAATTAATGCTATCGCAGAATTTGAAAACAAAAAAGGAGAGGCTTGGGTTTCTGCATTTTGTGCGATTCATCAAAGTTTGAGAAAGGAAAGAGGAACAGAAAACTATCATCACATTGCATGCAAGTCTGCTTCTGAAAAGGTAAATATTGCAAACCAAGATATTTTACCAAGGGATAGAATTGACGAGATTATGGAAAATTATGTTTGTATTTACAGAAGATAGGAGGTGATAAAATGGCAACAAAAACTGAAAAGTTGAACAAAATGCTAAAGGATTTAGAAACCTCAACCCCAGACATAGAGGCTTCTGCTGTTGTTTCTGTTGATGGTTTAATAGTTGCATCAGCACTACCACAAGATGTTGATGAGGATAGGGTTGCTGCAATGTCTGCTGCAATGCTTTCTCTTGGAGAGAGGTCAGCCAATGAACTTGCAAGGGGAGAGCTGGAGCAAGTCTATGTTAAGGGTGCTGAGGGATATGTGTTACTAACCTCTGTTGGGGAAGAAGCAGTCTTGACTATTTTAGCATCAAAAAATGCAAAGCTTGGTCTTGTGTTTTTGGAGATGAAGAGAACTGCTGAAGAATTGGCAAAAGTCGTTTAATGTATTTGGAATTTCAAAAATTATAAAGACCAGGAGCCCTTTGAACATTGAGCATTATTGAGGTTATCTTTCAAACCTTCAGTCTTTTAGGACTGGGAACAGTATCTGCGTTGCGAGAAACAGGAAAAAAGATAGCAGAAGGTGATTTATCTTTGGAAGGCTTGAAGGTAAAGTGTACGACTATGCCAGGAGATAGAGGAGAAATGAATTCAGCTTTGAATAAACTCCTGAGCATTTCTGAAAGTGAGGGCGCATCAATTTTGTCCTCTGATGGCTATATAATTGGTTTGAAATTCAAAAATAAGTTCATTCATTCTAAACTGGCAGAGTTTCTTTCTGAGTTCATAATCACAGCAATTAGCATTATCTCAAAAGCAGATTTTGGAAATCCTGAACAGATTCTCATACAAGGCACTGAAAGAAAAATACTCATTCATAAAGCTCAGAAAAAGAACTTTTATGCGATACTATTCGGAACTTCAAAAATGAATACTGGATTGGCCAGCACTACAATGAAAAAAATGATTCCTTTCATTGAGAAGATAATACAATGAAAGAAGCAATAATTTTTGCATCAATATGGCATAGAAACAGATTAGTACTTCATTCAAAAAGTATAGAGAAAGCAAACAAACTTTTTTTCAATGTGAGATGTTTTATCCCTCGATACAGACAATTGATTCTATGTGGAGATATACCCAAAGAAGCAAGATATATAAAGGGGGTTAAGTTAGTAGAAACAAAGGAGTTTAAGTCCCTAAGAGATGCTTTAAAAGAATCCCTTGCTGAAGAAGAAATGGGTACTCCATCGGTTCAGATAGTCTATTTCAATGCGGAGGAAGGAGTGTTTAAAAACATATTAAGATATCTTGATAGAGGCTGGGTAGCCACAACTGCGAGTGAGAAACCAGCTTTGGAAAAGGAGTCATTCAATATATATGAAGAAATTAGATTTAAGGAGGGAATTATCTATCTACTCGATCCTATGCTGGAAGATATCTCTATTGAGGAGAGAATCATCGAGGATACGAGGAATAGGAGCAGTGGGGTGAGATTTTTTATGATTCAGATGAAAGAAAGTCAAGTTCATCTTGCATTTCAGGCAATCCAGGATGAACTGGAAGCAGGGGAAAAGGTAACTCAATCTTACCTTTCAGAGACTCTGGGCATCAGAGAAAAAACCTTGAAAAAGATAATAGAGATGGGTAGGAGGGAAAGGAGATTGGATATTTCAAATTATATTGAAGAGACACCACCCCAGGTAATAAAATTTTTGAAGGACATTTCCTCGGGAAAAGAGATTTCCCTTGCAGCAGTCTTTGATAAAAAGAATTTAATAGGTTATGCAAGGTATAGAGATATTGTCTTCCCTACTCTGAATTTCCTTCGACTCAGCGATAGAGTAGAGACCTTTTCAGACACAAAACTTAATATCGGCAAACGCTGGTCTCTTAGATTAAATGCAAAAAACAAAGATATCTTTATCTATAAACACAACTATCTCTATGGTTTCATTCTTGAAAAGGGAATAAATTTTATAGACATCACATCGAGAATAGAGAAGTTAATAGAGAGTACTAAATAACAAGAATATTGTCGGAGGTATGAGAGAATTGCTTGAGAAGATAAAAGATCACTCTCTCTTAGAAAAACCAATGAGGGTAAGCAGATATACCTTCGATGTAAAAGGGTTATCATTTTGGGGAGTACTTCTTAAAGAAAGATATTGTAAGGGAAAAATTTTCCTTTCGCTTGGAGGAGGTATAGAGGTGAAATGTTTGAGATAAAGGATATCATAAAAGATATTGTCAAGAGGGTGCCCGGGGTAGTGGGGGTAGTCCTCATTGATATTGATGGTATCCCTATTGAGACAGCGGGCAATTTCGACATGAAACCAGAGGACTTAGGAGCCCTACTTGCTGCTTGTTATAATTCTTACGCACAGGTGGGTTTAGAATTGGGCCAGAGTTGTGACAACATCATTGTGGAATACGGCGACCTGAAGCTCTGTCAGAGTAGTATGCCCAGGGGGCTTCTCACTATCGTGGCTGGTAAGGAGAGCTACCTTGGGATGATCAGACTTGAGGCTAAACGGGCCATAGAGACCATCACCCGGATCATGGGAGATACCGTGGAGATCAGAAAAAAGCTGATGGAGACGCACAAGTTCAGGTTCCCGAATGATCAAACCATCGAAGACATATTGTCCAAATTTAAGAAGGAATTCAAATGAAACTCATCAAGGGCAAAATCTACCTCAAGATCCTTTTCTTCGGCACTGCCTTAGCAGGAAAGACCACTTCACTCCAGTGGCTGTTTGAGAATGTCATCCCCGAGGAGATGAAGATCACAGATCAAATTAGATCCATAAAGACATCCTTTGGACAAACCTTATTATTCGATTTCGTCCCCATTCAGGTAAGCAAGAACATTATTATTCGAATCTACACAGCCACTGGTCAGGACTACTACACTATAACAAGGAAGATGCTTATGGAAGAGGTGAATGGTATTTTCTTCGTGGTAGACTCCCAGAAGAAAGAGCTAAAACACAATGAGGAATTTGTGGGGGAGTTTAAGAAATATTTAGAGAACATCAAAGGGTTGAGGGAAGCCGATGTGATAGTGCTCTACAACAAGCAAGACCTGAAAGATGTTTACAGCCCTAAATACTTAGAGCGTAGACTCAATCTTCGGGGTTATACTTCTTACCCCACATGCGCCCTGACTGGAATGAACTTAGAAGTAGCCTTCACTGTAATGATAGGCCAGATACTGAAAACACTCAAGGAGAAGGAAGCCCTATGAGATTTATGAATGAAAAAATAAAGGAACTGATCGAGAATGGAAAGCTGATACAAGTGGTTTTAGTAGATACCGAAGGAATGGTAATAAAGGCCAGGGGCGATCTGTATGATCCGGAGGTACTCTCAGCTATATTCTCCCCTTTCCAAGGCTTAGTTAGGAATATACAAGAGAATCTAAAGGTCGATGGAGTGGAAGAACTTTCTTTGAGAACTGAGGGAAGACGATTTAGGCTTATCTTGCGCTATTTCACAGCCGATGGAACGGAATTCTTTCTTATCGCCATTTGTCCGATCTCTTCCTCCTATCGTCAGATCACGACTGAAATAATCCGCTTAGCTTGTGATGATATTATCCAAAAATCATTTGATTCTCCAGAAAAAGAAGTTGAATCAATCTCCTAATATTTTTTACAAAGAAGGAGATATGAGAAATAAAAAGATATTAATTGTGGACTTTGAAGAGGAAAGTTTAAACTCCTTAGTAAGTTTCTTTCAGGCAAAAGGATTTCAAATTGTTACTGCTACAGATGGACTGTCTGGACTTGAGAAATTTGAAGCCGAAAAACCTGATTTAGTAATCTTAGAAGCGTTGCTTTCCAAACTTCACGGTTTTGATCTGTGTAACAAAATTACTTGTGAATATGACAGGAAGGTCCCGGTCGTAATAGTTACTGGAATTTATCGTGAAATGAGATTTAAAATTGAAGCTCTTCGTTCCTATGGTGCTTCAGCTTATTTCGAAAAGCCATACCAAAAGGAAGAGTTACTTACTACTATCTTCAACCTATTAAAAGAAGAGAGAGAAGAAGAAATTGAAGAGGAATTACCTGAACCTACTTCTATTCTTGAAGTTATTTCAAAAAGAAAACCTGTTCCTGAGGAGCATATCAGCCCAGAAGAAATTCCCAAGAAAAAACCAGAAAAAGATCAATTGAAGCACCCACCCCTGGAATCAAAGGCTGAACTAAAGGAGGAAAAAATGAAAAAAGATGAAGATTTAGATAAAAAACTTGAAGAAACATTATCTAATCTGGACATTGATATTCTAAAAAAGCATAAACCAAGAAAAGAAAAGAAAGAAGAAGAAATCGAAGAGGAAATAGAAACCAAATTAGAAGATACTTTAGCTGAACTCGGTTTGGAACTTGAAAAGAAAAAACCGCCTAAACCAGCTAAAGAAAAAATTAAAAAAGAAAAAGAAAGAGAGCCTCTTCCTCGAATAGGAGAATATATTCTTTTAGAAAAAATAGGTTCTGGAGGAATGGGAGAACTCTTCAAAGCAACAAGAAAAGGAGTAGAAGGATTTGAGAAAACAGTTGCCATAAAGAGAATTCACCCTCATTTAGTAGAAGAAAACGAAAAGGTTATTACTATGTTCATCGATGAAGCTAAACTTGCTGCTCAACTTTCTCACCCGAATATAGTCCATATTTATGATTTAGGGAAAATTGATGGTTATTACTTTATTGCTATGGAATATATCTTGGGAAAAGACTTAGACGCTATGTTAAATGAACTGAAGAAACAAGATAAAAGAATGCCCTGCGAATATTCGGCTTTAATTGGAATAAAAATATGCCAGGCTCTGGATTATGCTCATCGAAAACATGACACTTCGGGAAAATCATTGGGGATTGTCCATCGAGATGTCAGCCCCAAGAATATTCTGATTTCTTTTGAAGGAGAAGTGAAATTAACTGACTTTGGAGTGGCAAAAGCAGCCTCAAAAATTCATCAGACAATTCCCGGCGGTATTAAGGGTAAGATTCCCTATATGTCGCCAGAACAAGCACGCGGAGAAGAAATTGATCATAGATCCGATATTTTTTCTTTAGGTTCAGTTCTTTTTGAAATGGTTACTGGAGAGAAAGTTTTTTCAGGAGAGAGTGATGTCGTTATTCTGGATAAAGTTCGAAGAGGAGAAATCATTCCTCCTTC
>JBHIEE010000040.1:0-21569 GCA_046760445.1 Candidatus Aminicenantia bacterium
ATATTATAACTTTATCTAAGAAGTTGCAACGATCCATAAATTGAATTATAGTCTTCTTCTATGAGCTTTCCCAGTCTTATAAAACCATCTTCGATAATCAAGTTTAGATAATTCCCCTATTTTCTTTGAGATATCTTCATATAATTTAGCGGTTTTTTCCCGATTTTATTGTCGGACTCGTCTATTGAAATTTTTCTTTTATAAATTCTTTTTCATCTTACCTTCAATGTTCTCTCTGAATATTTTCTATATATCCATTCACCAAAAAAGGATAATATAAGAACAATAACAAGCACAATTAATGTCAATGATGAATGATTTAATACATAAAATGTTAATATACTAAGTACTGAAAGACATCCAATTATAGATAACCATATTATGTAAGGATTTGCGCCAGTATCTTTATATAAACGCAGATGAGCAATATTAACGGCTGCATAGATCAATAGAAAAGAAGCACTACCGAGCATGGCAATACCGCTTAAGTCAAAGAAATTTGCGAATAAGATAACCAGTCCTGCTGTGATAAAAAGTCCTTCGGTACTCTTCCCCCAGACCTTTCTTTCAAATACTTTAGGAAGTTCACCTTTCTTTGCAATCATATAACTCACATTTGCACCGCCGTATAAGGTGGCATTGATTGCCGACGAGGTTGAAAACAGGGCAGCAATTGCCATGATTTTAAACCCTATTAAACCCAAAAATGGCTTAGCGGCTTCGGCGAGCGCATAATCTTTAGCCTTTATAATATCAGGGATAGGAAGGTTACCAGTCACAGCTAAAGAAACGAACATATATATAGAAATGACAATTACAACGCTCATATATAAGGCTTTAGGCAAGGTCTTTTGGGGATCTTTCATATCCTCAGCTGCATTTGTGATTAAACCAAATCCTTCGTAGGCAAGAAAAACAATTCCCGCTCCAAAGAACATATTGGATATGTGGGGCCATTGCGAGATAGATAAAAGAGACGGCTTAATAAAGAAAAAGCCCAAGACGGCAAAGATTGTCAGGATTCCCACTTTAATCACAACAATAAATAATTCTGATTTCCCAACTGCCTTGGTTCCTATAAAATTAATTGCTGTAAAAATAAGCATTATTGCCGTTGCGAATACATTTATCCATATCCATGAAACATCTGGTGGCAAAAATGTTCTTGCATATTCGCCAAACGCCCTTGCATACAGAGCCAGCGCAAACACATACCCAACCCACAGGAGGATATTGAACCCACCACTCAAAACGCCCTCTCCAAATCCTCTCACAAGAAATTCCACCGGTCCTCCAGCAGAAGGGTATTTCGCCCCCAATTTTGCATAGGAGTAAGTGCTCAAGAGTGCCACTATCCCTGCGATAATGAATGACATATATACTGCATTACCTGCTATCTGGCAGGCGGTACCCAAAATAGAGAAAATGCCTGCCCCTACCATGCCACCAACGCCAATAGATATGGCTGACCACAGCCCTATGCTTTTGTTATTGCTCATTTAAGCCCCCCGATCTCTCCAATTTTTTATTTGCCCAACATATCGGTCGAGCGTATCCAAAGTTTTGCGAAGCAGGATTTGGCGAAGTGGAAGAGGAGCCAGATGCACTCTGTTATTTACCGTATGACACAAGTGCGAGCGCTTAGAACCATTTTTTCCTCTTGAAATAAATCAACATTGAAACTCCGATACCCAACATGATGAGTAGAACTACAGGATAACCCCAGTGCCAATAAAGCTCAGGCATATACCTGAAATTCATCCCATAAATTCCGGTTATGAATGTGAGCGGGATAAATATTGTTCCTACGATAGTCAAGAGCATCATTATTTTATTCAGTTTATTACTCACACTTGAAAGATAAACATCAAGCATTCCCGTGATCATCTCCCTGAATGTTTCTATGCTGTCAATCACTCGGATTGTGTGATCATAAACATCCCTAAAATATATCTCTGTAGTCTCTTTAATCAGTAATGATTCTCCTCTTTCTAAACTGCTTATAACCTCTCTCAGAGGCCAGACTGACTTACGCAAAAATATCATTTCTCTTTTTAAGTTGTGAATAGCCTGTAAGGTCTCCGAGGTAGGAGTTGTTACCAACTTTTCTTCTATATCTTCTATCTTTTTTTCAAGATTCTCCATGATTAAGAAGTAATTATCAACTATTACATCTATTAAAGTATAAGCCAGATAATCAGCGCCAAATTTCCGAATGCGGGATTTCACATTTCTTAACCTCTCTCTGATGGGATTAAAGAGATCTTTTTCAATCTCCTGGAACGAAATAACGAAATTTGGACCAAGAATCAAACTGATCTGCTCCACCTTTACTTTATTATCTTTTTCATCATAATAGGGGATTTTCAAAACTATAAAGATATAATCCTCGAAATCCTCCATTTTGGGACGTTGTTCTGTATTCACTATGTCTTCCAGTACAAGAGGATGTAGGTCAAAGTGTTTCCCGATTTTTTCTATAATCTCCACCTGATGAATGTTATCTATGTTTATCCATGTTACAGTTGATTTATCTTTAAAAGGAAAACACTCCTCAATGGTTTGTACTTCCTTTTCTTGAAATTGCGCTTCATTATAGTCAATAATTGTAATTCTTACCTTGTCAGTCTTCTTCTCTCCTATATGAACGAGAGTCCCTGGGGGAAGACCAATCTTTTTTGATTTTTTCTTAGTAAGCTTTTTCATTACAATTCACCTCATTTACTTATTCAAAGTCCTGGCGGTTAACGATGAATAACCGAACTCAAGTTCGTTTATCCCTCCATTAAAACAGTATATCCGAACTTTATTTTCCACAGAAAGGGTTAATATATCTCTTGCTGAGCTAAGCACTCTTTCCTTTTTGATAGAATGATAAGTAAAATCATTTCAGTTGTCAATTCTTTTTGGGTGGCGGGTGGGATTATGTTAAACGTATTTTAATTTTTGTGCCAAATTTGTGCCAAATTTATGCTAAAAATTGTTAAATTAAGTTAAAAGAGAGATAATCTCAGGAATCAAATATTTGAGGGTTTTCAAATATTCCTAACAAAGAGAAGATATATAATAAAAATTCCAAATTACAAATCTCAAATTACAAATAAGTTCCAATGACCAAAACAAAAAAGCAAATAACCTTAGGATAAATCAAAATGTAAAAATGTCTTTTACATTAGTTCTGCAGTGTTGCAGTGCTGCAGTTGATTTTTTTGACTGCAGCACCGCAGCACTATTAGTGTTAGTTTTGACTTTTGATATTTGATAACGGAGTGAGGGATTATGTTTTCTTAATTATTTTCTTTTCAATACAATCCGTGATTTCTTTTATTTGATTGGGATTAAATTGAGGAAGGTCTGATTTGATTTTTTTAGAACTAACTATTGCTATTAAATTGTCAACCTGTTTTTCATAAGAAAATTCATTTCCAATTATAGCATCTAAAACAAGAATTTTAGGTTTGTCACTAACTTTATATCCTTCGGTTAGAATCAAATCCATATCATTTAAATATTTTTCTGCTATCTCCTCTAAATTAAGCTCTTTTTCTAAACTTTTTATCAGAGAAATTTTTCTTGAGCCAGAAACTATAACTGAATCTGCTCCTGCTTTTTTATGTCGCCAGCTATCCTTTTTAGGATAATCTATTTCAAAATCGTGAGAG
Organism: Candidatus Aminicenantia bacterium; assembly: GCA_046760445.1. GTDB lineage: Bacteria > Acidobacteriota > Aminicenantia > JdFR-78 > JdFR-78 > JBHIEE01. The sequence goes on from JBHIEE010000040.1 coordinate 3,663, forward strand.
CTGTGTTTAACTACTCCTATTTTATAACCTCGTTTTTTTAACTCAATTATAATTTTTTCCAAAAGAGTAGTCTTCCCACTTCCTGCCCAACCGATAATAGAAATAATTGGAACCATTGGGAAATCAAAATTAAAAGATTACTTTTTAATAATAGACAATAGAAATAATGTTTGTCAAACCAAATATTGTCAATATTGGATTTATCTGTTAATATTTCTCTGAATAGAGATGAATCAATTTAAAAAATATATAAAAAGTAATAAATTAGTGCTAATTCTTTCAGTGTTTTTACTCTTCTCTATTTCTTTCGGGCAAAAAGATTATTATCAGGAAGAAGTATTCAAAGTAAAAAAAATACTAAAAAAAATTAAGCAGAACGAAAATGAAAAATTTAAAAAAAAGGCTGCTCTGACTGAGAAAGAAGTTAATTCCTATCTTGACTATCGGCTTAAAGAGGAAAGAACAAAGGTCTTAGAAGAAATTAAGCTTAAATTTTTAAAAGATAACCTGATTGAGGGTAAGGCAGTTATAAATTTAAAAGAAGGAGAAAACAATTTCTTAAAAATATACTTTAACGGATTTGTTATTGTCAAAGAAAAAAGAGCAAAATTTGATTTAAAAAAACTTTTCATTGAAGATCAACCTGTTCCTGGACCTGTATTAGAGTTTATTATTGCTTATCTCTCAAGGAAAGAAGGATATGAGCCTTTATCTATTTTTAGTTGGTATGATCTTCCTTATGGAATAGAAAATATTAAAACACAACCAGGTAAATTGATTATTTATTATTAAAATTGAAACTTTCTTTCTTCTTTACAGTAGAAAATATTAAAGGTATTGGACAAAAACGAGCTGTTCTTCTAAAAAAATCAGGAATTTTTAATGTAGAAGATTTACTTTATTATTTTCCTTTCCGCTATGAAGACAGAAGGCGAATCTGGAAAATTGCCGACTTAGAAACAAACCAGAATGCAGCAGTTAAGGGAAAAATTGTTGCTCGAAATTCCTCTATTTCTCCTCGAAAAAGAATTCACATTTTAAAAGCAGTAATGACAGATGGAGAAAACAAATTGGGCTTAATCTGGTTTAATCAGCCTTTTTTAGCTAAATTAATAAAAAAAGGAGAAGAAATTGTGGTTTATGGGCAGCCAAAAATTGGAGCTTCCCCGAAAGTCAAGTGGATAATGGACAACCCTCAATTTGAAATTTTAAATAAGAAAGAAGAAAATCTTTCTGTCGGGAGAATAATTCCTATTTATCAAAGAATTGGAAGATTTTCAGGAAAGATGATTAGAAAAATTATTTCTAATTTAATTCCTCTAATCTCTATTCCTGAAAATTTGCCCCTCGAAATCCGAGATAAATATAATTTTCCTTCCAGAAAGGAGGCTCTTTCAGAAGTCCATTTTCCTTCTGGGAAGAACTCTTTAGAAGCTTTAAATCATTTTTCCTCTTCTGCCCATTTAAGAATAAAATATGAAGAACTCTTTTTATTTCAATTAAGTTTAGCTTATTTCAGACAAAAGATAGTCAATGTTAATAAGAATAGAAACTATAAGTTAACCCCTAAGGTGAAACATATCTGGAAAAATCTATTTCCTTTTATCTTAACTTCTGAACAACAAAAAGTTTTAGATGAGATTATTTGTGATCTTCTCTCTCCAAGACCAATGAGACGACTTTTACAGGGAGAAGTTGGGTCTGGAAAAACAGCAGTTGCGGTTCTTGCTTTAGCATTAGTTATGGAGAACGGATACCAAACTGCTTTTATGGCTCCTACAGAAGTTTTAGCTGAACAGCATTACTTAAGATTAAGAGAAATTTTTAAAAACTATCCTTATCAGATAACCTTATTAACAGGAAGCACTCCTAAAAAAGAAAAAGAAGATATTCTGAACGATTTGAGACAGGGAAAGATTTCGCTAATTATTGGCACTCATTCTCTTTTTCAACCTCAGGTTAAATTTAAGAATTTAGCTTTGGTAGTTATTGATGAACAGCATAAATTTGGAGTTGCTCAGAGATCAATGCTTTATTATAAAGGACAGGAGACTGATTTATTAGTGATGACCGCCACGCCAATTCCTCGTTCTTTAGCTTTAACTCTATATAGTGATCTTGATCTTTCCACTATAAAAGAGATGCCTCATGGAAGAAAGCCGGTTAAGTCTTATCTAATTACTGAAAAAAAGAGAGAAAGGCTTTATAATTGGATTGAGAAAAAGCTGATTGAAGGAAACCAAGGTTATATAGTTTTTCCTCTGATTGAAGAAACAGAGAAAGACGGTTTTTATGATCTTAAATCTGCTGTAGAGAGTTTTGAAATTTTAAAAGAAAGATTTTCTGGATTTAAAGTTGGTTTGTTACATGGACGAATGAAAGCTCAGGAAAAAGCAGAAGTTATGAATGATTTTCGAAAAGGTAAAATTAATCTATTAGTTTCTACTTCAGTGATTGAGGTTGGAATTGATATTGCTAATGCTGTTTTTATCGTGGTGGAAAATGCAGAAAGATTCGGTTTGGCTCAATTGCATCAATTAAGAGGACGAGTCGGAAGAGGAGTAGATGAGTCATACTGCTTTTTTCTTGGTAGAGAAAAAATTGGCTCAGATGCTTGGAAAAGGCTTAAAATTCTGACTGAAACCAATGATGGATTTAAAATTGCCGAGCAGGATTTAATTTTAAGAGGACCAGGCCAGCCTTTAGGGAAAGCACAATGGGGTTATCTCAACTTTAAATTAGCTAATATAATTGAAGATAGAGAGCTTTTGGAAAAAGCAAAAAAAGATGCTTTTCAGATTGTGAGAGAGAAGAAATTTGATCTTCCTGAATTGGAACCATATTTTGAGCTATGGAAAAGGAAAGAGAAAGAGATTTCATTCAGTTAACACTAATTAAAAATTTAAAATGCAAAATGCAAATTAAAATGTAAAAATAAATTCGTTAAATCGTTATTTGTTTATTGCTGAATTGTAAGATACTTAACTGAATAACAAATACATGAATAACGAATATACGATATTTAACTTTTGTTTTGTCATTTTGATTTTTTATTTTTGAGTTTTTAGTTAAAATAAATCATTGAAGAATGAACATCCATATATGAGAAGATAAAGAGTTATGATAAGAGTAATTGGTGGATTATATAGAGGAAGAAAATTAAAAAAAGTCAAAGATCCTGAAGTACGACCTATTACTGACCGGGTAAAAGAAACATTGTTTAATATTATTCAGGATGATGTAAGAAGTAGTGTTTTCTTAGACGGATTTGCTGGGACAGGATCAGTTGGCATAGAAGCTTTCAGTCGTGGAGCAAAAGAAGTAGTTTTTATTGAACATAATTATCAAGCAGTCAAAATTATTAAACATAATTTGGCTAAATGTGGGATTGAAACTAATTATCAAGTAATACGCCAAGAATTTAACCGCGCAGTGATCCAGTTAGCTAAGGAGAATCAAAAATTCGATATAATTTTTCTGGATCCACCTTACAAACTTATTGAAGAAAGGAATCCTCTTAGAGTAATAAAAAAAAGAGAGATTTTGAAGCCAGAAGGAGTAATAATCCTCAGGCACTTTTTCAAAACAAGATTCGACCCCAAATATTTCAAATTATACCGCCGAGTAACCATCGGCAGCGACACCCTCTCTTTTTATAAATAAATCCAAAATTCCTCGAGCTACCTATTTTCACAGAATGCATCCTAAAGGGTACACTCCATGCTTTCAATCTTAGGAATGCACCTTTTAGGGTGCTCTTAATAATTTAGCTTTTCTAACATATCTATATAGAGGGATTAGCGAGTCAGGAGTCAGTCAGATATACCAAAGAATGGAACAAGAAAGGAAGAAGAATAGTAATGTGGATAGAAAGATTAAAGCTATAGAAAAAGAGATAAGGAAACTGTCAAATGTGCAGGACTGATTATATGGAAAAGTTGCAGCACTTTAGGTTAAATTTAAAAGCAAGGAGGTGCTGCAATGCAAAACAACCAAACATATTATATTGGAATTGACTTTCATAAGAAAAACTCATATGTAACAGCCATCAATGAGGAAGGTGAAATTCAATTTCAAAGGAAAGTTGAGAATGAAGAAAGATATCTGAAAGGATTTCTTAATTCACTCCCTCTCAACTCTAAAATAGTCATAGAAGCGACCTGCAACTGGTATTACTTCTATGAAACAGTAGAAGATAGATTCCCTGTTACATTAGCTCACCCTCTTAAAACAAAAGCTATTGCTTCTGCTCGGATAAAGAATGATAAGATAGACTCTCACATCCTGGCACAACTGCTCAGAGCCGCGCTTATTCCCCCTGCCTACATTCCTTCAAGAGAAGCAAGGGATATAAAAGAAATCCTTCGCTATCGGTGTTGTTTAGTTTTTACACGCACATCATTAAAGAATAGAGTACATGCTATCCTTTCTAAAAATGGACTCAATTGTTCTTATTCTGATGTGTTTGGCAAAAAAGCTTGTAAATGGCTTCTTGAACTCAAACTGAGAGAATGTTATCGCAGAGAGTTAGAAGGATATGTCCGATTAGCTAACGCACTAAATGAGGAGATTACAAAGATAGAGCAAGTGATTGATAAAGAAGCAGAGAAAACAACCGAAGCTGTGTTGCTTGATACAATCCCTGGCATAGGAAAGTTTTCTGCTTTGCTCATTTCAGCTGAGATAGGAGAAATCGCAAGATTTCCATCAGCTAATAAACTATGTTCTTATGCTGGTTTGGTTCCATCAATGAGGGTTTCAGGGGACAGAGTGAAGAAAGGCTCTATAACTAAGCAAGGTTCACGCTGGTTAAGATGGATTTTAGTCGAAAACGCATATCATATCATTAATCAATCCTTTAAGTTTAGATTTTTCTATGAAAGGATTAAAGCCAAACATGGTCCTAATGCAGCTAAAATTGCAGTGGCAAGGAAGGTGTTAAGGATAATTTATTACATGCTTCGAAATGGAGAACCTTATCGAGAAAAGGCTATAAAAATAATAAGAGATGGGCGAACGCCTGAGGGTCATGCTCCACTATGAGAGCCTAGGACTGATTGCGACACCCATCTCCAATATAATACTATCACAAATGTGAAGAGGATGCATAGGTGACTGAGAATAAACTTAAAAATAAAACAAAAGGGACATTAACAATGTTTGACTTTATAATTTGGAAGAATTATTATGATATTGCAACTTTTCTATAGGTGACTCCTTTATGCCTCGAGTTTTTCAACTCAAAACTCATAATTCAAAACTCAAAATTTTTCTCTTTATTTAATCTCTTTAATTTTATTATTGTTGTCGAGGAGGATAATTTTGGGGAGGGAAAAATTTAAATCATTTTCATCAATCAGGCCGTAAGAAGCAATGATGATTTTGTCGCCAAGAGTAACTTTTCGAGCAGCAGCTCCATTGATACAAACTATACCTGAATCTTTCTCGCCTTTTATCAGGTAGGTAATAAATCTCTCTCCATTGGAAATATTATAAATATGAATCTGTTCAAAAGGAATCATCTCAGCAGCTTCCATTAAAGTTTCATCTAAAGTTAGACTGCCTTCATAATTAATATTGGTCTCAGTCACGGTTGCCTGATGAATTTTTGACTTTAACACTATTCTCTTCATTTCCTATCACCTTTTATTCAAATTTCAAGTCTCAAGCCTCAAGTCACAGACCGAATTTAAGAATAAAAGATTATTGCTTGCAACTTGTGACTTGCGACTTGTGACTTGTAGCATGTGACCTGCGACTTGTGACATCTACAATCATGTTATCTATCAATCTTGTCTTACCTATAAAAACAGCCAAGGCAATTAGTGCTTTGTTCTTTATTTCTTTTAAGGAATTTAATTCTTCCAAATCGACAATTTCCACATAATCTATTCTGGCAAATGGTTCAGTTTCAATCATACTCCTCATTTTTGAAATTATTTTTTCTGAGCTCTTCTCTCCTTCTCTAATCATTTCTTCAGCAGCTGTTAAACTTCTATAAAGAATGGTAGCAGCTTTCCTTTCTTCAAGATTTAAATAAGTATTTCTTGAGCTCAAAGCTAAACCATCCTCTTCTCTAATAATTGGTAGCACATCTATTTTTACATCCAAATTTAAATCTTCAGCCATTCTCTTAATAATAATTGCTTGTTGAGCATCTTTCTGACCAAAAAAAGCAATATCAGGCTGGACAATATTAAATAATTTCAAAACTACAGTGCAAACTCCTCTAAAATGCCCAAACCGAGAATGACCGCATAATTTATCCTGAAGATCCTTAGTCTCAACATAGGTCTTATATCCTTCTGGATACATCTTATTTACTGAAGGACAAAAAAGATAATCAACTTTCTCTTCTTCCAGTGTTTTTTTATCTCGCTCAATGTCTCTTGGGTATCTTCTAAAATCCTCTTGAGGCCCAAATTGAGTGGGATTAACAAATATACTAACTACTGTAATATCTGCCTTTTTGACTGACTCTCGAACAAGACTTAAGTGTCCTTCATGAAGGAATCCCATGGTTGGAACAAAACCAATCACCTTACCCTGTTTTTTTAAATCTTTAATAATAGACTTTATTTTTTCAATTCTTTCTATTGTTATCATTTTTACTTTCTAAAAGGGTCCAAGGAACCAAGGAATCGAGGATTCAAGTGCTAATTTTTTTATTTTATAGTATCACTTGAATCCTTGGCCCCTGGAATCCTCGAATCCTATCATATCTTTTTTAATTCCTCTAGAACTTCTGGCTTCAAATGATAAGATCGATCATCGTTTGGAAATTTCTCTTCTTTTACTTCATTTATATATTTTTTTATTGCTTGAGAAATAACTTGATGTAAATCAGCGTATTTTTTGACAAACTTTGGTAAATAGCCATTTGAATACCCAACTAAATCATGAAAGACTAAAATTTGTCCATCGCAGAAAGGTCCGGCTCCAATACCGATAGTCGGTACTCTAACTTTCTCAGTAATCACTTTAGCAACTTCCATAGGAATACACTCTAAAGTTATTGAGAAAACTCCTGCATCTTCTAAGGCCAATGCGTCTTCAATCACTTCTTTTGCTCTCTCAATATTTTTTCCCTGAACCTTGAATTCCCCGAAATTGAGAATGGATTGAGGAGTTAATCCAACATGTCCCATTACTGGAATTTCTGCTTCCACTAAAGCTTTTATCAATTCCAATCTTTTTTGAGAAGCTCCTTCAATTTTGACTGCATCTGCTCCACCTTCTTTTATAAATCGAAACGCATTAGAAATACCCTGTTCTAAATTGAGATGATAAGAAAGATAAGGCATATCTCCCACTACCAAGGCTCTCTTTCTTGCTCTGACCACTGGTTTGGTATGATGAACCATCTCATCCATTGTCACAGGAAGGGTATTTTCATAGCCTAAAACAACCATACCCAGTGAATCTCCAACTAAAATTAAATCTACTCCTAAATCGTCAACTATTTTAGCAATGGGAAAATCATAAGCTGTGATAGCGACTATTTTTTCTTTTTTCTTTTTTTTGATCAATAAGGAAGGGACAGTAACTTTACCATTCTTATTCTCTTCCATTATTCTCCTTTCTCCCCACCCCGCTTGTCCCGTTTTTCGGGAAGTTTTCGGGGTTGAGGTAAAGCATTTATTTACCTTTCAAAAAGAAGTCTTGGTCCTAAACTCAGGATCCAAGCTTCTTATTCGCTCTTCTGAGATAGTTTATCCTTTCGACTAGCTGGGACATAATATTGAGTTCCTTTTTTCATTAATCTGATTTGATTAATTATTTCTTCAATATCTTCCTTATTATCAAGGTCTAATTCATCAGCCCGAATAACCAATAAAGGACTGGCTTTGTAATGAAAGAAAAAATAATCAAAGGCTTCATTTATATCTTCCAAATATTTCTCTGAAATGCTTTTTTCAATCTCATTTCCTTCTTTTTTTACCCTTCTGATAAAGGTTTCATTTGAAATTTGAAGATAAATTACTAAATCGGGTCGTGAAATTCTCTCACTTAATATGTTATAAATTTTTTCATAAACAGTCAATGCATCATCCGAAAGTGTTTGGTAAGCATATATTTTATCTTTTTCAAAAAGATAATCGCAAATAATGATCTCTTCAAATAAATCTCGTTGAAAAAGTTGAGATTGCTGATGATAACGATTTACTAAAAAAACTAATTGAGCTAAAAAGGCAGCTCCTTCTTTTTCCTCGTAAAAATCATTTAGATAGGGGTTGTGAGTTACGTCTAATATTAATCTTCCATTTAACTCTTCTGCCAGAATTTCAGCTAATTTTGTTTTGCCTGCTTTTATTGGTCCATCAATTGCAATATGATGAAATCTCATTATTTCGTTCTCTTAAGATAGTCAGGGGTAACCCCTGACTATCTTGTTTTTAAAATGAAATTTTACATTTTTACCCAATATCGGAATTTTTCAAATTCCGATATTGTAAGAACAACTTTTTCAATAGTTAAATACATCATTCCTACTAATAAGTCAATTAATAAAAGGAATAAGAACTGTTAAGGAGAGTCAAAAGTTTCTTATAAGAAATTAGGAACTTGACAAATAGTAAAACTTGACATTTAATTTACTCTAAGTTAGAGTAAGATTGTAAGTAAGAGAGGGAATTAATTTAAAATTAGATGAACAAATTCAAGGAAATTTTTCTCAAACACTTTGAGAAATTTATAATATTTATCATCTTGGCCAGTTTAGTTATAATTAATTCTCTCGTCTTATATAAATATAAATTAGCGTTTTTAAATGTTTTTTATCTTCCAGTATTATTAGCCGGGTATTATTCCGGAAAAAAATTAGCTATTTCAACTAGTGTCTTTTCGGTATTAATTGTTACTTTTTATGTTATTCTTTTTCCTTCTTCTTTTTTTCCTCAAGAAAGTATTTCTTTTGATATTTTGATAAATCTAACCACCTGGGCAAGTTTTCTTATTTTAGCAGGAATTATGATTGGCATTCTATACGAACAAAAAGAGAATAAAATAAAAGACCTCAAGGAAGCTTCGTTGGTCATCTTTGAAATTCTCTCTAATTATCTAACTTCCTTAGATAAATTAACTCGGGAACATTCACTAAAAATAGCCAACCTGTCGGCTGAAATAGCCTCTCATATGAAATTGTCTCGATCAGAAGTGGAAAATATAAGAATAGCCGCTTTTCTTCATGATTTTGGAAAAACAGAGACCAGGATGGCACTCCTTCAGAAAACAGCCCAAATTATTGACAATGAAAAGAAACTTAGTACTTTCTATTCTGCAAAGGAAACAGTAATTATTCAAGCTCTAGATGGAGTATTAAAAGAGGCAGTTCCCCTCATTTTAGCTTATAATAGATATTACATTAATCGGAGCGATTCTTTAAAAGAAGACTTAGAGGACATTCCCATTGAGACCTCAATCATTGCTTTGGCTGAAAATTATTTTGATTTAATTACTGATAAACCTGATCAACCAGCTAAATCTTCCAGAGAAGCTCAACAATTAATTGAACAAAACTCTGATATTCTATTTCCTTCTGAAATTGTAGAAGCTTTTAAAAGAAGTTTAGTCTTTAAGGGTATTTATTAAATTTAAAATTCATTTTGGACTAATTCTTATTCCAGCATAACCTACTACTTGAGAGTAATCGCCAGATACATCTCCTGAAGTAGAATATTTAATTAATTCTGCTTTTTCTGCTCCAAGTTCAAGGCCGGCTTTAAGAGCAATAGCAGTTGGGGCATATCCACACATACTTATGTCCTCTCTCATAACTATTTCATACAACCCTTTGGGATTCAGATTAAGAATTTCCTGAATAGCCATATTATCTTTTTGCTCAGCTATTTCCTGAGAAACATAATGGCTAAAGTCAGTACTTGAGATAATCATTACTTCATCCTCAAATTCTTTAATCGCTTGAGCTAAATTAATTCCTACTTCCTCTAAATCTGAATAACTTACAGAAGAAACTAAAATAGGAACAAAAGAAAAAGACTCCACAAAATACTGGATAAAAGGAAGCTGAACTTCAATAGAATGTTCGTAAAAGTGAGTTGATGGATCGTTTTCAATTAAAGATGAATTCTTTAAAATTAAATCGGCTAACTCTTTATTAACTTGAACCCTGCCTAATGGGGTTTCCCATTCTCCTTCTCCATAAATTGCAATTGATGCTCCGATACTGGTATGATTAGGACCTAAGATTAAAAAATTTTGAGGTAAATAGGCAGATGAGAAAACAGCCCCGGCTACTTTGCCTGAATAAATATATCCTGCATGAGGGGAAATTAAAGCGATAGCTTTTTCTTTCTTTATTTCTTTATTAATCATTTCTTCTATCATTCTTAATAGACTTTCTTTCTTATCAGGATAGAATTGTCCACTCACCACTGCTTTTCTCAGCATTTTAACCTCCTTTTATTGAAGAGTGTTTTCGACTTTGAAAACCCAATCCAAGTCAGGGTTTTCATATCCTATTTTGGGGCTTCACCTCCATATAAACTGAAACCCTAAATCCGAAATCCTAAATCCGAAACAAATTCTAAATTCTAAATTAAAATGTTCAAAACTATATAAAATGCACCAGGACACCAGAAACCTGTTTAGTAATGTAAAAATGTTTAGAATTTTGGTCATTTGGATTTTGATATTGTTTAGAATTTCGATATTAGAATTTAGGATTTATACTCCCTCCTTATCCATATATTGAAATCCCCATCTTTTAAAAATATCTTTTCTGGCCATTTGAAAACCCTCATTGGAATATAAGTAAATTTTTATTTCAGAGAGACTTAAACACTACAGGAAGATCAATCTTTTTACATTTTATTATCTGAAAAGGGAAAGTAGTAAATGGTTTAATTAATCTTCCTACTGGAATTTTTTCCTCAATATATACTACTAATTCATTTTTTTCTCTGACTATCCGATCTATTTTAATTGAATAACCTTTTCCTGGTTTTTGACCGGCAAAAACAACAATAACCATTTCTCGAGCAAAATTAATTCTTGGTAAAGGTGGAATTTTTTTCTTAGTAAGAGGGAGTGAATGATGAATTTCATTCCATACTATTTGCCATTTATTTTCGTCTTTAATCACAATATTTTCTTTCGTTTTGAATAAAGAAGCATATTGACCAATAAGAATTTGATCAAAAGAGACTAAATCTTCTATCACTATAATAGGTGATCTATACAATACAATTTCGTATTTCCTTCCTGGACGGTAAACAAAACTGTATTTAACTTTTTCCTTTGGTAAATAACTCACTTCCAGAGTAACATTTTTTAGAGGAATAAATCTTGAAGTAATAACTGAGGCAGTTCCGTCTCTTTTAAACTTAACGTCAGAGGAAGAAATCTCACTTACTGTTAGAGACTCTGTATTAAGGACATAAGCCTTATCCTTAAGCCAAAAAAGAATAAAATTAGGATTCTTTTGATTAATAAATACTCGGCCAGTAAGGGTTGCCTTAAAAACGATTGATTCTACTTCTTGTTCCTTCCACTTTTCTTTCTCTCCAAAAACTTTTATACTTCCGGAAACTATAAATACCAATAAAAAGATTAAAAAACATGAAATTACTTTTTTCATTTTTGACCCCCTTATATTAAGATAAGTAATAGTTATTATTTTGTCAATCATTTAAAAGCTCTAAAATTAAAAGACAGAAATTAAATATTTTTTCTATAATTTTGATTCATTCCAGCCCTCTAAATTCCGTGAAAAGGCTTCAAAAGTTTTTCTTGACTTTAATTGAATAATTTTTTAAATTTAAGTTTCAGGAGGTTATAATGACAAAAAAAGCATTAAAATTTCTATTAATCACATTCTTATTTATTTTGATAACCTTTCCAATAATTAATTGCGAGAATTTAAAAATATCAAAACTTAAGGCTAATTATCATTTTAATAAAGCAAATAAATTTTTCCAAGATGAAATGTATAAGAAAGCAATACCTGAATATGAATTGACAATTAAATACGACCCCGAGTTTGTACAAGCTTACCATTATTTAGGAGAAAGCTATAAAAATCTTTATCGACCAGCAGTAGAAACAGAAGAAAATATAGAAAGAGCCAATAAAGCCTTAGCTGTTTTGCAAAAAGCTTTGGAACTTGATCCTAATAACAAAGATATAATTCTTTCATTAGGTGATATGTATAATAAATTAAGAGATTTTCAAGAAGCAGAAAAATATTATCTCGAAATTTTAGTAATGGAGCCAGATAACCCTAATAATTATTATGTTGTTGCTGAATTTTACAAAAGTTATGCTGGAGAAATACAAAAAGAAGAAAAAGAGGAAGAGGAAGAAACTGGTTTAGTGAGAATAGCTGGTGAAAAAATTGTGGAAGAAGAAAAATTAGAGGAAGAAGGACCTAAAGAAAAAACACCTCTTGAAAAGGCAGAAGAGATGTATAAAAAAAGAATTGAATTAGATCCCAGTGATCCTGATGGATATGCCAGATTAGCCAACTTTTATGAGAATTTGCCAATACCTGAGTTTGACAAAGCAAAGGAATATTATGAAAAAATGATTACTTTAGATCCTAACAATGCTACTGGTTATTCTCGCATTGGAGTAAATCGCTGGGCAAAAAGTTATCGAATACCAACCCTTCCTAAGGAAGAAAAGATTAAAGCGGCCCGGGAAGGAGTTGAGGCTCTAAAAAAGGCAATAGAAATAGACCCTACCATTCCTGAACCTTATGCCTGGTTAAAAGTTCTCTATTACCATTTAGGTAAACTTGAACCCAAAAAAGAAATAGAATACAAGAAAATTGGGGATGAGTATGGAGTAAAATTCGAGAAAGCCAGCAAAAGACAACAGGAAAGAAAAAGACTTGAAGAGGAATTAACAATAATAAAATAAAAAATATAAATACTATTAAAAAATTAGCTTTCTTCTCTTAATCTAAGTAAAAAGGAACTCTTCTTAATGCTCATCCCCTTAAAAGATGAAAATCCTACTTCAAGAATTCCCTTTGTCACTTTATTCTTAATAGGAATAAATATTTCCCTGTTTATAATACAGATTTTTTCCTCTAAAGGTTTAAACTATTACATTTTGAAAATGGGAGTCACTCCATGGTCAATCACCCATCTTAAATTATCAGTAGTCAATGCCGAGATATTTCCTCCATTAACCATATTTTCAGCAATGTTTATTCACGGAGGATTTTTTCATCTAATAGGTAATATGCTCTACCTTTGGATATTTGGGAATAATATTGAAGACTTTCTAGGTCCAATTAAGTTTTTCTTTTTCTATCTAATTTCGGGAATTGGAGCAAGCCTGACTCACATTTTGTTTTATCCTAATTCTACTCAACCCATGATAGGAGCAAGTGGAGCAATAGCTGGAATACTGAGTGCTTATTTAGTTTTATTTCCCCGGGCAAGAGTTCACACCCTAATTTTTTTATTCTTTTTTATCAAGATTGTTCCTATTCCAGCCGGCTTGATCCTCAGCTTATGGTTTATAATGCAACTTCTTAATGCTGGATTAGGTGGTGGAATAGCCTGGTTCGCACACATTGGAGGATTTTTAGTTGGGATTGCTCTGATTTCAATGTTCAGACGAAATAGAAGAAGAAAAACAATATAATATGGATTAACTAATAATTTTTATCTGAAGAGGGGAAAAAACAACAATTTGAGGTTTATTTTTGTACTTTTCTAAAAATCCAGTCACGACTAAAGTTCTACCTTCAAATTTTTTAATATTTCCAAATCTTGCTTTAGCAAAGCGAATTATCAATGCCGAGAAATTATGCCGATAATCCAAAGATGAATCTAGAAAGATATATTTCTTTCCATAATAAACTTTTTGGCATCTGAATTTAACTGATAAATACTCTCCAATATAAGAAAAACACTCTTCAAGTGAAACTATTCTCTCTTGTCCCACACTCCACAATCCTTTGTTATTTAACCGAGCATATTCTTCAGATTCTCTAAACATTTTTTGATATTCTTCTTTAAATGGATACCGTAGAAAAACAAATGCAAATCCTTCTCTTATAATTAAGTTATTGAAAAAAGTGCTATCTTCTAACCAAACATAGGCTAAAACTCGGCCATATTTATCTCTAAATTGTTCATCATAAGTCAACTTTATTTTTTTGTTAAAAAGGAAATAAAAAGTAAATCTTTTAGCTACTTGAGCTAAATATCTTACCTCTTCTCTATCATTTTCTAATTCTGGGCAATTCACGCCAATTAGTCTCACCTTCTCCGCTTGGCCATTTTGGTATTTCACTTTGATTGTATCTCCATCATAGACAGTAACTACCTTTCCTGTATCAAAAATAGTGTATTCTTTATTAGAGAAACAATGTCTTTTTACTAAAAAAGAAATACTAATGAATAGAATTAAAACTAAAAAAAATAATTTTAAATTTAGTTTTCTAATCGATTTCATTAACAAATAGATATTGAATTTAAACAAAAATGTCAAATTGAAAATTAAACAATCATCAGCCATTTTTTAGATAAAAAATTACGATAATCTTGACAACTTGTAGGTTTTTTAGATATAACTCTTGCATTGAAAAGTAATGAATAACAGTATTTCCAGAACACTAAAAGAAAAGCCGGTGAATAAGAAGCTTTCTAAAGGAATTTTAATTGTTTTGGAAGGAATTGATGGTTCAGGTAAAACCACTCAAGCAAAACTTCTCTTTCAGAAACTCATCGCCCAAGGCTTTGAAGTAGTTATTTTCAAAGAACCATCCTCGGGTAAATGGGGAAAGAAAATAAAAGAAATATCTGTTTTAGAAAACTCTATTAATCCTGAACAAGAATTGAAACTCTTTCTTAAGGACAGAAAAGATAATATCAAAAAAAATTTAAAGCCTTCTTTAGATAAAAATAAGGTTGTGATTCTCGATAGATATTATTTTTCTACCATTGCTTATCAAGGAGCAAGGGGCATTGATATCGAATTAATTAAAAGATTAAACGAAAAAATGGTGATTGAACCTGATTTAGTTTTTATTCTTGATATCAAGCCTGAAGTGGGATTGAACAGAATAGAAAATAGGAAGAAAAAGGAAAAGCTTTTTGAAAAAGAAGATTTTCTTTGCAAAGTAAGAGAAATATTTAATTCACTTGTTGATGAAAAAATTATTAGAATTGATGCAACCCAACCTTTGGAAGAAATAAGTGAACGAATTGAAACGACTGTTTTAAATTATTTAAAATCCTATCTTATTTAGAAATTAATTAATGAATTACTTCATCTTCCTCTAATTCATAATAATCATAAACCATTAGATGATCTTCATCTGAACAAAATCGAGTAGGTTCTGTTCCTTTAATAAAAGCTTCGGTAATAGTGTAATAACAATAAGGAGTAGCCAATAACCCAGTTTTGCTGTCTATTGTGACAAAAGTAATATTTGGTGATACCTCAAACTCTTCATTTGTTTGATCATCCTGGTAAACTTTTTGGAAAAAATATTTCCAGATAGGAAGAGCCGCTCTTGCTCCTGTCTCATATTTTCCGAGAGTTTTTTTAATATCGTAGCCAACCCAAACTCCAGCACATAGTGAGGGAGAAAATCCGATAAACCAGGCATCTGAATAATCATCTGTTGTTCCGGTTTTTCCAGCTAAAGGCCTATTCAAATCCCTTGCTAAAGTGGCTGTTCCTCTTTGGATAACTCCTTTCATAAGATAAGTCATTAGATAAGCAATCTGAGGAGAAATAACTTCTTGAGCTTCGATTTTATTTTCTTCTAATATATTCCCTTCTTTATCTTCTATTCTTTTGATAAAATAAGGCTTAATTCTAATGCCCTGATTAGGGAAAACTGTATAAGCTGAGGTCAACTCGAGTAAACTTACTTCAAAAGTTCCCAGAGAAAAAGATAAATAAGGATATAAAGGAGAAGTAATCCCAAATTTCCTGGCATATTCAACTCCTGTTTGAGGAGACAAATTCTCCAGTAACTTAGCAGTAACGATATTCCTTGATTCTTCCAGCCCTTTTCTTAAAGTTACTGCCCCTTTATATTTTTGATCATAATTCTCTGGACTCCAAGGTTCTCCAGTCCATTGGTCATAAAATGTGGTTGGTTCATCAATAATAATATTGGCTGGAGTATAGCCATAATCTAGGGCAGCAGTATAAATTATTGGTTTGACAGAAGATCCAGGCTGACGCAAGGCTTGAATTGCCCGATTGAATTTACTTCTTTTAAATGAATAACCTCCGCCCATTGCTTTTATCTCACCAGTTTCTGGTTCGAGAACTATCATAGCTCCTTCGACTAGTGGTTCCTGTTCCAGAGTAATTTTTAATTCTCTTTTATCATTATCAATTTCCATGATTTGAATTAGAATAACATCCCCTTCTTTCATCAATTTTCTTAGGTTGTTTTTTCTTGTCCACTTAACACTCCGTGGGGTTAAATACCCTAAGTAATCTTTAATTTTTATCTTGGCTAAGCTTCTTTTCACATTTAAAACAATCCCATGAATCAATTCTCCTTTTTTTATTTTCTCTTTTTCCCATTCGGATAAGAAAGCAAGATTTAAATTCTTTCCGTTTTCTTCCTCTAATAGATTTCTTTTATCTCTTCTCCATCCTTGTCTTTTATCCAATTCTCTCAATCCTTTTCTTAGAGACTGTTCAGCATATTTCTGAAGTTCAATATCCAATGTGGTATAAACCTTCAACCCATCTTGATACAGAGCTCGAGTGCCATATCTATTTTCAATATATTTTCTCACTTCTTCTAAAAAATAAGCAGCAAATTCGTTGTCTTTTGTTTTTAAAGGAAGAACATCCAAAGGTTTTTTCTTTACTTCTTCTGCTAATTTTTTCGAAATAAAACCTTCCTCCACCATTCGATTTAAAACCCAATTTCTTCGTCTAAGGGCCCTTTCAGTATACTCATAAGGAGAATACATTGCAGGTGAACGAGGTAAGCCAGCTATTAATGCGCTTTCTTCCAAATTTAAATCTTCTACTTTTTTACCAAAATATAGTCTTGCGGCTGCCTCAATCCCATAAACTCCATGACCGAGATATATTTGGTTACAATAAAGAGTCATTATCTGCTCTTTAGAGTAATTTTTTTCAATCTGGAAAGAAAGAAGAATTTCTTTAATTTTGCGACTGATTCTCTTTTCCGGAGTAAGAAAGAGAAGACGAGCTAACTGTTGAGTAATAGTGCTACCTCCCTCAAGTGGCTTACCTGCTAATAAGTCTACTTTTAGGGAGCGTAAAATACCTCTTATATCTATCCCCCAATGACGATAAAATTTAGGATCTTCGGTAGCAATAATTGCTTTTTTCAATACTTCTGGAATATCCTGATATGAAATTTCGATTCTTCTCTCAACAGCAAATTCACCAATAATTTTTTCATCATCAGAATAAACAGTGGTAATAATATTTGGTCTAAACTCTTCTAAGTTAGATATTTTAGGAAGTCCCTGTTGATAAGCCAAAAAAGCGCCGAATAGGACGCCAATTAAAATAGATAAAAGAAGAATTCCAGTGAAGAATAGGTATCTTACCCGATCTTTCTTATTTATTTTTTTTATCTTGAGGACTAATATTTTAATTTTATCTCTTTTTCTCATTAATAAAAATATACCAAAATTCAAACAGAAATACTACCCCCTCCCTTCTTTTTTGAGCCTTTTCATCATTAGAAACCTAATACTGCCAAGGGTTTCTGAACTCTTTTTTTTCGGCTTCACCTACACAAACGTTAAAATCACAAATTCCTCGCCCCGTAGTCCCGAGTACTCGGGATATACGGGGCAGGCACCAAATATCAAATAAATTCCCCTATACCAATGCTTCGCATGCTACAGGGCAAGCAAATTCCAATGACCCCTTCGGCCCGAGCTCAGGACGAGGGCAAATGACCAAAACAAT
>JBHIEE010000041.1:0-21536 GCA_046760445.1 Candidatus Aminicenantia bacterium
AAAACCTCTGTTACGGAAATCCAGAGGCTAGTGAAGAACAGGTCATTCGAGCTGCGAAGGCTGCTGAAATTCATGATTTTATTTTTAGTCTATCAGCAGGATATGAAACTAAAGTTGGCGAAAAAGGGGTCAATCTTTCAGAAGGACAAAAACAGCGACTTTCCATTGCTCGGGCACTGATCAAAGATCCTGACATCTTGGTATTAGATGAACCAACTTCTGCTTTGGATAGCCAAACGGAAAAGTCAATCTTTAATTCGCTTCCTGCTGTAATCCAGAACAAAACCTTGTTTATAGTATCACACCGCCTTTCCACAGTTAAGGATTGTGATCGTATTCTTCTTTTGAACAAGAAACGTCTTGTCGCTGTTGGTACGCATCAGTCACTTTTAGAGACCAATGAGTATTACTGTTCCTTAGTCAACTACCAGAAAAGTATGGCAAAAACAAAACCATCACCTTTAAACTAAAAATATATTTAAAATTCGAATTTATAGGATGGATTATTCTAATATGCGTCCTGAACAAGAACTGCTTCTTTGCTGTTCCAGGATAAACAAGGACCTTGAAAGAGTTAAACAAATCAAAGCTTTGCTTCACCAGAATATTAACTGGATATATCTCACCCGAATAGCTGATCAACATGGTGTTTTACCGATTGTCTATCGGACTCTTAAGGCAATTTGTCCAGAAGATGTCCCGCAAGACATAATGAATCAACTCCGAAATCTTTATCTGATTAACAGTGGCCGAAATCTCTTACTGACCAGAGAGCTATTTAACCTGTTGGATTTATTCAAGAACGAGGGAATAACAGCTATTCCGTATAAAGGACCAGCACTGGCAGTTTTAGCTTACGGCAACCTTTCGCTCAGGCAGTTCAGCGACTTGGACATCTTGATTCACGAGCGTGACGGCCAGAGAGCAAAGGATCTGCTTATCTCCTGTGGATACCGGTCGGGAATCCAATTAACTGCTGCCCAGGAAGAAGCCTTTATTCAATCCCAACGCACCTATAAATTTTTACGGGATGATGGCAGAGTTATCGCGGATCTTCAGTGGGGAATAACACCGAGATACTTTCCCTTTTTACTCGATCCTGAGTGCTTGTGGACGCGTCTTGAATCGATATATCTTGATGGAAAGGAGATTCTATCTTTCTCTCCGGAGGATTTACTCCTGATCCTCTGCGTACATGGCTTATGTCACTGTTGGGAGCGGTTGATATGGATCTGTGATGTTGCCAAACTGATCGAAGTTCATCAGAGGATGGACTGGGAACGCGTTATGAAGCAGACCGTCACACTTGGCATTGAGCGAATACTTTTTCTTGGTCTTTTCCTGGTAAATGATCTTCTTGGGGTAGCCCTTCCAAAGGAAATTTTGCAAAGGATGCAGTACGATCCAATAGTGAAAACGCTCACCGCGCAGGTGCGTGAACATCTTTTCTATAAGGCTAATCACCAATCCCGAGCTTTGAAATGCGGCTTCTTTCAGCTTAAGGTGTGGAAACGACTACAGGATAGGATTCGGTACTGTATTTATAGGGCAACAATACCAACCATAGCGGAATGGGAATTTCTCTTCTTGCCCGCATTTCTCTTTCCCTTTTACTATCTGCTCCGCCCAATCCGGCTGCTCAGGATGTATGGGCTTAATATAGTAAGATACATCTACAAGGGGATTAAAGCAAAGTAAACGGACCGCCCCATGGATAGACCGGGCCTTCTGGCCTTTGATTTTATGGAATTATCTAATGTTCGTCGAAAGTGCCGAGTTTAAAGTCAAGAACCTAATTAACTTGATTCAGTTAAAAGTTCTTAGTCCAAAGTCAAAAAATCTAATAAATCTAATGCAGGAAAAGCAATTTAGCAATTTAACAGTTTAGCAATCTAACAATTGATTTCACATTTCACGATTTTAAACTAATTTCTTGAATTTTTTGAGTTTATTGAGTTTATTGAATTTTTACATCTGGTTGACGGAAAAGAGAAAAATATAGTATATTGGCAAAGAGAAAATAATTATGAAAAAAGATTTACTTAAAAGAATAGTTGTGGATCCAGAAATTATGGCTGAAAAACCTATAATACGCGGAACAAGAATCCCTGTAGACTTAATACTAAAATTACTTGGTCAAGGAATGACCATTGAAGAAATATTAGAAGACTATCCTCATCTTAATAAAGAAGATATTCAGGCTGCTCTTCTTTATGGTGCTGAAGTAATCGCGAATGAGGACGTCTTTCCAACCAGTGCCGTTCCAACTAAATAATTCCAAAAATTAATGTATTACACTTACGTGTTAATAAGTACAAAAGACGGTAAATTTTATACTGGCACAACACGTAATTTGAAAAAGAGATTTGAAGAACATAATAAGGGAATAGTCCATTCTACTAAACACAGAAAGCCTTTCGATCTAATTTATTATGAAGCCTGTCTGTGTATCGAGGATGCTTTTCGGCGTGAGAAATATCTAAAAAGTGGCAAAGGCAAACGTTACCTTCGCAACAGACTGAAGAAAAGTTTAGAAACACTCCACCTTTGCCCCGCACAGTTCAATGTTCGGGGCAAGTTGGAACGGCACCAGTGCAGTAAGATAAACATTGACACTTAAATTCCTAACAGATGAAAGCACCGGAAAAAATTGTCTCATAATGGAGTGATTTTCTTAAGACTTAGAAGAAGATACTCCATCAAAAAGGATTAAGATTATTAAGAATGTTATAAACAAATTTGGAGAAAGCTAATTAATGCAAAGCTAAAGCTTTGCCCTACATTCACAGTTCATGTTTTCCGATTTCCGTCTTACATTTTACATTTAACCTTTTACATTTTATCACTTACAAAAATGTTTTATCGTAACAAAATATTAATTGGCTTCATAGTATGCTGTTTGATGTCAGTTTCGGGCAAACTATTTGGGCAAACTGAAAGAAAATCGTTCCAAGAAGAAAGAGATGAAATAGTTAAGAAAACAAAGATAAAAATAGGGCCCTTTAGAATTTATCCTTTAATTAAGTTTAGAAATATTGGATATGACGATAATGTTTACTATCAATTGGAAAATCCAGTAAAAGACTATACAGCTACTCTATCTCCTGATTTCACCCTTTATCTCCTTTTTAAAAATAGAATTATTTTTTCCTTTTTAGAAAATCCTGAGTATGTATATTATTTAAAACAGGAAAGAGAACGCTCTTTCAATAATTCTTTTCAGGCTCAACTTAAATTTTTATTGAGTAAATTCGTTCTCTCTGGTCAATACAATTATGAGAATGCGAGAAGGCGGCCAACCAGCGAATTTGATTATCGCGTCCGATACATAGAGAATAGTTATCTGGCTGCTATAGGATATGAAACTCCTCGCCGCACTTGTTTTGAAGTGGAAGTATTCAGAAGAAAAATAGCCTATGAAGACGAAGTTTATAAAGGAGAATTTTACCTTCCCAGCCTTTTAAATAGAAGAGAAGATAACCTAAGTTTAACGATATATTATCGCGTTTTTTCTCAGACCTTTTTCTTTGTAAAAGGTCTATATGCTAAATATATTTTCGATTTTGAGGAAAGCCGGTTGAGAAACAGTGAGAGTTACAGCTTAAACACTGGCTTTCTTTTCCCTGAAATTGGCTCTTTAAGAGGAAAATTCAGCCTGGGATATAAAAAACTGTGGCGCTATGGTCTTGAAAAAAAGAAATTTGAAGGACTGGTTGGTGATACTAATTTAACTTTCCGAATTTATCGCTTTTTACTAAGAGCCGATTACTTAAGAGACTGCTTTTTCTCTTACTGGAAAGACAATTTTTATTTCGTAGAGGATAGATACGGCGGAGGAATGTCCTTTTATTTCAGCAGAAATATTAGACTTGATTATGACTACAGTATTGGTTATCTTAATTATCCAGAGCCTTCAAAAGTGAGATTTGGTCAGGAAATGAAGGAAATCTATAAGAAAGACCAGATTATTCTCCAAAGTGCGGGCATTGTGTTTCGTTTAATAAAAAATATAGGAGTAGGAATTTCAATCAATTTCTTGGAATGGAATTCTAATATTCACGGGGCAGACAGAAAAAGAACATTTATTGGAGGTTATTTGACTTATGAGTTTTAAATAAATAACATAACATTGTTAAACTGTTAAATTGTTAATAAAGTGCTAAGATGCTAATAAATTGTTAAAATGGAAAATGGCGAAATGGAAAGATAGTGAGATGGTGAATTGAAGAAATGGTGAAATTGTTCATGAAAAGCTCAAGGAACAAAAACTTTGTCTTCAGCTTAGCAATTTGACAATTTAGCAATTTAGTTTATGGAGTTTAAAATGAAACAATATAAAAAGAAATTCAACCTAATTTTTTTAGCTATTCTCTTTTTATGTGGAACTTATACTTTCTCTCAAGAAGAGTTTATCAGCGAGTATCAAATTGGGCCCAAAGATTTACTGGAAATAAATGTTTTTGAACTTAAGGAGTTAAATACCACAGTGAGAGTATCAGAGGATGGGTCCATAACTCTTCCTCTTTTAGGTGAGATTCAAGTAACGGGTTTAACCAAGACCCAACTTGAGAAAAAACTGTGTGAATTGTTAGAGGAAAAATATTTAAACGATGCTCAGGTAACAATCTTTATCAAAGAATATCAGAGCAAAAGGGTTTCTGTTTTAGGAGCAGTAAAAACACCAGGTACCTATGAACTCGTCGGTCGTAAAACTTTACTTCAGATTATTTCTCAAGCAGGAGGTTTAACCAATGATGCAGGAGATAAGATATTTGTTCTCAGGCAGTATCGAAATGGAGAGACAGCCAGTTTGAAAATTGAAGTTGATGAATTAATTCTTAATGGTAATCCAAAATTTAATATTCCTCTCCAACCTGGTGACATCATTAATATTCCTCCCGAAAAGATAGTTTATATTTATGTTTTTGGCCAGGTGAGGAATCCAGGTGCTCTTGAAGTGAAAAAAGCAAAGATGATAACCCTGCTCCAGGCTATTGCCCAGGCAGGAGGTTTTACTGAAAGAGCTTCTAAAGGAAAGGTCTTAATTAAGAGAAAAGATGAATCGGGGCGAGAGAGAAGAATTAAAGTAAATGTTAAAAATATTATTAAAGGAAAAAAGAAAGATATTCCCTTAAAAGAAAATGATGTCATCTATGTTCCAGAAACAATTTTCTAATTAACACAATTTCTTGAGTTTATTGAATTTGCTGGATTAATTCAAGAAATTGTGCAAATTGTGTGAATTCAAGAAATTAAGTTAATTGGGTTAACTCAAGAAATTCAATTAATTAGATTTACGGAGGTAAATAATGGAAGAGAGAGAAAAAATGGAAAAAGAGATCAATCTTTTGGCTTACTGGGAAATAATAAAGAAAAGAAAATGGGTCATATTCACTACAGTTGTAACCTTAGTTTTTGCTACTGGATTATTTTCTTTTCTGGCTACTCCAATTTACCAGGCAAAAGTTACTTTTTTAATCGAAAAAGAAAACCCCGAGGTCTGGACTTTACAGGAATTATTTGGCTTGACCGGTGGATGGTGGTATTATCAAGAATATTATAATACTCAAATTAAGCTTCTCTACAGTCGAAGTCTGGCTCAAAGAGTAATAAAAAAAATGAATTTAGATCGCGGGAAAGAGTTTGGGGCTGGAAAGAGCAATAAAAGAGGTGTTTTAACTACCTTGAAAAGTTGGATCTTGCCCTCAAAAAAGGAAAGGAAAATAAATGGCTCAAAGAATTATACTGGATTAATTACCAGCTTTTTAAGTAGACTTGAGGTTCTACCTGTTCGTCAGACACGCATGGTCGAAGTTAAATATAAATCGGCTAATCCTCAATTAGCTGCTGACATCCTTAATACTTTTGCAGATGAATTCACTAATTTTCATTTGGAAAAGAAATATGAAGCTACTAAACAAGCTTCTGATTTTCTGGCTCAACAGATAGCTAATTTGAGAAATGATTTGGCTGAAAAAGAAAGAGAACTTCAGAAATATAGTCAAGAGAAGAAAATGTTCTTTCTCAGCGATAAAGAAAGCACAATTGTCAGTAAATTTGCCGCCTTAAATACTGCTTTTACTGAAGCCCAGATTGAACGTATAAAAAGAGAAGCAACCTACAGAGAATTAAAAGAATTGAAAGTAGATGCTCTTCCTCCCTTTGTTGATAATACTCTTATTCAAAATTTAAAAGAAGAATACACCCAAATAAAAAATAAGTATGAGGAAAAAAGTAAAATTTTTAAACCAGAATATCCAGAGATGATTCGACTGAAAGCTCGATTAGAAAGTATGAGGGATGAGCTAAAAAAAGAAATAGAAAAAGCAATTCAGGCAGCAGAATCAGATTATCGGGCAGCTTTTAAAAAGGAAAAATCTCTGGAAAATTTACTTGAGTCACAAAAGCAAGAGGTTATTAGACTAAATAATAATGCTATTCTTTATAACAGTTTAAAAATTGAAATTGAAAATAAAAGGAACTTATTTAATTCTTTAACTGCCAGACAGAACGAAACCTTAATTTCAGCTCGTCTAAAAGGGCTGAAAACAAGTAATATCAAAATAATTGACCGAGCTGAAGCCCCGCTTGTTCCTATCAGCCCAAAGAAAAAACGCAATCTCATTTTAGCTTTTATTATTGGTTTTTTTGGAGGTTTTGGTCTTGCTTTTTTCCTGGAATACATAGATAAAAGCGTTAAAACTCCAGAAGAAGTAGAAAGTTTAACCCGACTGCCTACCCTGGGGGTTATTCCCTATCTCCCTCCAGAAGGTTTCAGAGGAGGCCGCTATGGCTATCGGTATCGTTATCATTCCAAAAAAACAAATCCCTCTTCTACCATTGAAGCCCCAAATAAAATTGAATTAATTACTTTTCACCATCCCAAATTCACTATTTCCGAGGATTATCGTTCTTTTAGAACTTCCATTCTTTTGTCCCGGGCAGATAGTCCGCCTAAAACAATTGCTGTCACCAGTGCTCTTCCTAAGGAGGGAAAAACTGTAACGGTTGTTAATCTTGGCATTTCTTTTACTCAGCTTGAAAAAAGGGTGCTTTTAATTGACGCTGACCTGAGGAAACCAAGGATTCACAAAATTTTGAAAGTGAGAAATATTGAAGGATTGAGTAGCTATCTAACAGGTAAAATGGAATTCGACCTTTTAATCAAGCCAACTGGAATAGAAAATCTGTCAGTAATTACCAGCGGCATTGTTCCTCCCAACCCAGCTGAATTAGTTAATTCCAATCGGATGAAACAACTAATCAAGGAAGTCAGGGAAATGTATGATCTGGTCTTGATTGATACTCCTCCTGTTTTAGTTGTGGTTGATCCAGTGATTGTCAGTTCTATGACAGACAGCACTATTCTTGTTTTGTGGGCGGGAAAAACTTCCAGAGAGGCGCTCTTAAAAGCCGTAGAAGAGCTTGCAAAATCTAACTGCCACATCGGTGGGGTGGTGCTTAATGAAGTCCAAATCGGCAAAACCGGCTACTACTATCAGGATTATTATCGTTATCATTATTATGCTGAAGAAACTCCTAAACAGAGCTAAAGTCCAACACGGCTGATTGATAAATTTATTGAATTTCTTGAATTTCTTGAGTTCATTGAATTTGTTGTGTTTATTGAGTTTTTTGGATTAGGTCAAAAGGAAAAATGAATGTAGATTAAATTAGGTTAATTCAAGAAATTGTGTAAGTTCAAGAAATTGGATAATTAGATGATTGATTTACATACTCATATTCTCCCTCAATTAGACGATGGTTCTTCATCTTTTGAAGAATCAGTAAAAATGGCTGAAATAGCTGTGGCTGATGGTATTACAAAAATAGCAGCCACGCCTCATCTCTTTAGGAATAATTATTTCTACTCAGAATTAAGTATTATTGAGGAAAGAAGAAAGGAATTAAATTCCTTTCTTGTCTCTCGAAAAATTCCTCTTGAACTTCTATCTGGAGCGGAAGTTCATTTAACTCATAATATATTAGATCAGATTAATGAAAATAGAAAATATCTTACGATTAATAATACTTCTTATCTATTCATTGAATTACCCTCTGATTATATTTTTCCTCGAATAAAAGAACTATTTTTTGATGTAATGACAGAGAGAATCACCCCAATCATTACTCATCCTGAAAGAAACTCGGTGTTTTTTCGAAAACCAGAAATACTCTATCAATTAATCCATATGGGCGCTATGGCTCAACTAAATGCCGGAAGCCTAACAGGCATTTATGGAATGGGGGTTTACCGCCTGGCTGTCTATTTCCTAAAAATGAATTACATCCATCTCATAGGAAGTGATGCTCATAACAGTCGTTCAAAACCTCCTGTTCTATCAAAAGCAGTAGAAGCTGCCTCAAAAATTATTGGACAGGAAAAAGCCTCGGCTTTGGTTGAAGAAAATCCGAGGGCAATAATAAGAAATGAACAGCTTCCCTATTATGAAGAACCAATTAATCCGATCCGGGAGAGAAAACTAAGAATCAAAATACCTGAATTTATTAATAAATTATTTAAATAAATCGTAAAGTGTAAAGCGTAAGGAGTAAAGTGATCGACAAACCTCATAAAAAATTAGATGCTTGGCAGAAATCAATAGACTTAGTGCAAAAAATTTATGAACTAACAAAATCTTTTCCTAAAATCGAAAACTATGGTTTAACTACCCAAATGAGAAGAGCAGCTGTCTCAATACCTGCCAATATATCAGAAGGTGCAGCTCGACAAACCAAGAAAGAATTTGTCCAATTCCTTCATATGGCCCAAGGCTCATTGAGTGAACTTGATACTCTTTTGGAAATATCTAAAAAATTAGGATACCTGAAAGAAAACAATCCCCAAGAGTTATCATTATTGATGAACGATATTGACAAAATGCTAACAGGCCTAATAAAATCCCTGAGAAAGTAACGCTTTACGCTTCACGCTTTACGAATCATTAGATAATTCAATGAACTCAATAAATTCAAGAAACTCCAAAGATATAGATTCAAAGATAATTGAATATGGATTACTTTTTTTGATTGTCTTTACTCCTCTGCCTTTTGCTTCTGTCTGGGACTGGTCTATTCTTGTTATTCAATTAGTGATCCTTGTAATGACCTTTTCTTATGTATTGATGAAGAACAAGCCAGTAATTGAATCCTCTTTTCAGGATACGATAAAAAGAGCAAAAATTTTATTTATTCTTTTTTTTAGTTATCTCCTTCTGCAAATTATTCCCCTGCCCAAGTTTTTAATCAAATTCCTTTCTCCGAGCAATTATTCTTTGCAGCAATTGCTTGCTATTGATTTTTCATCTAAAAAATTTCTCTCTCTTTCAGCCCTTCCTTATGCGAGTATTCAGAAAGGATTACTTTTATTTAGCTATTTCCTTCTTGGATTTTTAATTGTTAAAACAATCACTAAACTGAGAAAAATTTATAAATTCCTCTATCTTATTGTTATTATGGGAGTGGCAGAAGCTTTTTATGGACTTTTTGAATTCTCTCGAAAAACTCCTCATATTTTATTTTATCCGAAAAAGTATAATTTAGACTGCGTTACTGGAACTTTTGTCAATCGCGATCATTTTGCAGGGTATTTAGAAATGATAATTCCCCTTACAATTGGACTCATCCTGGCTAAAATTGAATTCTTTTCGCCGCGAGAAAAAAGCCTGAAAGAGAAAATCCTCTATCTATCCCAGAAGAATGCTTTGAAAAACATTATCCTTACAGGAGGAGTGATTGTGATGAGTATTGCTCTTATTTTTACGAAATCCAGGTCGGGAATTGTTATTCTTATCTTTTCTTTTATCCTGATGTTTCTTCTCACTGTTTATTTTCGAGAAAAAATAAAGATGAGGAGGGTCTGGAGTAGGAATTTCCTGAAAGTAACCTTTTCCTTCATTATTATCCTCTCTCTTTTTATTGGAATAAATCAGATTCTTATTAGGTTTAGTCCGGAAGATATCTCTCAAGAGGGGAGATATGTTACCTGGAGCAATACGGGATTAATAATCAAAGATTTTTTCTTATGGGGAACAGGGCTGGGGACTTTTTCCAGTATGTATCCAGTGTATGAAGTAATAGACACTCCTGGATTTTTGAGTCATGCCCATAATGACTATTTAGAGTTTTTTTCTGAATTAGGGATTATTGGTTTTTCACTTTTATTGATTTGTTTAGGGTATCTTTTTTATCGAATTTCTAAAACCTGGGCAAGCCGTTTTCATCCAGAGATGAAAGGCATTGGTCTGGGAGGAATTACTGCCATTGTTGCCATTTTCATCCACAGCTTAGCAGACTTTAATCTTCAAATTCCAGCTAATGCAGTTCTTTTTACCATTATTTTTGCTTTGACTCTGGTAACTGTTTTTTATCGTAAATCGTAAACAGGAAAAATAGTAGTTTGGAGTGTAAGGCTTTAGCCTTACTCTGGATACCGAATAAACCTAAAGGTTTATACTCCAGCGAATTAGAAATTTCCAAAATGTATGGCAAAGTTTTAGCTTTGCTAATTAACGCACAAACCTAATAATTCGACCGCACTCATTACAAGAGGTTTACCATACATTCACATTTTACGATTTCCGGTTTCCGTTTTTCGTTTTACGATTCACATTTTACATTTTACGATTGAAAAGTATGATAAAGAAGGTTTTTCTCGTTTTTTTTCTTTTGGTAATTAGTTTAATAGAAATAACTATGTATGTGGGGAATCATTTTTACTATCGAGCAAAAGAGAAAACCAAAGACCCAAAACAGAAAATTTATCTTCTGAAAAAAGCTAAATTATTTAATCCTTTTAATTATAATATCTATTACAAGTTAGGAAAAGCCAATTTAGAACTGGCTGAAGAAAACCTTCTTGTGCCTAAAAGAAGGGATTCTTTTCTCGAAAAATCAATTTACTATTTTTCAAAAGCAATTAAAATAAATCCTTTTTATCTTTTTAGTCATTTCAACTTAGCCCAGTCATATTTTAACTATAAGTATCCTTCAAGGCCCCATATTGATAAGGCTTATAATGAGTTAAAAAAAACAGCGTATCTTACCTATCACAATTATCAAGCTTTATTTGAAATAGCTAAAATCTATTTCTCTCAATGGGCCATTCTTTCCCAGGAAGACAGAGAATTTACTTATAAAATCTTAAAAAGAGTGTTATCTTCGAGAAATGAGAACTATTTTAAGGAAACACTCAACATCTGGTTTCTCTATGTTCGTGATTACACATTAATAAAGGAAATCACTCCTGATGATTCCCATCTTCTTTACATTTATGCAGATTTTCTTGGAGAGAAAGGTTTACCTATTATAGAAAGATGGAATGCTCTAAGCCGAGCTGAATATGCTGTCTTTAAGGACGCCGAGGAATTGTATCAAAGAGCGTTTTCTTTTCACAATAGATTTAGCTATGAGGACTCTTTTCCCAATTTTCAAAAAAGTTTAAAGGGCTTGCAAAAGATTACATTTTATCAAAATTTAACAGGAGAAGAATTCATAGATAAGGAAAAATATCAGGATTTAGTGAAGAATATCTATTTTTATTTGGGTGATTATTATCTCAATTATGAAGAAGATAGTGATCAAACTTCCTTCTACTTTGAGAAATATTTAGACCAGGAAAAGGAATATAGTAAGCTCAAGCAGTTTAGAGATTATCTCGAGGAAAACGACTTGATAAAGGTAGATTTCAATAATCTGAAATTACTTTATCTCAATTTATACACTTTTTACAAGGTAAACCAGTTCAGAGAAGTGATTCGCATTGGGAAATTAATGGAGGATAATATTCTGGTTATTTCTCCTAAAATAAAAACTTATTATTTGAAAATATTAAATTTAATTGGGGATTCCTATTTAAAATTAGGTTATTTTTTCAATGCCCAGGAAATATACCATAAAATACTCGATATTGAATCAAAAAATATTGAGGCTTTAGTAAAATTAGAACAGATATATACCAGATTGAATGAGGAAGAAAAACTAAAAAACATAGAATCTAATCTGGAGAGTTTAATTATGAAACGAGAAATAGTGATTAACCAATATTTAACCAAAAAGAAAAAGAAGCTCCAGATTCCATTAATTTTGAAGGGAGAAGAGGCCAATTTAGAGATTACTCTTTTTATTGATCGTGGTAATAAAAATCCAGCTCCGTTAATTTCTATTTTTTTTAATGACCAGGTAGCCAAAGAATTCTATCTTCAGAATAATAATGAAATTATTCCTTTGAAATTGAACTCTAAAATAGGGGTAAATATCCTGGAGATTTCAGCTTTAAATTGTAATGACTCGATTGTTGTGGAGCGATTGACCCTAATTGAGTGAAGTAATCTCTTACTCAGAAGTTATAAATTCACTTTTAGAAGTTATCTTATAAATTTTTACCTGATAAGGTTCAAACCAATCTATAAATTTCCTGCCTGTTTTTTTAATTTCCCGCCTTTCAAATATTTCTACCATCCTTACTGGCTTTTCTAAGTCAGAAAAAATCAAATCCTTCTCTTTTACTTCCAATTTTTCTGTCTTGTTCTGGGCATTTACTACTATCAAGTAATTGCCTGAAGAATCTATTACTCTTTTCTTAAAATTCAAATATTGGTTATTTTTTAGGTCTTTTTCTTTAACTTTTTTAAAAATGGAATGAAAACCATCATCAATACGAAGATCTTTTGGCACTGGTGCGGCAGTTACAACAGGGAAGATACTTCTCAATTCAGTAATTATATTTTTTAATCCTTGCCAGTATTCAGGATAATCTTTGATGCAATAATTTTTAGTTTGAAAAGTCCAGTAAAAAATGCCTCTAACTTGATGAACAATCGCCAGATAAGTCATTGCTCTCTGCTCCTCATAAGAGGGAAATCGCCCTATCCCCTTGTATCGGATATAATTTGAAAAAAAGGACCAGTTAAATGCCTGAATAACAGACCAGACTCTTTTATTTCTATCATTTTTGATAGTTTTATACGCCTCATCCAGAGAGTCACTGATCCAAGTCAATTCTTTTTGAGGAACAGGATAAGGATCAATCATCAACACATCCACTGCTGGAGCATAATCTATTGCCCGCCAAGCTCTGAGCAGAGCAATTGCTCCTAATTGATGAAAACCATTATCTATCAAATATTTCTTTTTTGACCAGATTATTTTAGGGGAAACGCTCCTTCCTTCTGGTTCATCCTCCAAGTACCAGCCTAAAATTGTGGATTGATATTTTTGGGCAAAATTAAGTAATTGGGCGCGGTTCTTTTCTGGTAGTTTAATCAATACTTTTAGATTATTTTTTTCTGCCTCTACTATGAATTGCTTTAAATAATCTGCTTCAGTCCGATAAGTCTGGACTGCATTGAACCCAGCTTTTTTTAATTCATTGAATGATTCGATGGTTGGAGAATAAATGCCGATTGGATAAAAATCAAGATTTTCTGGCCTCTCCTTAATTCTCACCTCATCTATTTCAGAAAAATCTTTTCCTTTTTCTCCCCTAACATAAAAATTCTTTATATCAGAAACAGCCAGCAGATTTTTGTACTGGAAAACCTTTACCCTCCAGAACCATTTTCCTTCAGGCAAAGAATAAGGTAATTCATAGTAATTTAAAAATACATTATTGTAATGAATTACCTTGCTTTTTTTAAAATCTCTGCTTTTGGAAAGTTCAATTTTAACTTCGAGCAACCTGTAATTTACAGGAAATTCCCAAACAAATTTTATTTTCTCGTTAATAAAAACTTTTCCTTCTGGAGGATATTTCAAATGAATTTGGAAAGGAATAACTTTAATCTCTTTTACACTAAAGACACCTCTTTTAGGAAAAGAAAATTCCACCTCAGGAAATTCTCCATTTCCTTTGTTTCTCAAAAAAAACTCACAATGATGCCATTTATTTCTCCACCATAAATCATTTAACTCTAATTTACAATTTCCAAA
Organism: Candidatus Aminicenantia bacterium; assembly: GCA_046760445.1. GTDB lineage: Bacteria > Acidobacteriota > Aminicenantia > JdFR-78 > JdFR-78 > JBHIEE01. The sequence goes on from JBHIEE010000041.1 coordinate 13,930, forward strand.
ATAGATCAAGGGATATTCTCCTTGAAAAAATTTATCTCTTTTCAAATAAAAACTCAGATAATAGTATATTTTTTGTGATTTCTTAGAAGGAGTCTTTTCTAAAGAATAACTAATATTTAGATAAATAAGTAAAATAAAAATCCATAGGATTAATAATAAGACCAATAAGTTCCTCTTCATTTTTTGTCTCCCAAATTCTATGTTTCAATATCGGAATTTTTCAAATTCCGATATTGTACAAGATAGTCAGGGGTTTACCCCTGAATATCTTGTTAAGAATTATAAATCTTATCTTTATTTTTCGTCAAATAAGATCATAATATTTTTAAAAGTTTAAGAATTAAAACAGATAGCTCCTATTCAAATTGTGTAAAATTCCAAACTCCAAGCTCCAAATTCCAAATAAATTCCAATTACCAAAATTCAAAACAATGGAGAATATCAAGTTTTAAGAAACGAGGTTTTGAGAGTAAAGAATCTTCAAAAGATATACACATTATCTTGAATTATCTTTTTGTTGTTTTGGTCATTGGTATTTGGAGCTTATTTGATATTTGGAATTTGTTATTTGGAATTTTGACCAGGAAAATCTTGACAGCATTTGAATTTCTATGGTATCTAAACACAGGTGGCGCTATCGTCTAGGGGACTAGGACAGGTGGTTCTCAGCCATCAAACCGGGGTTCGAATCCCCGTAGCGCTGCCAATTTAAATGTCTGTGTTTGCAAGATTTTTTGGGTTACAGGAATAGTAAAGGCACATGGAGCAGAGGCACCTAGTTAGGAAAGGGTAGAAAATAGCCATAAAAAAGGGATGGGCATTTTCCGGAAAAAATCGGAATAATTGATTAAATATCCATGTTAGTAAAGCATAATGATGTCCTTATTAGGGTCCCTGATTTTCTGATAGTTGGAGCAGCCAGGTCTGGAACAACAACCATTTATTCGTACTTATCGAAACATCCAAAGATATTTATGCCAAAGCAAAAAGAACCTATGTTTTTTTGTGCTTATGGTCAGGGCCCCTTTTATGTTGATCTAAAAACAAAAAAGAAAGCTTTATTTATTGTAAGTGAGCTTAAGGAGTATCTTAAACTATTCCGATCTGCTGATAATACTCAGCTCATCGGAGAAGCATCTACCTGGTACCTTTATCACTACCAATTGACCATTCAAAATTTAAAAAAGATTTATGGTGAAAAAGTTAATGATCTGAAGATAATTATTATTCTTAGAAATCCAGTGGAAAGAGCATGGTCTCATTATTCCCTGAAGAAACGGTATGGAGAGGAACAACTTGAATTTGAACAAGCGATTCATCCGGAAACTATTCAACACAGGATTGATAATCATTTGGTTTTGGGCTTTGATTATATAGGTATAGGGAAGTATTACAATCAGGTGAAAGCCTACAAGGAGAATTTTGAGCATGTTATAATTTTATTATTCGAAGAGTTGATAGAAAATATTCCTGGGGGAATATCTGAAATTCTTCAGTTTTTGGGTGTTGAGGGTTTAAATTTTTATAAAAAAGAAAAAAAATTAAATGTTTCCGGAAAACCTAAAAATAAGATTGCAGCAATATTGGATAAATTGATTTTTAGGCCTAATGTTTTAAAATCTTTCTTGAAGCTTTTTATGCCATTTAAGGTAAGGAGAGATCTGAAGTATAGCATCGGACATAAGATTCTTACAAAGGAATCGCTTAGTAAAAAACAAAGGCAGGCATTAGTGGATATTTACAAAGAAGATATTCTACAATTAGGCAAACTAATAGATAAAGATTTGAGCAATTGGTTACAATAACCTTAGGTTTATCGGTCAAGCTTACACAAGGATAATACGTAGCGAGGAACTATAGAAAAATGACCAACTTGCCTTTTGACATGAAGATATGTTTGGTTTGTTCAGCCGGGGGCCATTTTTTTGAACTTTACAGCCTGAGGTCATTATGGAGCAACTATGATCATTTTTGGGTGACTTCTCAGGAGAAAAACACTCAATATCTTCTAAGAAAAGAGAAGGTCTATTGGGCTTATTTTCCGACAAATAGAAGCATAAAAAACTTTATTCGAAACCTGCTGTTGGCGTTAAGAATTCTTCCTAAGGAAAAACCCAAAGCTATTATCTCAACAGGAGCAGGGGTAGGAGTTCCATTTCTTTACCTTGGCAAAATACTGGGCATAAAAACCATCTATATTGAATCCATGGCGCGCACAGAAAATCTTTCTTTGACAGGTAGATTGGTTTACCCAGTGGTTCAAAATTTCTTTGTTCAATGGCCAGAGCTCGCCGCAAAGTATCCTCGAGCTGAATTTAAAGGTCAGGTGTTATGAAGATATTTGTTACCGTAGGATTCGATAGGCATCCTATTGATCGCCTGGTACGAGCCATTGATAAAGGCGTCGAGGATCATACTATTCCAGGTGAGACCTTTATTCAGACAGGATATTCGCAATACTTTCCCAGATTCTGTGAATCCAGGAATTTTTTGGAATTTGATGAGATAATTAAATTTGTGGAGAGATCAGAGATTATCGTTTCCCACGCTGGAGTAGGAACCACACTTCTCTGTCTTAGTTTGGGAAAAATCCCTATTCTTTTTCCAAGACAGTCCAAGTTTGCTGAACATGTAGATAACCACCAGGTGGATTTTGCGAAAAAAATGGAAGAGCAAGGAAAAGCATTGGTAGCTTATGACGAAAAAGACCTCATTTTTAAAATTAGCCACTATAAATCACTTGTTTGTAGTTTATCCATAGGTCCTGTTTATAATGAAGATAACAGATTGAGAATGCATCTAAAAAGGTTATTGTCAATCTAATTTAAAAAGCCATGAGGTTCAAAGAATGACTGCAGGATTCCTAATCAAAAATACATTTAATCTTCTCTTCAAGCGGAAGTTGCAGTTCCAGTTCGACAGGATCCCTCTTAAAGCAGAGAATATATCAAACAAGAAGCTAAGGAATCTGTTTTTGATCGGGCTAAACAGAATTTTGCCTATGGCTAAAACCATGGGATTCCCCTATATGGCCCATATCTCGCCCTCAGGTCTCTGCAATTTGAGGTGTTCCATTTGCCCCACTAATGATCATCAAACCAAAGGCAGAACACTTCTTCCCTTTGAAACATTCAAGAAGTTTATCGATGAAACCGGGGATTATCTTATATATGTGATCCTGTGGAGTTGGGGAGAGCCGCTTTTGAATCCTGATATGTATCGCATGATCAAATACGCTGAAGCAAGAAATATCCTTTCAGTTACCAGCACCAACCTCAATAAATTCAGCAGAGAGGAAGCAAAAAAATTAGTGAGTTCTGGCCTTGACGCATTGATCATTGCCCTGGATGGACTTACTCAGGAAACTTATTCAAAATACAGGAGAGGAGGGAATGTAGAGAAGGTGATCGAACATACCAGGATGCTTGTTGAGGAGAAAAATAAAACCGGAACCAAAAAACCGCTGATCAATTTAAGAATGGTTGTTTCGAAAGATAATGAACACGAGATTGAAGATTATAAGCTCCTGGCTAGAGACATTGGAGTGGATATGGTCAGCTTTAAAGCCTTCTCGACCAGGCAATCGGGCTATGCAGACCCTGAGTTAGATAAGCGCTATGCTCCGGAGGACAAAAAATATCACTGGTATAAGTATCTTTCGGATTTTGCCCCCGATAGACGGATAAAAAAATTCAATTGTAAGTTCCCCTGGACAAAACCCACTCTTTTTGCCGATGGGGAAATACTTTCCTGTGAATTTGATTTTCATTATGAACATCCCTTCGGAAGCATAAATGATCAAAGCTTCAAGGACATATGGTTTGGTCCGTATGCAAAAAAATTCAGAAAACACTTCAAAAAAAATAGGGATAATATTGATTTTTGTAAAGACTGTGTTTTTGATTACAAATTGATTCCTGGATGTGTTGTCCATTGGGAGATCCTAGAAAGATGAAAGATGTATTGACCTCCGATAAAGACAGTAAGGATTATTTTTCGATCTCGATAATCGTCATTACTTTCAATGAAGAAGAGAATATCAGGGACTGTCTTGATTCCCTTGTAAAGCTTGATTACCCGGAAGACAAATATGAGATTGTCATTGTGGATTCTTCTACGGATTCCACACCGCGCATTGTTGAGAGTTATAAGAATGTAAAACTCGTAAGGTCAGAGAAAGGATTTAGCCAGCAAAAGAATGTTGCGATAAAGTCTGCTGCCTTTGAAATACTTGCCTTTACAGATGCCGATTGCATAGTTTCCAGAGACTGGCTCAAGATAATAAATCAGGCTTTCAAAAATAAAAAGATTGCTGCAATAGGAGGCAATGGCTACCCGCCACCCGGAACAGGCTACTTTGGAAAGTGTGTTGCTTATGTTGGCCATCCCGCAGGTGGTGCAATCGGTTTTGATGCAAACGTTACAAGGACTGAGAATGGAGTTGATTTTATACCAGGCTGTAATTCTGTGTACAGAAGAAAAGTCCTCCTGGATGTAGGTGGCTTTGATCCTTTTTTCACCCAAGGTGGCGAGGACGTTGACATTTCCCGAAGAATGAAACAAAAAGGGTACTTCATAGATTACATCCCTGAATTGACCGTCTATCATAAGCCAAGAGATACGCTATTGGGATACATAAGATGGAATATTCATGTTGGAATCACCAAATTTAATATCAAAAGACCTTCTCTTCTGAAACTGATATTTCAACCCAGTTTTCCTTTGTGGTCAATTCTTCTGTTTTTTGGATTTCTTTTTTTGTTAAAGATTCCCGCCCTTTTTATTTCTTCCTTATTTTTCCTTTGGATCCTGTCAATTATTTTTCTTCTTGTGATGGCTAAGCCTTATGCTTTGCTGATCAAACGGAGAAGAAAGATCGGTGTTAATCTATTATCCATTTCAACTGTTATCCCTTTTCTCATTTATACTAGACAAATTTGTATTAATATCGGACAGATTAAAAAGTGGCTCCACGTGAAGCGAAGGGTTCCATAAGATTTTATTGCAATTATTCATAAAGATTATCCTACCTGGAAAATGTACTATTGATTTCTATTTTACAAATAGACATCCTTAGTTTAGCTTGTGACTTGCGACTTGTGACCCGTAACTTGTCATTCAACCCTTCTCACCAGTGAGTTATCCTTTGATTTGGCCAGTAAATCTCCAATTCTTTCTTTACGGAGAGGATGAAAACTTAAAGGCGAAATTTCTGCCAGCGGAATTAAAACAAAATTTCTCAGATGCATTCTTGGATGAGGAATAGTTAATTCTTTTGATTGAATAATGATGTCTTCAGCTAAAAGAATATCAATATCAATAATTCTCGGTCCTTTATGAATACTCCTTTCTCTTCCCATATTTTTTTCAATTTCTTTAATCACCTGTAACAGGCAAAACGGATCAAGGTTGGTCTCTATTTCAATTACTTGATTGTAAAACCAGTCCTGAGTTAAAAAGTCAACCGGCTGAGTGGAATAGAGTGAAGAAGATCTTTTAATTTTAATTTTTAGCTTACTTAAAAGTGAAATCGCCTTAGCTAAGTTTTTTCTTTTATCTCCTATGTTACTTCCCAAACTTAAGAAATAAAGCATCTTTCTTAGCAATTACAGTTTTATCCGCTTAGCAGGGTCAGCCCTTGAAATTTGAATTTCTTAATTCTCATTCTCTATTTCCCTTGCTATTTCTTCAACCGCTTTTCTGATTTTCTTATCTTTTCTTATTCTTTCTTCAATCTTCCTTGCTATATGAGTAATTGTACTGAAATGCCCTATTTTAAATACACCTGCTATTTCCTTTAAAGTTATATCCGCATATCTTCTGAGAAGGTAAATAGCAATATCTCTCCTTATATCTCCTCTTCTACCTTTTTTCAATTTCTCTTCACTCGTCCTAAAATATCTTGCTATTTCTTTTATTATCTCCTCAACTTTCTTCTCTCTAATTATATCTTTTAAATATGAAATCTCCTCTCGATTCTCCTTAACCTTCATTATCTTTTTTACCTTTTTCACAAATTCCTCTTTGCCAAGAATTGCTTGAGCAAAACTCTGTTTTTTTGGATCAGATAACTCTGTTTTTATACCCTCTTCAACGAATTCTTTGTATCTTTTCGAAGCCTCTTTAGCTTTTGAGGAAAACTCTTTTAACAGCCATTTTGAATTTGCTATTGATGATTTTCTTAACCCTATGTATTCCCGATAACTGCTCCATAAATAATTTTCTGGTTTTTCTGTTATCTTCGCCCTGACAGGATTGAGATGTATGTAGCGGCTCAATTCTAAAAGATAATTCACTTTATCTACTAATAAACTCTTGTATCTCCCTTGAAAAAGATGACCCGTTCTCCTATGACGCTTATTAAAATAAACCGTATAGCCTGTCAGTATCCAATGCATTACTTTTGATAGATTCGGCTTAGCCGTTTCTATTAAAAGATGAAAATGATTATCCATTAATACATAGCAGTAAATTATGATAGAAAATTTCTCTTTTGATTCTTTTAAATAAGTCACCATCTTCTCTCTATCTCGATTATCTTTAAATATCACCCTTTTTTCATTTCCCCGCGATGTAATGTGATAAAAAGCATTCGGAAATTCAATTCTAAGTGGTCGCGCCATTCTATTTCCTTAGCGAATCTTTTATCATGCTTAAAATTCAAATTTCAAGGACTGACCCTATTTTCTCTTAGTAAACATTTATTTCCAAACCAGTCAATTCCTTAGCTTTCTCGCTTATCTCTTTTAATCTTTCTTGGGATACTTTGATTAGTTTCTCATCGCCAGTTGGCCGATCTATGGAGTAAATCTGAACCTGTTTAGGTCTAATCTCACTTAATTTTTCTATCCAGTCTTCCACAGCTTCTTCAGTTGAATTGTCTATTCTTCCTGCCACAAAAACAGTTTGAAGAATAATATCTTTTATTCCTTTTAAATCTCTAATAATCTGGTGATAAGTTATTTCTTTAAAAGGACGATTTATTTTCTTATATATATTTTCATTTCCAGCGTCTAATTTTAAAATTACTAAATCTAATTTGGATAATGCCTGACGAACTTTGGGCAAATCCAGTGAAGTTGAGTTAGAAAGAATGGCCAACTTCACCTGAGGAAGGTATTTATTCCTTAATTCTACTGTCATATCAACTATTTCTTCAAATTGGGGGTGAAGGGAGGGCTCACCATTTCCTGAGAAAGTAATGAAATCAATTTCTGGAAGGTCAATTAAAGCTTTCTCCAGAGAAATTTTAAACTGCTCTGGTGTTGGCAAATCCTTCTGATATTGGTGAAGATTCTTAGCTAAAACTTGAGTAGAACCGTAGTGACAATAAACACAATTAAATGAACAAAGTTTATATTTGACAGGCATTAAATTTATTCCCAGCGACTTTCCTAGCCTTCGGGAATTAATTGGTCCATAAATAATATCTTTTTGAAGTTCTAATGGCATCATCTTTTTCTCCTTTAAACTTAGAAAAATATGTTACACTATAAAAATCTCAATATCAAATTTTTAAAAAATTTGTTTTTTGATGAGTCAATTTAACTCCTGTTACGGAATAATCAAAAGTGAACAATTGGGAAAGATCATTTATGAACAAATTG
>JBHIEE010000042.1:0-21403 GCA_046760445.1 Candidatus Aminicenantia bacterium
TACACCAGAAACAACTAACGCCATCACTGCTGATAAAGGATCAAATTGAAAGGAGAGATTAACCTTGAAATTTCCTGCTTGAATCCAAGTAAATAAATTTTTAACCAAAGGATAACTTTCAGGTCCAATTTTAAGTAGACCAAAGAATGAGATAGTTGAAAAAATAAAAGAAAGTAAGACTGTTAAGCAGGCTAAATAAGAAATAAGCTTTTTAGATAATTTCCTTCCAAATAGAGCTAAAATTAATGAACCAAATCCAGGAAAAAAAGGAATTATCCAAAAATATTCACTCATCTTTAATCCCGTAAACTGTAAATCGCAAATCGTGAACTGGAGTCAACCGTTTACAGTTCACAATTTACGATTTACGAATTTAGCCTTTCATTAAACTCATTTTTTCTGTTTTTACAGTCTTTTTCTGTCTGAAGATTAATAAAATAATTGCTAAACCAACCGAAGCCTCAGCTGCGGCTAAAGTAATCACAAAAAAGACTATTACCTGCCCGGTTAGAGAAGAATGTACTCGGGCGAAAGTAATGAACGCTAAATTAGCTGCATTGAGCAAAATTTCAATAGACATAAACATAGTGATTAAATCTTTTTTGATAAAAAAAGCAATTAACCCTAAAATGAAGAGAATAGCACTCACTACAAGGAAGTAGCTTAAAGGAATCATTTTGCTTGTTTCCTTTTGAGGAGAACAATCGCTCCTACCAAAGCAGCCAAAATCAGAAGAGAAGTTATTTCAAAGGGATATAGATAATCTGAAAATAGTATGACTCCCAGGTTAAAAGGACTTCCCTTTTTTTCAAGCCCTGTTTGACCAATAATAGAAAAAGTAGAGCTGAAAGTAAAAATAATTTGAATAAAAATTGCCAAACCGAGAATGAGAGCTAGATAGGTAGTCCATTTCTTTTTCTCAGGGGCAATTCCTTTCCTTAAATTTATTATCATTATGACAAACATAAACAAGACAATGATCGCTCCAGCATAAATAATTATCTGAACAACGGCAATAAAAGGAGCATCTAAAAGCCCATACAATCCTCCAATTGCCGCGAAAGAAAGAGCTAAAAAAAGAGCATTATACGCCTGATTTTTGGAAAGAATCATCCCAATAACTGCTCCAATGGCTGTCAAGGCTAATAGGATAAAGATTAAATAAACCATAATAAGTTTCTCATTATATTTTTAGCCCTTTATGATGTCAAGGAAATTATGGCTTTAATTGGTTTATTTACGGGGTAGTTAACTTAAATATAGCTCAGTTGACTCGAGATTTGGGATTCTTTTTGTTTTTTATAATCTCAGGTAATTTTTTAATGACTGCCCAGAGAAACATTAAAACAAAAGCAGCAATTAAAATCCAGTTTGGAATATTAATTACTTTTCCCGTATAAGCTAAGATAAAATATCTTGGAGTTCGGCCGATAAATAGCGCTAACAGATACTTATTCTCTGGATAATCACTGGCTGTACTGAGGAATTTGAAAGGATAAAAAGGAACAGGAGTCAAGGCAGCTGTGACAATCATCAAGAAAGGAGCCCTTGAAAAAAATTTAACAGCTTTCTGGTATAATTTGGTTTCATAATAAAGTTTTTTAATTGATTTTAACTTAACAACTGAGTTTATTGTTTCATAATCAATAAATCCAGCCAGCGTGGCTGCAATTCCACCGCTGACTGCGACGAAAAGAGGATGGTATATTTTCCCGTAATAGAGAAGAACAGGCTCATGAGGAAAGATTGAAATATACAGGTGAGAAATTATAGTATAGAAGAAGTATTTCACTAATCCTTGATATGAAGGAAAGTATTTCCAAGTCAAGCCAGCAATCACACAGCAGGTCAGAAAAATAAATTCGAAAATTAGCCATTTTTTAGAGAGAAGAAATTTCATTGAGAGTTAAAAAATCACCAAAAATCGGTAAATAAGGAAGCCAAAAACAGCTAGCTCCGTAATCCAAGCCCATTTTTGACGATAATAACCCAGCCACATCTCTTTTCCCCAGTATCCAGTGTCTTCCCATAAAGCTAAAGTAAATTTCTTCTGAGAAATAGGCCAGAACAATTTTTGACCAATGGTGCTTCCCAGGTCAGCCAAATAATGGGAGACCAGACTTATAAAGGTCAATAGGGCGTAACGGGTTGAAAAAGGCAGGAAAAGTAAACTAACTACAATGGCAAAAAGTAGAGTGTGGGTTATTGAACAATGGAAATCTTCTTTAACTAATTTAGTCTTAATTAAAGCCACATCAAGATTAGGAAGGAAATGGGTTCCAGTTACCACTGAAATTGAGCCTAAATTCCAGTCATAAGAAGCAATAATTAGACTGATTCCAATGTGACCGAGTTGAATATTGGCCTCCTTCTCATTTTACTGTTAAGCGAAGCCACCATTTGGGATATCTTGAGATTTTGTAAGCTTTTTCTGGGCATTGTTCGTAACAAAGCATACATCCATTACACTTTTTATAATCAATTCGAGGGTAACTTTGAAAAGAAATAGCTCCTTTCGGGCAAATTTCAATACATCTCTTCTTGGCCTGGCATAATTTTTTAATTAATTTTGGCTTGGGAAGGTGGAAGCTGGAAAAACTTTTTAGAAATGGTCTGATATCGTAATTAAATTTGGTTAGAAGAAAGCGGCCAATTTTATATTGAATAATTCCTGTTAAGTAAAAAAATATTTTGCCAATTGGTCTTTTAAATGGTCGTTTAACATCTTCAATTTTCTCGCCCAAAACGATTATTTCTTTAAGATTACTATGTCCGAGGCCATCTTTTTCTGCCAAAACGAGATGCTTTACCTCAGAAGGAGAGATGCCCATTACTTCAGATCCGACTGAGTCAACAGCTACTGCATCAAAACCAGCGATGATAAGATTCATTTCTACTGGTTTGCCCATAGTTGGCCCAAGCCCTTCCTGGCCAATTATCCCATCAATGATAACTAAGTCGGGTTTAACCACTCGATTTAAGTCCACTAAGGCTTGGTGAAGTCCACTGAGATGCATTTTCCATTTCTCCCTTTGAGGTAAAACACCCATCATATTCTTTAGACCTAAGGTAATAAGAGTCGCATTATGGGTTTTAAGAATGGGAAGGCTTATAATAAAGTCAGCCTCAAGCGCCCGACGGGCAATACCCACTTCTTTTAAAGCTTTCGCTCCCTCGATTTGGACACTGATAATTTCTTCCTGGTCTAAGTCAGCGATTTCCGCATCAGGTAAAAAATCTCTTACTTTAAGAAATTGATATATTTCCTCAGTATCATATTGGTTCCCTGAAGCTTCCCCTACCAATATTTCTACCTCCTTGTCTTTTAGAATTTCAATTACTGCTTTTATTAATCTAAAATCAGTTGTTGTGCCTATTGAAGGTGGTTCAGCTCGGATAAAATTGGGTTTAACCAACACTTTTTTCCCGGCAGTGAGGTCTAAAGGTAATCCTCCAATTAGATTTAAAGCTTCCTCGACAGCTTCTTTGACTTGATCATTTTTTACCCGAACGATGGAAACTTGGCTGGGAGGCTTTCTTCTCTCTCTCGAGAAATAGTTTTTAGAACCTCTCTTATCCATCTGTCCCGCTTATTCTGGCTCTATACCATAATCCATCTTTGAAAGTCAAGTGAAATTGCCAAAGCTCTCACTAATTTTAGTGCAAAAATATTGGAAGATAAATTATTTTACAAAAATCAAAAATTCTTGACTTTCGAATGATTGAATTAGATAATTGATTGAGAAAATGAAGATTGCTTTAGGCTCTGATCATGCTGGGTTTGAACTTAAGGAAAAAATAAAAGATTACCTTACCAGCAAAAAAATTAGATTTAAAGATTTCGGCACTTTTTCTCTGGAATCAGTCGATTATGTGGATTATGGGGAGAAGGTTGCTAAAGCAGTTTCTCAAGGAGAATACGATCGAGGTATTCTGATTTGTGGAACAGGGTTAGGGATGACCATTGTGGCCAATAAGTTCAAAGGGATAAGAGCTGCTCTTTGTCACAATGAATATACTGCTCAAATGAGTCGGGCTCACAATGATTCAAACATCTTAATCATGGGAGGCCGAGTAGTAGCTGACGAAACTGCTTTTAGAATAGTTGAAGTGTGGCTTGAGGCTCCTTTTGAAAGAAATAGGCATTTAAGAAGAATAAAAAAAATTTCAAAAATTGAAGAAAAGAATTTTCTCTAAAAATTTTTTAAAATATCAAGGGAGAAATAATAATGCCAGATTTATCTTCTAAAATTGAAGAGCTAATTCACCGAACTGAGAAAAATAATTATTGGCGGCAACATCAGTGTTTTAACTTAATTCCTTCTGAAACCACACCCAGCCTTTTGGTAAAGATGTGTGAAATATCTGATCCAGCAGGAAGATATGCTGAACACCGAACAATGAAAGGAAAGGAAGTTTATTTTTACCAAGGAACCGATTTTATCAGAGAAGTAGAAATAGAAGCTAAAAAAGAATTAGCCGATTTTTTTAACTGTTCCCAGATAGAATTGAGGCCAATTAGTGGGCAGATGGCAAATGAGGTTGTTTTTAAAGCAATGGTTAAATTTATAAATCGTGGTCGACCGCCGGATCAACCTTTAAGAAAAATGAAAGCAGTGATGAATAATGAGTTGACTAAAGGCGGACACCTCAGCTCTCAACCAATGGGTGCCCTTTTTAATTATGTTGAAGAAGATCCAAAGACAGGGCGTGAAAGGGTAATAAATTTCCCGGTCTCATCAGCCAATCTTTATCAAATTGATACTGACCAATTGGCTTCTCTCCTTAATCAGACAAAACCAGAACTCATCATTTTTGGAAAAAGTATGTTTTTATATCAAGAACCAGTAAAATTTGTTTACCAGATAGTTAAGGACTGGAATTCGAGGCCAGTTATTATGTATGATATGGCTCATGTGCTGGGACTATATGGAGTTTTTCAAGAACCTCTTCAAGAGGGGGTTGATATAGTCACTGGCAGCACTCATAAAACTTTTTTTGGTCCTCAGAGGGGGATTATTATTAGTAATATCAATCCAGAAAGTCCTCTCCATAAATTATGGTTAGATATTCAAAGTCGGGCCTTTCCTGGTTCAACCAGCAATCATCATCTCGGAACATTGCTCGCGCTTCTTTTAGCTGCCTATGAAATGAATGCTTTTAAGGAACAGTATCAGACTCAGGTTAGAAAAAATGCTAAAGCTTTTGCTAAGTCTTTAAAAAATAGTGGAATTGAAGTTGAAGGAAGTGAATCAGATGGATTCACGGAAACACATCAGGTGGTTATTCGGGTGAAGAGATATGGTTTTGGAGAGGAAATAGCCCGCAGACTGGAAGAAAATAACATTATTACTAACTACCAAGCTTTACCAGATGATGAGAGTTTTATTGAATCAAGTGGCATCAGAATGGGTGTTCAGGAAATAACTCGATTTGGAATGAAAGAAGAAGATTTTGATGTTCTGGCGGGTTACATTGCTGAAGTGATTATCCAAAATAAAAAGATAAAAGAGAAAATTGCAAAATTCAGACAGAATTTTCTCAAGATGAAATATTGCTTGCCTCTTGAAAAAACGATTCCTTTAGCGGTCAGGATATTAGCTTCTCTTCTTCCTTCCTCTGATTATGTAAAAATTTTCGCTGATAATTTGGCTGAATTGGTTCATAGTAGGTGACAATTCTTTTTAATAGAGGAATTTTAATAAATTTTTTTCTTGCCTTTTACCTAAAAATATTTAAAATAATAACTTAAAATGAACCAGCCGAGAAAAACTTTTTTTACCTTAGCCAATCAATTAACTCTGCTACGAATGCTTCTTATTCCAGGATTCTTACTCTTTATCGCTTACCAAAAAATCAATCTAGCCTTTTATGTTTTTATACTAGCAGGGATAACCGATGCCCTTGACGGTTTGGTCGCCCGTATTTGGCGACAGAGAACAACAATTGGAACATTTCTTGACCCAATGGCGGATAAACTTCTTCTTGTTTCTTCTTTTATTGTTCTTTCAATTCCAAGTATTAGCCGGCCTAATTTTATTCCTCTCTGGTTAACAATTATTGTCATTAGCCGAGATGTACTCATTGTAGTGAGTGCATTGATTATTCATTTAGCTACAGGCAAGAGAAATTTCAATCCTTCTTTCTTTGGAAAATTAAGTACTATCTTTCAGGTTATTACTGTTTTCTTTGTTCTTCTAAATAATTATCTTGTTCGACAGCCTTCTTATTTAAAACTGATTTTTCTAACCACTCTTTTCTTTACCCTGTTTTCTGGACTCCATTATATGTATTTGACTTTTCAGTGGATCTCAAAATCTCAGCAAAATTGAATAATTTAAATGGGAGGAGAATTTAAATCCGGGCAGTTTTATCAATAAAACCTTTTTTTAGAGTCATCCAGATAATCTTTAAATCAAGAAATAAAGACCAGTTTTCAATATAGTATAAATCATATTCTAATCTTTTATCTAAGGGAGTATTCTGTCTCAGGCCATGAACTTGTGCCCAGCCAGTGATACCTGATTTTACTTTGTGGCGGAGCATATATTGAGGAATTTTGTTTCTAAATTTTTTAACAAAAACCGGTCTCTCCGGCCTTGGTCCAACTAGACTCATCTCTCCCTTCAAAACATTAAAAAACTGAGGTAATTCATCCAGACTGAATCTTCTCAAAAATTTCCCGAATTTAGTTAATCGAGGATCATCTGGTCGAGTCATAACTGGACCACACTCTTTTTCAGCGTCAGCAATCATTGTCCTGAATTTATGCATAATAAATTTTTTACCATCCATTCCCACTCTCTCTTGATTATATAAAATTGGACCTTTTGAAGTGAGTTTAATTAAAATAGAAATTGAAATAAAAAGAGGAGAAAAGAGAATGATAGCCGAAAACGATAAGATAATATCCATTATTCGCTTAATTACTCCTCGCCACCCCTGAAGAGTGACCTCGTTTATATTAATAATCGGAATTCCATCCAAGTCTTCAATTGAAGAACGAAGGGTAATATATTGAAACAAGTCAGGAACCAATCTTAAATCAACAATGTAATTATTGGCTACTTTCATAATTTCAATTATTTCCCGATGATACTCTAAAGGCAAAGCAATATAAATATCATTAATATTGTTTTTTTCCAGAATAGAGGTTAAGTCATTTATTCGCCCAATTACTTTATACTCTCCAGTGACTGTTTCTCCTATGTTTTTCTTCTCGTCCAAAAAACCTCTAATTCGGTAACCCAGTGTTTTATAATCTGAAAGCTTCTCAGCAATGGATTTTCCTAATTCTCCTGCTCCAATGATAAGAACATTTCTCAAATTATGACCTTTCTGATAGGTGCGACTTAGAATTCGATGAACTTGGCTTCGATTAGTTAGAGTAATCAGTATATTTAATATAAAATAAACAAGAAGAAAGAGATGAGAGATCTGAAAATCAATTTTAAAAAGAGGTCTGGGGCCTGAACTATAAGCATGAAGATAACTCAGTATGCCTAAAATTAAGACAGCAGTTAGAGCAGAATTGACTGAAATAACAAAAAAATCGTCTAATTTAGTTCTTTTAACTTTTATTTTATAAAAGCCCTGGAGATAGAAGATAAGGAAATGGAAGAAAAGAAATAAGGAGAGAATAGTTAGATAAGAAAAAACAGAAGGAATCCCTTTGGTTACTGGGATGAGAGTAGAATAAAATCTCAGATAATAAGCAGCAAAAAAGGAAAGAAAAATTGAAATTAAATCGCTTAATAAGAAAAGGGAAATTACTTTTTTGTATTTTTTCTGTATCACTTCTTATTTTTTCGAAATTGAGTATATTTTTGGTCGATGTAATTTTTTATTTTAATTTTGAATTTATCCCGAGAAAATCTCATTGCATTTTCTCTTATTTTAGCTTTATTAAAATCCAATTTATTGAACTTGTCAAGAGCTTTTAAAAAATCATCTGTCTTTAGATTATCAAAAAAAACGCCTGTTTCTTCAGAAGTGACTGTTTCTTTTGCACCACCTTGCTGATAGGCAATGACTGGAGTTCCACAGGCTTGGGCTTCGAGAGGAGCAATACCTAAATCTTCTTCTCCTGGAAGAAGAAAGGCCTTGGCTGATTGATATAGCCTTAAAAGTTCTTTATCGGTTACACTCTTTAAAAATTCTATATTGGAATTACTCATTTCCTTGAGCTTCTTGTATTCAGGACCAACTCCTACAATCTTTAATGGATATTTAGTTTGATTGAAAGCAGAAATGGCTAAGTCAATCCTTTTATAAGGCACTAAGGCAGAAACGATTAAATAATATTCTCCTTCTTTGTTCGACGGTTTAAAAAAATCTGTATCAACGGGTGGATGAATCACTTCAGCTTCTCGTCGGTAATATTTTTTTATTCTATGGGCAACATTCTTTGAATTAGCAATAAAACAATCTACTCTTTGGGCAGAAGATTCATCCCATAATCTCAGGTAACTGATTATCGGAGGAATAATTAACCTTGAGAAGAAAGATATCTTGCCTTTTCCAAAATAATGGAAATATTGATTCCAGGCATAGCGCATTGGAGTGTGAACATAACAGATATGAAATGCCTCAGGGTTGGGGATAACTCCTTTGGCTACGCAGTGACTGCTACTAATCACCAAATCATATTCCTCAAGATTAAAAAGCTCAACCGCAAGGGGGAAAAGTGGTAGATAATAACGATATTTTCTTTTCAGAAAAGGAAATTTCTGAATAAAACTGGTTATTATTTTTCTTTTTTCAATTTCTTCTATCTGGCTTCCTGGAAAGCGGAAGAGAGTATAAATAGTTGCTTCTGGAAAAATTTCCGCTAAAACTTCAAGAACTTTTTCCCCTCCTCTTCTTCCTGTTAACCAATCATGAATTAAGGCGACCTTTACTTTTTCCATTAATTTATTTTTTAAAGAATATTATTCTTCTAACTCTTTCCCAGAATAAAATTTTTCTAACATATTTTTCAATCGAAAAAATCACTTTCCGAGCAGCCTCTTCACCTCTCAAGATTAATTCTTCAGCTTGAGAGAAATCATATGAGTTGAAACCCTCCAAATTAGGAACTATATTTATATCACCACCTGGTGTCTTTTCCGCTATTTCTCTGACAATCAAATCATGAGTATTAATTAGAATCTGAATAATGTTGTCTACTTTCCTTTCAGGATTAAGAGAGGGGATAAGTTTCACTGCAATAACAAAATCAGCTCCGAATTGACGGCAGATATTGACGGGCACAAAATTACGGAGCCCTCCATCAATTAAGACTTTTCCATCTTTATTAAGAGGAGTAAAAATGCCCGGGATCGCGCAGCTGGCTTGAACAGCTTCTACAAAATTTCCTTCAGTAAGACTAACTTCCCTTCCTGTTTTAATGTCTACAGCAATTGCTGCAAAGGGAATTTGCAGCTCTGAGAAATATTTTTTACCTGTTTTTTTCTCAATAAATTTTTTAAGCAACCGCCCATCAAGTAATCCTTTTCTGGGGAAAGTCAATCGGCTGATTTTTCCCCAGCTAAGCTCTTCACTTATTTCTTTTATCTCCTTAAAGGAGAAACCAGCGGCTAAGAAAGCTCCAACCAAGGAGCCTACACTAGTTCCTGCGACACAACTAATGGGAATCTTATATTCTTCTAAAACTTTTATTACCCCTAAATGGGCAAAGCCTAAGACAGCTCCTCCACTAAGAGCTAAACCCACTTTTTTCTTAATCATAATCACATCCTTCAATATAAAAAAGTATTGTCAAATCTAACCACAGAGGCCACATACTTTATTAAATCCCAAATCCCAAGCACCAAATCTCAAACATAAACTTTGTCTGTGAAGTGTAAGGTGTAAATCGCAAGGTGCCATTTATCACTTTACTCCTTACTCTTTACGATTTTTGGAATTTGGAATTTGGAATTTTATTTTCTCTGTGTTCTTTGTGGTTTTCATATTATTTTTGACACTACTTATAAAAATTTAAGGAATATGAACCTTAGAGTCCTTTTTTAAGTTATTCTTTTTCAAATTGGAAGTCAATAATTTTTTCAAGAAAAAATTGTTACTCCTTTCTTAATCTTACTTATTATAAATGTTGATGGATTAAACCAAGTGTGATAACTTTATTTTTGACAGATAGAAATGCTACTCAAAAATATTTGTTGAATTATTTGACCTTAGAAAATATAATTTTAAAATGAAATTTGCATTAAAAGGGAGGAAGAAATGAAGAAAATTAAAATTATAGTAATAATTTCAATCTTATTAACTATTTCTTTGTCTGTTTGTAAAAAAACAGAAGATGTTGGAGTGATTCCTGAAATTACTTTTTCTGATTCTCCTTTGACTGACCGGTTATACACTGATATGGAGTATATCTGGAAAGTTAAAGACAATTTCAAGGGATTTGATAAAAATTATAAAATTTATGTTCATTTCTGGGATAAGAATGAGCGTATTCTTTTTCAGGATGACCATTTCACTCCGATACCTACTCGAAATTGGGAAAAGGGAAAAGAAATTAAATATACTCGAAAGATATATATTCCTCAATTTATAGATGAGTTTGATCCCCAATTTAAAGGAGAAGAAATAGTTAAACTTTCAATTGGTTTCTATAACCCCAATGATCGAACCGGAAAAGATAAGTTCAATGTTTTTAATAAGAAGTTAACCATATTACCTCCTCCAATTGATACTCCAGTCATTATTTATGAAAATGGATGGTATGACCGAGAAATTAACCCTGAGGTATTTCTTAAGGAGTGGAGGTGGACAGCCAAAGAAGCAGTTTGTGTTATTGATAATCCTCGAAGAGATGCTCTTTTAGTAATTAAAGGAGGAGTAAATAAGTTAGCTTTACCAGACCAGAAAGTAATTATTAAAATTGATGACCAAGTTCTGGAAGAATTTAGTCCTGAAGGGGGTTACTTCGAAAAGTTCACTCTTGTAAAAGCAGAAATTTTAGGTGATAAAGACGAGTTTAAGCTCATTATTACTACAGATGAGACTTTTATTCCAGCCAAACTATTTCCCAACTCAACAGATGAAAGAGAGCTCGGAATTCAGGTTTCTTTTCTTTATTTTAGATAAGAAGTTTTGATAGATAAATTTTTTCACTTAAAAAATGGGATTGAAGTTTAGAATATATTAACTCCATAAACTATCCCCATTCCGTATTCAATTCCTCCCAAGTTAACTTCCAAATCATTTTCCATTGTTTTGGCGTTGGAATATCTCACATATAATTTTACTTTTAAGGCTTTTAATACGGGGAGAGAGATAAACATTCCTCCTTGTAAATGAAATCCACTCGTAGTTCCAGAAGTGGTGTAAATGGTGCTTTCTTCTCTATAGGAATAATGATCCAGCCCAATCTCTGCGAAAGGGATTATTCTCTTAGTAACAAACATATAAGTTCCACTAAAGGAAATTGGTCTGAGAGTGAGTTTTGTTTCTTCCTCAGTAACAGTTGCCTTTCCTTTCTTTGAGTAAAATTTGAAATCCAGAGATAAGTTGAAATAGTGTTGTTTGAAGTTGTATATTTTTTGAGAAAGTCCAAAACCGTATATAAATCCACTACCTTTAAAAATTTCTTTAAATCTATCGTCTCTGACATTATACATTCCAGAAAGCATTCCAATGAAAGTGTTTTCCGTTTTTTCAAAAACGATTTCTTTCACCGGGATTATTTCGGGTGGTATTTTTTTGGGAACTTCTTTAGGAATTTCTTCTTCAACCTCTACAGGCTCTATTCCTACTTCTTCAATTTTTTGGGGTTCTATTTCTTCCTCTTCTTTTTTCTCAGGCACTTCTTCTAACCAAAAAATTACTTTAACTCCATTTTCTACTTGAGTAATTCTGTAAGATGGAATTCTTTCAGCCAAGTCAAAAACTACTCGAGCAACCTGAGGTTGGAATTCTCCCACTCTTATCCTCAATACTCCTACATCATGGATATCAGTATAAGGTTCAACTAAGATTTTTTGGATCGGCCAGAAATCAATAACTAATCTGGAAGGAGCAGCCAGTCCAAAAGTTTCATATTTAAATTCTCCCTCTACCTCTATGATTACCTCTAATTGGGTATCCAATTTTTGATAATTAATTTCTTTTAATCCAACTAAAGATAGCTGGTTAGAGTTAGCTATCAACACTTTTGAAATAAGGACTAAAATAATCAGCCCCACTAAAAATTTAATTGAATTTCTCAAAGTTGCCTCCTTTAATGGTCTTTTACTGGCCCAGAACCTGGGCCTTCCACTTCATCCATTCTGAGAGTGGAGATTGCATAGGTGTATTTTTCTGAAGGGATTATTTCCTTATCAAAATACTTCCATTGATCAGAAATAATCTTAATGAGTTGAAATTGGTCATTTCCTTGAACAGTGTTTTTTCTGTATATTTTATACCCTCTAATATTATTTTTATCATAGATTTTAAGATTATCAAGCCAAGTAATATAATTTCCCAATTCTCGGTAGAAAAGTATTTCATTATACATCCTTTTTACCTGGATATTAATTGGAGGAAAAGGAAAGTTTTTTATTTCTTCAAACCATTCATCAGCCATTAGTTGATATCCCTTTTCGCTAGGATGAACCCCATCAGATAAGAGAGATTTCCACCCGCCATCTTCCTCTGGATAATTGTAAAATGAATCAAACTGATCAACTAAAGGGATAAAAAAATCTCCTGCTATCTGGTATATTTTTTGGTTTAAATAAAATATTCTGTCGCGATAGAATTTAAAATACCATCTCCAGTCACTTCGAGGAATAATAGTCGCTATAGCAGGGAAAACTCCGAACTCAAGGCATCTTTTAACCATTTCTTTTAGATTAAACGCAGTTGAATCCATTGAGATTCGGTTAAAAATCACGTCATTTGTTCCTTCCATTAATAATAAATATCTGGCTAAGTTATCTCTAATTACACTTTCAATTCGACTTAATCCATTTATAGTAATTTCCCCTGGCCATCCTTCATTCACAACTTCAGTCTCTCCAAAATTCTGATTCAAAATAGTCTCCAGGCGAGGAAGATAACCTTTCTCAGGAGCTGGCTTTCTATTGAGATAGCCGTAAGTGATACTATTGCCAAAGCCAATGTATTTGTTTTCATTTAATGAGGGATTATAAATAATCTGTGGGTTGGGATGGTTCTGCCAGGAATAATTTTTTTCCTTTAATTGATTAAAATAAAGTAATTTTGCCTTAATTTCATTTTGAGATTGCCAGACTATTCCGATTTTTTCGCCTTCAGTGACCATTTTGGGAAAAGTATTCAGCCTCCCAGTAGAGGAGATTTTTATCTCTTTACTCCAGACATTATTTTCCAAAAATTTAATATAAATTTGGCTTCCTTCTTTCCCTGATTGTGCCCAAGTAATAATTGGTACATTACCTGATATTATGGATATGGAGGGGAAAATATCATTTTTTTGAGAGTTATTGGTAATTTTTATCTCTTCAGACCAGTTTTTCCCATCCCAAAATGAACAGTAAATTTCATAATCCTGACCATCGTACCCCGACCAAACTAACCAGAGAAATCCATGTTGATCTATGACAATCTCAGGGTATAAATGAGGGAATTTATTTTCTCGGTTGATTTTAGTTAGAGGTGACCAATTGTCTTGATCAAATGTTCTATAGAATATTTCTTCTTCTCCTTCATCTTTTCCGCTCCAAAAAGCCCAGACCAGATTATTGGAATCAATGATAATTTTGGGAGTAAACGCAGATGAAAGATAAGAAGAATTTATTAGCCAGGTTTTCTGGGAAATGACTTCTTGAACAAAAACTTTATATTGGGTATTGGTATAGTTAATCCAGATCACCCAAGGATGGTTATTCACATCAAAATATAAATCAGAAGAAAAATTAAATCCTTCCATTTGGCTAATTATTTGATAAGAAATAATCTTGTCTTCTTTAAGTTGACCCAATAAAATCTTACTTTGATCATATTCCCATTCTTCCCAGACTATCCAAATTTGTCCTTTTCTGTCTTTCTCAACCACAGGAGAAAAAGCATTTACTCTTAGAGGAACAGGCTTAATAAGTGGTTCTTCTGCTTGAATTTTTAGAGTGCCCAAACTAATTTTTTCCTCAACATTTTTATAGATATAAATTAAATCTCCTTGATCATTAAATGCTGGCTCTGCTATTTGGCCCTGAAGAATTGAGGGTTTTCCATTGAGTTTAAAAGCAAAAACTAAAGCCAATATAAAAAGAATTAAAATTTTATTTTTGTTTATATTCATTTTTAAGTTTTTAAATATACCATATTTATTTTTATAATCCAATACTTCTTATTTCAACCTAAATTAATTATTAAGCTTGAGTTAAAGTTGAGGGAATTTAGAAGAGAAGATTGGAATTTTTAGGGGTTGTTCTATCTCTTTTTTAAAATTTCCTTGATTAAATTTAAAAGTTCCTCAATCCTGAAAGGCTTGACAAGAAATTTAATTTTTTCATCGAAAATGAACTCCATAGTCTCTTGACCCAGCACATCGCCAGAAGTAAGAATCACTTTTTCTGGTTTAATTAACTTTTCTTCTTTTATTTTTTGATAAAGCATTTTCCCATTCATTAAAGGCATTTTTATATCAGAGATAATGAGATCATAATCATTGTTTTTTAAACATTGATAACCTTGTACTCCATTGCTCACCAATTCGACCTCAAAATGATGTTGAGTCAATATATCACGAAATAGTGTAGCGACTGAAGATTCATCCTCAACAATTAATGCTTTCTTTTTCATTTTTTTGTTATTTCTTCAAGTTTGACAATAGGAAGTTCTAATGTGAAAGTTGTCCCTTCGCCTTCTTCGCTCGAAATAGAGATTCTTCCATCATGCTCATTAATAATCCGCTGGACAATACTTAATCCCAACCCAGTGCCTTTTACTGGGCCTTTTTTAGTAGTAAAAAAAGGAATAAATATCTTGGATAAATTCTCTCGAGGGATACCTGGACCATTGTCTGAAATTTTAATAAAAATCTTTGAATCTCTAACACCTGTTTCAACTGTAATCTTTCCTTTTTGCTCCTTCCTAACAATAGCATCGTGGGCATTATTCAGAAGATTAAGTATTGCCTGTTGAATTCTATGCCTCTCAGCCATTGTTCGGGGCAATGAAGGATCAAGCTCTTTTTTAACCTCGATGTTATCCACCTTAAGTTCATAATGTTTTATTTCGACTGATTTCTCTACCACCTCATTTAAATCAACATATTGTTTCTCAGGTGGATGTTTACGAGCAATGTCAAGCAAGCTCTGAACTATTCGATAGCATCGCTCAGCCTCGGTATTGATTTTTTTTAGCCTCTCTTTTAATTTATCTTCATCAGGTTTTGTGCTTAAAAGAAACTCTGAGTACCCAATGACTGTCGTTAATGGATTGTTTAATTCATGAGCAATTCCAGCAATAAGTTCTCCGAGGACTGATAACCTTTCTGATTGGAGTAATTCTTCTTCTATGCTTTTCTTTTCAGTTATATCACGAACAATTTCAACCACTTTGGTTTTTCCATCTAAATCAGTAAAAGGAGAAGATGTCGTTTCGTAATAATGGCCGTCTGCTGCCTGGAGTTCTACTCGTTCAGTTTGTTTAGTTTTGATAGCTTTAATCATTGGACAAAACGAACAGGGCTCTTTAAAATTCATATAGACCTCATAACAAAATTTTCCTTTTGCATCCCCAAATCTTTCTTTTAAAAATTTATTCTGAAACTCTATTCTGTAATTTTGGTTTATTATATTCAATCCTTCTCCAATGGAAGTGATGATTGCTTTAAATTTGTCTCTTTCTACCTGTATCTCTTCCAGTGTTCGCTTGCGTTCCTCTTCCTGACGCACCCTTTCAGTAATATCTCGATAGATGGCAAAATAACCAATCGCTTGATCTTCAATGTAAATTGGACCAGCTAATAATGAAACCGGGATTTTTGTTCCATCCTTCTTTTTTCTAATTGTTTCCGCCGAGATAATTCCTTTTAAAGCACTCTTATCAAATTTTCTTGCTTCGTCCATCCGCTCTGTAGGAACAATAAGTTTATTAATATCTTTTCCTTTTGCTTCCTCTATGGTATAGCCAAAAAGTTTGGTGAACATAGGATTGATATTTTCTATTAATAGATTTTGATTAAGGGTGACTACTGACTCAGGAGAATATTCAAATAAAGATTGAAAATAGGCTTTTTGTAACTGAAGGGCTTCTTCTGTTCGCTTTCGCTCAGTGATGTCTCTCATAATTCCCTGTAATCCAATTATTTTCCCTTTCTTCTCGATCGGTACGGCATTTATTTCCATGGGAATGATATTACCTTTTTTATCCCTTTGATTAATTCTGAAATTCCAGAGATTATTTCCTTTTAAAACAGTTCGGAGAGCTTTTAAAGCTTTTGGAACGTCTCCAATAGGAGTTGTTTTTTTTAAATGCTTTCCAATTAGTTCATCAGGAGGGTATCCATATAACTCTTCAACTCGAGGGCTGACATATTCAATAAAGCCTTCTTTGGATAACCTAAAAACTATATCAGGAGATGTTTCGATTAAATTTTTGAATCTTCTTTCGGATTCTCTTAATTCTTCTTCCATTTTTTTTCTTTCCGTAATATCAACTGCTACCCCAATTATTCCTTGGACCTTTCCATTTTTGTCTCTATGTGGCTGGTAATAAGTATCATAAATTAATTGGCCAACCTTAATTATTCGGTGGACTGAATCTCCTTTAAGAGCTTTCTTTAAACTTTCAATTATTTCTGGAACATCACCATATAACTCCATTACTGAACGACCAACCACTTCTCCTGGTTTTAATCCGAGTGCTTTAAGACCTTGGCCTTCTGAGAGGGTAAATATTAAATCTCGGTCCACAGCAAAAAGAACAAGAGGAACATTTTCAATAACTGATTTAAGAAACATCTGGGAGGATTTTAATGCCTTTTCTGGCTGTCCTTTTTTTAATTCTTTTATTTCTTCTTCCGATTTTCTTAATTTTTCTTTTAAGGGTTCTTCAGGCATTTAAGACCCCCCTTGAAGAAAGAATAAAACCTTTTCATTTTTTTAAATTCCTCACCCCGAAAATTAATAATAATAAATTATTTCGAGCAAGTCAATTGAGTGTTCTTTCATTTCTTTCTTAGTCGCCTGAAATGTCGCTCTATGGTCAAACTCCCCCCCATTATATATAGTCTGATTTCAGAAGAAATTTATTGGGTTTTTTTATAAACTTCACCCTTCAAATTCCGGGTGGACAGTATTACCTAAATTAGCTCAAAATTTATGAATCAAGAAAAAGTTAGATAAGACTTAGTTTTCTCTGGTGCGCCCGGAGGGATTCGAACCCCCGACCTGCGGATTCGTAGTCCGACGCTCTATCCAGCTGAGCTACGGGCGCATTAATTTCTTTTATTTTTTTAACATGTTTACTGAAGACTGTCAATTAAAGTCAAATTTTGGATTAATCTTTTTCCTTTAATCCAATTTGGGGATATTTCTTCTGGATTGATTTGATAAATTCATTCAGGGGGACAAAGCCATATTTGTCCATTTTAAGATTGAATAAATTCGGTTGGTGACGAAGGATGTAACTCATATATTTTGAAATTGTTTTTGAAGTAGTTTTCATTTTAGAGTATTATAAATTAAAAATGAAGATTCATCTATTTTTTGAAATTACTTGACAAGGAATAACCTGGGCGGTAAATAACAGAAAGGAGAGGAAAATGGGCTCAAAATTTTTTAGAATATTTATTCTCTGGGGGATATTTCTCTTTCTGGTGAGATTCCTTTTTGCTGAGGTAAAGGTCAAGGGATATTTCGCCTCAGAATATGTCAAGTCACAGCCTGAAGGATTCTATCCAGAAGGTAATATCGACAATCATTTTTTTTCTCTGCAACTTTCAGGAACTATCTCACCTAAATTTGAATTTTTATCGGAGATAAGATATGAACACTCAGCTTCAGAATTTTATCTTGAACAGGCTTGG
Organism: Candidatus Aminicenantia bacterium; assembly: GCA_046760445.1. Classification (GTDB taxonomy): domain Bacteria; phylum Acidobacteriota; class Aminicenantia; order JdFR-78; family JdFR-78; genus JBHIEE01. The sequence goes on from JBHIEE010000042.1 coordinate 18,005, forward strand.
GTCGGGTATCAAGGAGGCTCTTTCCTCAATCTAAAAATAGGAGCATATTTAGTTCCCTTTGGTAGGTTCAATCAATTTCATCGACCTTTAGAGTCAAAATTAATTACTTTGCCTCTGAATTTGGAACAAATTGTGCCTGTCCCCTGGTCAGACATCGGGATATTATCTGAAGGGAAATATGGAATTCTCTCTTATTCAGCCTATATTGGCAATGGTTTAGGAAATGGTCAAAATATTCGAGAAAGCAGACAATTTAAAGATAATAATAAAGACAAGGCTCGAGGAGGAAGAATTGGTCTTTCACTCGGAGGAGGGCTGGAAGTTGGGTTTTCTCGTTATCAAGGAGCTTACAATTCTGACGACAATTTGAATTTAACTATTGATGGAGCAGACCTTACCTGGGTAACCAGTAAAATGCTGTTATGGGCAGAGTATTCAAAAGCGAGTATTGAGAATCCGGTTTCTTTTGGAAATGGTGAAGCGACTGGCTATTTTATTCAGCTCTCTTATCTTATTGGAAGCTTCTGTCCAGTAGTTAGTTATCAGACTTTAAAATATAAAGATCCATTTCATGGTCCCGGCTTTATTTCACCTGATTATCGGGGCAGTGGGATTAATGAAAATAAGACTCGGTGGACAGTCGGAATTAATTTTTATCCAGCTAACAATATAGTGTTCAAAGTAGAGTATCAATTTAATCAGGAACCCGATTTCGAATTGAACAACAATAGTCTGTGGATTCAGGCAGCAGTTGCTTTTTAATTCTGGTCACAAATTGACACAGTATTTTTTTTATGCTATTAGAGAATCGAAAAAAAAAGGAGGATTATTAACATGGATTGGGGAATGAAAAACCGGATGGCCCGAATAATCAAACCTGACACAGGTCGGACCGTCATGTTGGCTGTAGATCATGGATATTTTTTGGGGCCCATTACCAGATTAGAAAATCCCCAGAAAACAATAGAGCCACTTCTTCCATATGCTGATTCAATTATGCTTACCAGAGGAATCCTGCGCTCATCAGTAGACGCTAACATCTCTACGCCGATTGTTCTGAGAGTATCTGGGGGGACCAGTATTATTGGAAAATCCCTGGCAAATGAAGGAATCACTACTTCCATAAAAGAGGCTATTCGCCTTAATGTAGCAGCCGTAGCTCTTTCTATTTTTGTCGGCACTGAGTATGAACATGAGACTTTGTTGAGTCTATCAAATCTTGTTAATGAAGGTGAAGAATACGGGATTCCAGTATTAGCCGTTACTGCCGTGGGTAAAGAATTAGGAAAACGGGATGTTCGCTTTCTCTCCCTATCTTGTCGGATTGCTGCCGAGTTAGGGGCACACATGGTAAAAACTTATTATTGTGAAGATTTCGAAAAGGTGGTAAATAGTTGTCCTGTTCCCCTGGTCATTGCTGGGGGACCTAAATTAGACACAGAACTTGATGTCTTACAGCTTACTTATGATGCTATCCAACGAGGTGCTGTGGGCGTAGACATGGGAAGGAATATTTGGCAATCTGATTACCCTGTAGCAATGATTAAGGCTATCCGTCAAATTGTTCACGAGAATGCCTCTGTAAAAGAGGCTCATGAGTTATTCAATAGTATCAAAGAAAAGAAATCATAAGCACTAAATCAGAAGTTCAAAAATAAAAAGTTCAAATGTCAAAATCCAAAGTTCAAATGAAATCCCTGCCTGCGATTGTGGCAGACAGAAGCTTCGCTTCTGCCCTTCGGGTACCGCACACTCCTTCGGAGTACGCTGTATCCACCGCAAATAGCGGCAGGCAGGCAAAATCTAAATTACAATCCCGAGTACTCGGGATGAGATTTGAAATTTATTAAGGGGGAGTAGAGTGCGTGTTGCAATGTACTATAACAACCAAGATGTTCGGCTGGAAGAGATGCCTACGCCACAAATCGGTCCTGGTGAACTACTGGTGCGAGTGGAAGCTTGTGGTATTTGTGGGAGTGATGTAATGGAATGGTATCGTATCAACAAAGCACCTTTGGTGTTAGGTCATGAAATTGCAGGTGTTGTGGTTGCTGTGGGAAAGAGGGTAGAGCGTTATAAAGAAGGAGATCGAGTTACTGCCTCTCACCATGTTCCCTGTAATACTTGTTACTACTGCCTGAAGGGACATCACACTGTTTGTGATACTCTCCGCCAGACGAATTTTGATCCTGGTGGTTTTGCTGAGTACATCCGATTGCCCGTTATCAATGTCGACCGGGGGGTATTTCTTCTTCCTAACGAAGTATCTTTTGAAGAAGCGACTTTCATTGAGCCATTGGCCTGTGTTGTCCGTGGGCAAAGAATAGCCCGTATGCGGCCCGGCCAAAATGTGTTTGTGATAGGAAGTGGCATTGCTGGACTCCTCCATATACAATTAGCCCGCACTGTGGGAGCAGGACGGGTAATAGCTACAGATATCGTTGAGTATCGGCTAAAGGCAGCGCTGCGTTTTGGAGCTGATTCTACGATCCACGCTGAAGGGGATGTGCTAACTCAGCTTCGCCAGCTTAACAACGGATGGTTAGCTGACTTAGTAATTGTATGCACTGGAGCTAAGTCAGCTATTATTCAGGCCTTACACTCAGTCGAGCGTGGAGGAACTATTCTTCTTTTCGCTCCGACAAGTTCAGGAGTTACCATCCCGATTTCAGTGAATGATCTTTTTTTTCGTAATGACATAACGCTTACCACTTCTTATGCGGGTAGCCCAGCAGATTTCTTAGTCGCCCTGAAGCTTATTCAGGCCCGAAGAGTTCGAGTGAAGGAGATGATTACCCATCGCCTGAGCTTAGCAGAGACAGGAGAAGGCTTCAAGCTTGTGGCTAATGCTCGGAATTCACTCAAGGTAATTATTGAGCCACAAAGATAGTCGAAATGGAGATAGATCCCGTTTTATCATTAAAATTAAGGCTCCTATCCAAAATGTTAATGCATCCCTCTAGCAACAATTAGATCCAAATTTCGTATAGTCCCGATTACTCGGGATCCAAAGTCCAAAATCCAAATGCCAAATGAATGCCAAATAACTAAATGTCAAAACCGTGAAGTGTAAAGCATAAATCGTAAGGTATTATTTATCACTTTACCCTTTACTCCTTACTCTTTACGATTTATATTTGTTATTTGGGCTTTGGGATTTGAACTTTTAATTTTTTCTATTATATTATCCTCTTATCCACACAAAATAGGAGAAGAGCCAAAATTAATTGTTAAACAAAAATTCTGACAGCGAAGAAATTTATAGAATTTTTTCTTTCTGGGGGAGGGAAATCAGGCATCAAATTTTAATGAAATTAGGGAAGAGACTTTCTGAAATTTATTAAAAAAGCGCCCCCGACGGGATTTGAACCCGTGTTGCCGCCTTGAAAGGGCGATGTC
>JBHIEE010000043.1:0-21362 GCA_046760445.1 Candidatus Aminicenantia bacterium
AAATACCAAATGACCATCCCGAGTACTCGGGATGAATTTTGAACATTGGAATTTGCTTGCCCTGTAGCATGCGAAGCATTGGTATAGGGGAATTTGTTTGTAATTTGGGATTTGTAATTTGGAATTTCTCATTTATCTGTGTTCTCTGTGGTTTTCATATTCTTTTCATATTATTTTTGACACTACCTGCCTTTGAGGTTAATTCATTAATATGCTATCCAGAGATCTATTTGATGTCAAGAGTAAAATGACTCTAACTTAATACTGACTTGTTGACCTTTTTTCTCATTTATCTTAAGATAAATCAGGCTAAAAGAATACAGCCGTATGCTTTACAAGGTAAGTGCTGATTTAATTGTTTTTATTCACTTTTTATGGATAATTTTTCTCATTGGCGGAGCATTCATAGGAAGAAAATATTTATGGGTAATGATTGTTCACTTAGGAGGATTGGTTCAGTATAATCCTCCAGATCTTCTCCTGGTACTGTCCTTTGACCTATCTGGAAGTGTGGCTTCGAGAAAAACATAATCCTTCTTTAAGTTATAATGGCTCTTTTATTATTAACTATCTTGAAAAACTTATCTATCTAAAGATCTCAAGAGAAATCATTTTTGGGTTTACCATCGGGATTGTAGCAATTTCAGTCAGCCTCTATTTTAAACAGTTCAATCAATTAAGATTTTATTTGAAAAAAAAGAGGTAAGATGCTAAGATAATCTTTAAAAAAATAAATTGGATTTATTTTAATTAATAATGACTAAAAGAAACTCTTCGCTGACTCATTTGCCGGATATATATCAGGTTATTAAACCAGAATTAACTCAGGTAGAAAAGCAATTAAAGAAAGCAACCAATTCTTCAATACAGATAATCTCTGATATCGGCAATTATATTTTTCGAGAAAAGGGAAAAAGACTAAGGCCTGCTTTACTTATTCTTTCTTCAAAATTACTCGGCTATCATGGAAAAGAAATAATTCGCTTTGCCTCAGTAGTGGAATTTATACATACTGCCAGTTTAATCCATGATGATATTGTAGATAATTCCTCTTTAAGGAGGGGAAAAGAAGCTATTCATTCCAAATGGGGATCAAATGTTACTGTTCTTCTCGGAGATTATCTTTATATTTTATCCATTAAACTTTCTTTAACCAATGACAATTCTCGTATTATTCAGACCCTATCAGAGATTTCGACTCAAATGATTGAAGGAGAAATACTTGAATTTCACGAAAATTGGAATTTCGATTTAAATGAAGAAAATTATTTAGAAATCATAAAAAAGAAAACAGGCTCACTTTTTGCTGGAAGTTGCAAAATTGGAGCAATGCTGGCTCAAGCTGATTCTGACCAAGAAAAAGCGTTGAATGATTTCGGTTTAAATGCAGGAATGGCTTTTCAAATTATTGATGATTTACTTGACTTTACTTCTGATGAAAAAACATTGGGTAAACCTGTTCTTTCTGATTTAAAAGAGGGGAAAATCACCCTTCCTTTAATCTTTACCTTAAAAAATAACCAAAAAGAAAAGGATAAAATTATTCAATTGATTAAAGATAAAAAGTGGAAAAAAATTAACACTCGAGAAATAATTAATACTGTCGCTCAGAATGGAGCATTAGAATATACTTATCAAAAAGCCAGGGAATATATCGATAAAGCTAAAGAAAAAATAGAATTATTTTCTGATTCAATTTATAAAAAAACACTGTTATCCATCACTGATTATATTATAGAAAGAAATAAATAATGACCCGAAACTGGCCAGAAATTAAATTGATAAAAGGAGATATTACTATCTTTAAAGGAGAAGCAATTGTCAATGCGGCTAATGACCATCTCTGGATGGGAGCAGGAGTTGCTGGAGCAATCAAAAGAAAAGGAGGAATAGAGATTGAGAAAGAAGCTATCCCAAAGGGCCCAATCCCAGTGGGCGAAGCAGTGATCACCAGTGCCGGCCATTTAGAATGTAAGTATGTCATTCATGCTGCTGTTATGGGGAGAGATTTAAAAACAGACGCTGAGAAAATAAAAAAAGCAACTATTAATTCACTCCATCGAGCTAAAGAACTTAAATTAAAGACCATTGCTTTCCCAGCTCTGGGGACTGGAGTGGGACGATTCTCTTTGTCTGAATGTGCTCAGACAATGAAATCAGCTCTTGAAGAATACTTCAATAAACCATCAACTATTAAAACAATATATTTCTACCTTTTTAGTGAGGAAGCCTATAATCAATTTCAAAAAATATTTCTTCCCCAAGAATAACCCATAAAAATTACTAAAAAATGAGCCCCAGACTTGAAAAGGAAATTAAAATTTCAGTGAAAAATTTTAAACCAATCATTGAAAAAATTGAAACTTCCGGAGCTGAACTGGAACAAGTAAAATTTTTCGAAGACAATTTTCTCCTTGATTTTCCATCACTTAAACTTTTCAAGAATCATTCAGCCTTAAGAGTCCGTCTCACACCAACTAAACACTTTTTAACTTTCAAGGGAAAACCTGACATTTCTTCAAAGTTCAAAATCAGACCAGAATTGGAAACAGAAATAAAAAACGGCTCTCAACTTATTAAAATTTTAAATAAATTAGGCTTAAAAATAAAATTTCACTACCAAAAATATAGAACTGTTTATCGAAAAAATAATTTGAAGATTAATTTGGATGAAACACCAATTGGCAAATTCCTTGAATTAGAAGGCGAGGAAAACGAAATAAAAGAGTTCGCTCATTATCTTGGATTCTCAGAAGAAGACTTTATTAAACTTGACTATGTCGAACTTTTCAGGCAAAAACATCAGGGAAATATGATCTTCAAGAAACTGGAGGTTGGAAGCAAGAAGCAAGAAAACTGAAAACTTTATATTCTCAAATCTTCCTGCTTTCTACTTCTTGCCTTCTGCCTCTTGATTTATTATGAAAGCCTTAATTTTAGCTGCTGGTTTGGGAACAAGACTTCAGCCATTAACTGTTTTAAAAGCCAAACCAGCCATTCCTTTTCATAATAAACCACTCATTGTCCATCTCATTGATAATTTAAAAAAAGAAGGAATTCAAGTAATAGCGATTAATCTTCACCACCTGCCCCTGACCATAAAACAAGCAGTAAAAGATGTCAAAGGAGTGGAAATAACTTTTTCTCTTGAGCCTGATCTTCTGGGAACAGCTGGAGGATTAAAAAAACTGGAATATTCCTTCGAGAAGGAAGAAAATTTACTTTTAATTAATGGTGACACCTATCAAAATATTCCTGTAAAAAAAATTTTGAAATATCATCTCCAAACAGAAGCAATCGCCACCCTGATGGTTAAAGAAAACCATTTACCAGAAGAATACCCTTCTCTGGAAACTGACAGCCAAAATAACATCGTATCGATCCATCCACCACGATCTAACGCTCATCCTCTTTTTATGTTCTGTGGTGCTCAGATTCTTTCATCCAGAATTTTCAATTATATTCCAGAAAATACTTTCTCGGATATTATCTCTGATATTTTTCCTCTGCTGTTTAAACATAAGGAGAAAATTAAAGCTTATTATTATCATGGTCCCTGGGCTGAAATCAGCACTCCTCAAAAATATTTAGAAGCTTCCTTGAACTATCTTCCCCTAGATAAGAATGTAATAGATAGAAGTTCTTGGATAGATTGTTCAGCCAAAATTGAAAGAAGTATAATTGGGAAAGATTCAAGAATAGATAAAAATGTTATTCTAAAAAATTCAATTATCTGGGAAAGAGTGGAGATAGGAGCTAATTCAATCATTGACCATTGTATAATTACCAATGATATTAAAATCTCACCTCAGTCAAAAATAGTGAATAAAATATTAATTCCTCAAAAAAAACGATTTGAAATTGTTTCAATTAAAAGAAATTAATAATCTAAAAAGATGAAAGAATATAAAAAAATCAAATCTTTACTCGAACAAGGGAAGATAAGCTACACCAGAATAATAAAATTAGCTGGAGATGCTTCAGATAGGAAATTCTTCCGAATTTTAAGCCCAAATAAAAGTTATGTATTTTTACTCTATCCAGGACCATTTGATAAAAACCTCAACTTGTTAAGTGCTCATAAATTATATTCATCTGCTCATTTACCAGTGCCGAAAATCATAAATGTCTGGCTTGAACAAGGAGCACTTCTTCTTCAGGATTTAGGGAATATGAGCCTACAGAGATATTCCAAAATAATAAATTCAGAAGAAAGAAAAAATATTTACTTTCAAGCAATTAACTTGATTCAAAAAATTCAGATAGAAGCTGGGAAAAATTTAAATTCTTCTTATTTTGCCTCTCACCACAAATTAGATAAAGAAAAACTCCTCTGGGAGTTGAATTTTTTCCTCGAAAATTATATCCAAAATTTTTTAAAGAAACAGATAACTTCCGGGTTGCGGGACAAATACGAAAATGAATTTAACGCTCTGCTTGATTTAATTGATTTTCGAAAAATGGTCCTCTGTCATCGGGATTATCACAGTCGCAATTTATTTATCGTCGACCATAAAATTTTCCTGGTTGATTACCAAGATTCAAGACTTGGTCCGCCACTTTATGATTTAGCTTCTCTTTTGTTCGACAGTTATTTAAAAATAGAGAAAAAATTAAAAAAAGAATTGATTCAGTATGCTTATTCTCTGAATAATTATGGCTGGAATAAGGATGAATACTTTTCACAACTTATCCTGACCAGCTTGCAAAGAAATATCAAAGCTCTAGGAACTTTTGGCTACCAGATTTCTATTAAGAAAAGAAAAAGATACCTTTCTTACATTCCTCGCACCTTAAAATACATCCAGGAAAACGTAAAATATTTCTCCCCTTTAAAATCACTGGAAAGATTAATGAAAGATTGGGTTTAAGAAATCTGGGGAAATCTTATCTTTCTGCTTTTTCCCGCTTTTCCTCTTTTCCCTCTTCAAGTACTTCCTTTTTCTTTTCTTCTAATACTGGTTTACCACTAATTGCTTCATACTTTATCACTCCTCGAGCTATTTCTTCCTGAGCGATTCTGATAAGATTTTTTGATTCAGATTCAATTTTTGGTTTTGCTCCTTTTAGTAGTTGCTTTCCTCTTTGAGCAGCGAAAATAACAAATCGATATTTGCTGTCTATTCCATTAAGTTCTTTCACTCATCCTCCTCTACTTTTTTCTTGTCGTCTACTGGCAGGTTAGACTAGAATATCAAATAATTCATAGAAATTCAATAGGAAATTTAAGATAAGAAAATTAAGATAGTTGAATCATTCCACAAGATAAATTATTATATTCAAAATGGATTTAGAGTCAAAAAAAACTCAAGCTCTCTTCACAACCATTGCCCCTAAGTATGATTTGCTCAATCATATTTTAAGTTGCTTTCAAGATATTGGCTGGAGAAAAAAAACAGCTTCCCTCTTAAGAGAAAAAGATAATTTTAAAAACTCAAATGTAAAAATCCTTGATCTTTCTACTGGAACGGGTGATATGATTCGAGCTTTAAAAAATCAATTTCTCAACCTGTCAGAAATTTATGGAGTGGACTTTTCCTTTAAGATGCTTGAAATCGCTTGTGATAAATTGAAGCACCCATTACTTATTCAGGCTGAAATAAACAGACTTCCTTTCAAATCAAATACATTTGATTTTCTAACCATTTCCTTTGGTTTAAGAAATCTGACTAATCAACAAAAAAGCTTAAAAGAAATTTTACGGGTGATGAAAGATAAAGGGAAAATAGCTATTCTCGAATTTTCTTTACCAAGTAACAGTTTTTTAAAAAAAATTTATTATTTTTATCTGTCACGAATTGTGCCTGAAATTGGCCGTTTGATAGCTAAAAACTATAAGGCTTACTATTATCTTTATTCTTCCATCAAAAATTTCCCTTCGCCCGAAGAAGTAATCAATTCTCTCTCTCAAGCAGGAATAAAAAATATAAAAATTTACTCTTTCACTTGGGGTGTCGTCCATTTATACATTGGTGAAAAAAATAATGTCCAATGAGTAAAAAGAAAAAAATCCCTGATTTCAAAAAAGCTACTCCTTCGGAATTATTGCAATTAGCTCGGTCAACCAATCCAGCCATTCTTGATACTTTTCTTGATAACCTTGAACTGAATGATAATTTAATCACTCTTATTCTTCGAAACCCTTATCTTTCAACTGACTCTATTCTGAAAATCAGTCAGAACAAAAAATGGATGAAAAATCTTTGGGTCCAAGCAGCAATAGTCAATCACCCAAAGACCCCTCAATCTTTATCCCTTGAACTTCTTCCTAATCTTTACCCAATGGATTTATTAAAAGTAGCTGAAAATTTGAGGATCTCTCCTCTTGTTCGTCGGAAAGCAGAAATAATACTTCTTGAGAAAATTAAAAAAATGGATTTAGGGGAAAAAATAAATATTTCCCGTAGAGCAACTTATTATATGTTAAAATTCATTTCAAAAGAAAAAAATTTCAAGGTGTTAAAAGCAATAGCCGAAAACCCAAGATGCACAGAAGAAATTCTAATCCGAACAGTAAACCAGCCTGATATTTCTCAAGAATTTCTTGAATTTTTGTCTAATAATTTCCGCTGGAAAAACAGATACAGCCTAAAATTATCAATCGTGAAATCTCCTTCATCACCTATTCTTTTGGTCCTAAAATTGTTAGATAGACTCAAGAAAAAAGATTTAATTGAATTGAGCCAGGATGAAAAGCAACCAGATGTTATTCTAAAAAAAATTAAATCAATATTAGAGAATAGAAAAAATTTGACCTGAAGAGAAAGAAACAGAAAACCTTCCTCCGCCATCCAAAGGATACGCAAAATCAATCCGAATAACTTTACTCCCACTGGATTTAGTTAATCCTAAACGGATGCCCACTCCCACACTGCTTTTTAAATCACTAAGATCAATCTTTTCATTTTCTTCCCACACATAGCCAGCATCAAAGAAAACAGCAAAGCCCAAAGCAACAGTATAAATTTTAATTGAAGTGAATATTCGATCCTCCAAATTTATTAATATTTTTTTCTGACCATTAAATCGTTTGAAAGAGTAACCTCTCAAACCATTATTCTCCCCCAAGCTAAGCTGAAAAGGTTGATCCATTTTATTAGTAAACTCACTCATCAGATTAAAAGCTATTGTCTGATGAGAGAATCCTTTGAAATAACAATGAACAAAAGCCTTGAATAAAGTATTGTTCAGTTCTTCCTCAGTAAACCTGGTTTCAACTTTTCCTTTTAAGACTAAAAACTTATTTAGCCCAAATCTCGAGAAATTTATATATTCTGCAGATAGAAAATTATATTTATCTTTGGAACCGAAAAAACGGTCAGCTCTTCCCAAAGTTACTTTCCAAGAAGAGCCAATGGGTAAATCTTCTATTCGACCGAACTTATCTATAAAGGTTTCTTTCTGATAACTAAATTTATCCAGAGTAAAAGTTGAATTTAGAATGATTGTCTCTCTTTCAGTTGGTTTTAAATTTTGATAATAAAAGGGCTCAAGGATTCTTGATTTCTCAGGAAAATGCTTCCTGTAGTAACTTAAAGAAAACCAGATTTTCTTCTTGGATTTCCTTAGCCCCCACGCCCGAGCAAGAAAAACATTACCCTCTGTTTTTTGGAATGGAATTTCAATCCCTAAATTTCCTTCATAATATAACCTATCAACACTCTTCTCATCATAAAATGAAGCACCATATGACCAGTCAGTGAGTAAGGAATAAAAAGGGTAAGTCAGTTGTGCTGATTTTAACTTTCCATCAGAAGTCTCTTGGAAATTTCCTTTTAAAGTCCAGCGGCTGCTCAAAAAATGAGGATCTTCATAAGTAAGTTCACCTAAATTTTTTTCCGTTGTATGTTTATAACCAATATTAAATTTTCTACCTAAACCCAAAAAATTCGATTCGTGCAAATAAATACCATACTCAGAATAACCTTTAAATTTTTTAAACCTGATATCTAAACCAGTTGTCCACTGATCCTCAGTAATGACTGAAATATCAACTTTATGATCATCTCTAAATTCTGGTTTTATTTTTACTGACTTCAAAAAACTATATCTCCTTAAATTTCTCTCACTTTCCTCTATTAATTCTGGATAATAGTTATCACCTGTCTTAAATAACAATTCTCTTTGAATAAAGGATTTTTTAGTTTTAATGTGAAGTTTATTTATAAAGATATAAGGAAAACCGCTAAAACGTTCTTCATTCGTATCAAAAATATTATTATTAATAATAAAAATATTGCCTATTTTAAGATTTTCTTTTGATTTCTTATTATCAGCTTGGCTCTTAGCCTGCACTGGAAAACCAGGAAAGAAAAAATGCAATAAAAAGAAGAAAGAAAATATACAAGATAATACTTTTTTCATTATTTTTTTCTATTATTGTAAATATTAATTTAATTAAACGCAAGAATGTAAAACTCATATGCACACATTGAAATGTTTAGCCAGACAATTATCGAAAAAGCTTTATCAGAGACCTTGGGAAGTAGAACTTGCCTCACTTCAAGTTCAACAGGAGGCAGGTTAATGAGGATTGAATTTAGAAAATTTAAATTTTTCTACTTAACATTTTTAATAGGATGTCCCCCCACAATTTCCCCCTTACTTTTTTTTTAATTTCTCTAAGGATAAACCAACTATAGGCATAATTATCCATACCAATAAATAGCCAAAGCTAAGATACCAGTGCGAAATTAAAAAGTGCAACCCTTCATGATTAATGATGCCCACGAAAATATAATCGAGTATAAATAACGGGATAGAGGCATAAAATGCAAACCAAAGAGAAGTTTTAACGTAATTACCCCCAAGAAATAATAAAGTTACGAATGTAATGAATGGAATAGTAGCAAAGAATCCAATAAATGCTAAATTCATTTTGTCAGCTAAGCTCCAATCTGAGTAGTAATTAGACGGTAAACCTATAATGTAAAAAATTAACCATGCAAAAACTGCAATAGATAGAAGGATCATATGCTTTTTTAAATTCATCGATAAACTCCTTTGCCTGTATTAAGATACAAAAATCATAAAAGAGGGGTCTGATCCCCAACAATTACCAGTGTTAAATTCTCATTTGTCAAGAGTTGACCTCTTTTCTAAAGTAAATTACTATTCTTCCTTTGAAACATATATGTCGCTGTCTGCACTGAGGACAGGCCATAATTGAATGAATGATTAAAAAGAAAATTATCAATGACCAACCTAAGTAAAGAAGAAGTTTAACTACCTCTCCTTGTTGGATAAGATAATACACTACTGGAGAAAGAAAAAGAAAGAAAATTATTGGCCATCCAAGAATCTGTTCAAAATTGCTCCATTTCTTTTTTATTTTAATAGGAAAAGGAGACATAATATAGCAACCACAATTTGTATTGCTATGCTTATAAGGACATTTGGAGCAAAACATAAATGAATTCACTATAAAAGCTAAAATAAATCCCAAAGCACTAAGATACATCCAATTGGATGGATATAAAAGTATTACTCCAAAAACAAATGTAAATAACCAAAGAAAAACAATGATAAAATTATGTTCATAGCTTCTATGATATTTATAGGGCTTGTAGTAGTTTTTCTGTAATTTTTCAGATTCTTTACATGCTTCGCAATCACAAATCTGATGCATATTGCTCACCTCCACATAAATTAAATCCTAAATCCTAAGCACTAAAATCTAAACAAATCCAAAACGAATTAAAGCAATTTTCGTTTCAGTCATTTGGCCCGAGCACTCATCATTGTTTGGGAATACATTAGCCACACAATTTGGATAGGAGCTAATTTTTTTAATAATAAAAAGCAGCTCCGCCGTAAGCAATCTTTGGAAACTGCCAAGCACTAGAACCTGCACTCGAATAAAGAAAACCTATATACAGGTCGAGATTCTGGGAAAGGGAATAGGAAAGTCTTAAAAAGAGAAAATTTCCATCTCCTGGTGAAGTATGAAAATAACTTATCTGTAGTCCTGACAACTCTGAGATTTTGTAATCTCCAATAACTACAAATACTTTACCTTCAGGGTAAAAGGTTGAGCCTTCGGTGAAGAAGTACTCTCCAATAAGATATATCTTGGAGCTTAACTGATAATCTGCTCCAATAGATACATCATACATAAACGACTCAGTGTTTTTCCTAACAGCTAATTCTCCTCTCAGCACAACTCTTCCCGAGCTTCCTTCAAAAGCTCCTCCAAAAATTGTTTCTTCGGGAACAGAAGCTGCCACAAGGTTGATATCTACGGATCCCAAAGGAAAGAACAGGGCACTTCCATAATAATCTTCTCCATTTCTCCTCACATAAACACCCTCGGCCCATGAAAAACCGGAAAAGTAATACTGAGCTCTCATAGAATTGACTCCCTGTTTTTCTTCTTTCTCTATAGCAAAGGGATTATAAGGATTGAAAATATCAAGCACTGAAAATAATTTTGCTTTTCCCCATGGAATTCTTTCTCTGCCAATAGTAAAGACGAACTTCTCGGTATTGTAACTGAGAGAGAGTCTGTCAAAAAAATGATATATCTTGAGTTGATCTCCTTTATAAAGGTAAAATGGGTCAAGCTCTTCGAGAAGGCTACCTGTAAAAAGCGAGTAGAATTTTTCACCCCCATTGAGAGCATCTACTTCTGAGTGGAGTTTGAAAGAGAATGAACCAGAGCTTTCCTCGATCCTTAATCTTAATCTCGCCAGTTGGATAAAGGAACGCTCTTGCAAATAGTCTAAATAGAAAGAATTTACTTTTAGGTAGCCTGTTATAGAGGAATAAAGGTTTGTTGCTAAGAATAGCAAAAAAATAAATTTAGCTTTCAGCGATTTTACCATCCACAAGTTTTACCACCCTTCTCGTCCTTTCCACCACTCTTACATCATGAGTGGAGAGAAGAAAAGTGACCCCCTTTTCTTTATTGAGTTTTCTCATAAGCTCGACGAGAGCAACTGCATTTTCAGTATCAAGATTGGCAGTTGGTTCGTCAGCCAGCACAATTTTAGGTTCACCTACGATTGATCGGGCAACAGCAACTCTTTGCTGTTCTCCTCCGCTGAGTTTGGTAAGTGGCCTCTCAGCCAGCTTTTCTAAACCAACCTCTTTTAAAACTTTCATTACCATTTCTCTTCGTTCCTTTTTCCCAATACCTCTTAAAATCAAAACAAATTCCACATTCTCAAAAGCAGTAAGAACTGGTATTAAATTATAAGATTGGAAAACAAAGCCTATTTTTTTAAGCCTTAATTCTGAAAGCTTCTTTTCAGGAAGCGAAGAAATTTCAAGCCCATCTAATATTACCTTTCCCTCGGTCGGTTTATCTATTCCTCCAATAAGGTTTAAAAGAGTTGTTTTCCCAGAACCAGAGGGTCCCACTATTGAGGTAAATTCTCCTTCCTCAATTGTAAGATTTACTCCGTCAATTGCTTTTACAATTGTCCCATTAGAATAATATCTACAGAGGCCAAAAGTCTGAATAATTGCCATTCTTCCCTCCTATTTTTCAAATTTCAATTGGTCAGCAAGATTCTCTCTTACAGCTTTCGAGGCAGGACCGATAGCCATTAGAACGGAGACAGAAAGAATCAGAAGAGCAAGGTAAATCAATACTTTTGGAGATAGCTTGAAATAATAAGCAGGTTCAAAGAGAAAGGATTCAAACATTTCAGCCCATTTTCCCGAAACTCTTATTGGATGAGATTCAAAGTATAAAATTATAGGATAAGAAAGCAGAAAACCTATTAGAGAGCCGATCATTGAAATGTGAATTGATTCAAGAATTACCATCTTCACAATTTTTCCCTTTCTCATTCCAATTGCTCTTAAAACTGCAATCTCCTTCCTTCTCTCAGAAATTGTCATATAGATTGTGTTTAGAAGACCAAAAGCTACTATTAATATTAGAATTCCATAAAAGATATAACCACTCGCTCTATCAAACTCTATCATCTCCAGAACTTCTGGCATTATTTCTCTCCAGTCAATTACTTCCAAGGAGTCTACGCCAATTTCTGATTTAAGTTTTTCCTTTAAATCTTTCAGTTTAAACTTCTCTTCCAAAAAATAAATCACCAGTGTTGTGATATTTTCGTCCATAGAGAAGAGTTCGTCTGAGTCCCTTATGTTTATAAGGATTTTTGAACTATCCAGGTTGAGAATACTTGTTTTGAAAATCCCAACTATTTCGAGAAGTTTTGCTCCTATTGAGCCATCCCTTCCCTGAGCTATCACTGCTATTTTGTCTCCCAATTCCACTTTTAGGTTCTTTGCGAGTTTTTCCCCGATTATAGCAACCTCTCTATCGCCGGGCTTGAGGAACCTCCCCTTTACGACTTTCTTATAGATATCCGTTGTTTTTGTCTCCCTTGAGGGCTCAATTCCTGTGATAGAAGCTCCATATGTCTTGTCTCCATAGCTCACAAGCGCAAATCCATCTGTTCTCTCAGTCCATGAACCCGGGAGTGCATTTAGTTTTTCTTTAAGAGAGGCGGTAAGTTTAAAGCTTTTTGATAGGGATTCCCTTCCAAAATATCCCTTTTTGAAAATTCTAAGTTTACCATTCCATATTTTAGTGGCATTCTCTAACATAGCAGAATAAGAACCCTCCTGTACACTCAACATAATGCTAAGAAGAAAAATAGAAAATGCTATAGCAGATATTGTAAGTATGGTTCTTCTCTTGTTTCTCCATATATTTCTCCAAGCAAGCTTAAACATATCTTAAAGCCTCCGTTATTATTATTTTGACAGCTTTTCTCGCGGGAAATATCACTGAAAAAATAACAAGTCCCATTATGAGAAGGGTAAGCTCAATAATGGTTTGAAAGTTGGCATAGGGATAGATTATAGAGCCTGAACCCCATATCTCAAGACTTTTACTGAATGCCGAGAGATTAAGACCTTTTACGGAAAGGTATGTATTCAGGATTAAGCCGAGGAAGAATCCTATTCCAATGGAGATCAGACCTATTAGGAAACCTTCTGCGAATATGAGTTTTGCAAGTTTCAATGGTTTCATCCCTATTGCCCTTAGAACACCAAACTCCTTCATTCTCTCAAAAAGGGACATGTAGAACACATTCATTATTCCAAAGACAGCTCCGAGAAATATTATTAATCCAAAGAGGAGGACCATTTCGCGGAAGATTTCAAACTCATATTTTATAAGAGGATATATTTCTTCCCAGGAAAGCACTTCGTATTCTGATCCTATGAGTTTTTTCGTTCTCTCAAGGACTTCTTTCAAAGATTTGTCGTTTTTAAGCCTTATAACTATTTCATTGGCCTCGTTTTTATAACCTGCAATTTTCTCTGCTGCAGTTATATGAGTCAGCACCATGAATTTGTTGACTTCCATCGATGGAGATTTAAATATCCCAGATACTCTGAAAGCAAAGGAAGAAATTTCCCCATCTTTATCAGCACAACTGAGGACGACCTTATCATCGAGATCGACCTTAAGTATTTCTTCCAGTTCACTACCTATTAGTATTTCCTTCTCTTTTTCAGGAAATTTTCCCTTTACTATGTATTCTGTAAATTTTGTAAGTTTTTTCTCTTTTTCAGGGATTCCTCCAATTGCTCTTACAGGGGAAGTTTCTTCAGGAGAATAAATAACTCCCTGAAGATTTACCCTTTTCGTTACCATGTCTATTTCATTGAAGTTAAGAATTTTCAGTATTTCATCTGGATTTTTAATAGATTTTTTTACCTCAGGGTCAGAAAGATAGCCTGCCTTGTGAATCTGAATATGTCCCGTTCCAGAGTCTATAATATTTTCAACCACCTGTCTGATAGCGCCTTCGGTGACAGTCATATAAATAAAAAGAGAAAAATAGCCTATTGAAATAGCAGAAATCAATATCCATGTTCTTCTCTTATTTCTCCATATATTTCTCCATGCGAGTCTAAAAATCATTTTGAAAGCTCCTTGAGAAACCTAATAGTGAAAATTTTCTCCTGAATCGGAACATTAAACTTTATGCTGATTACTTTTATTTCCGTTTTTTCACCAGGTTTTTTTTCAGGATAAAGAGTCCACAAAAAGGGAAAATATCTATTGTCTACCTTTTTTATATCAGAATAGACAAGGCTTCTAATTTTTTCGCCCTTTTCATCATAGTAATAAGCTCTTAGAGGAAGGTAAGTTTTTTTATCTATTTCCGCTTCTATTTTTCCCCAGACCACCATAGCTTCAGGTTTCGGAATAAGCTCTAAGTAATATTTTTCATTATCCTGCTTGATAAGCTTTGCATCATAATCTCTTTCAAGAGAACTTTCCCTAACCAAGTCGTCATTGGTAAAGTGGGAACCCATCCAGCTCTGACTCATCATGGAAGGAGGCAATTTTATTGTTCTTTCAATGGAGGGAAGATAATTCCAAACTTTATTTCCTATTTTAAGGGTAGCAATGCCCCTTTCTTTGGCAGGTGCCAGAATTACAACCACTGACTTTTCCTTTCCTTTTTCCCAATATTTCAGCCTTAGTTTTCTTGTCCATTCTTTCTTAACAACTGTCATCTCCATCTCACCTACACTGCTTTTCCCTCTCATAACCTGCTCCATCTTTTTTATAATCTCCTGTGCATCCTGAGCCATTACAAAAGGAACAAGAAACATTATCAAAAGCAATCTTTTCATTTTATCTCTCCCTTGCACTAATAATTTTTTTCAAAGCAGAAACATATTTCTTAAACATTTTTTTTCCTTTAGAGGTTAATTGATATGTTGTTCTTGGTTTTCTTCCCACAAATTCCTTTTTGACTCTAATGTATCCATTATCCTCAAGCACTTTTAAATGAGCATTTAAATTACCAGAGGTAAGCTCGAGCATTTCCTTTAAATAGGTAAATTCAGCTTCATTATGAACCATTAAAATTGACATAATTCCTAATCTAACTTTCTCATGAATAATGCTATCTATTCCATTCAGATTGACAGTCTTATTCATTATTTTTCCCCATTTTCAAGTCGCAAGTCACAAACCGATTATCAGCCTGTGACATGAAACTTGTGACCTGTGACTTTCTCATTTACTCAACCTTCAGTTCTCAATTCCTCTTTATGTTTAATATTTATTTTCATTCCTTCAATAATAAATCCCAAACCAGCAAAAAGACCAAAAATAAGCAAGGAATAATTAGGTAGAATAACTATAGCTATAACACCACTTACAATTAACATTAGACTAGAATAAATAATTTCTTTAAATGAGAACATACCTGCTATGGTGAATGTAACCCCCATAACCAATAGCCACAATCCAGGAATATATTGATATGAGTTTAAGTTAATCAGAACATAGGTTAAAATGACCCCTAAAAAGGTCATAAAACATTCAGCTATCGTGACCTGAATGACTAACTTAGAAAAGAGACCGATTCCTAACTTAAAAACTTTTTTTCGAAAGATCAAAAACTCGATAAGAATTCCTACAACACTCAGTCCAATCCAAAAGAAAAGCAAAATGTTACCTACTTCTTCAACCTCTTTTCCTATGAGAATTAAATAAGTGAATAAACTTCCGATTGAGAAAATAATTCCCCAACTAACCCACTGCCAGCCTGAAAAAATAAAAGTCCGACTTGCCTTTTTCATCATTTCCTTAATAAACTTTAACTCTTCCTGTGCTTGATTCTCATTCATCTTAAC
Source organism: Candidatus Aminicenantia bacterium (assembly GCA_046760445.1). Classification (GTDB taxonomy): domain Bacteria; phylum Acidobacteriota; class Aminicenantia; order JdFR-78; family JdFR-78; genus JBHIEE01. Next base: position 15,637 of record JBHIEE010000043.1, read on the forward strand.
TCCTCCAAATTAATCTGTATCACAAACTAATCTGTTTGTCAAGAAAAATTTAAAAAACTTTGGATTAAACTTTGGAATGAATATTAAAAACCGATGTGTTTTTACAGAATAAGCTTTTATATCAACTTCAGACTAATTAAAATATTAATCCGGTTCTTCTACTTTTTAGATATAAGACTATCATTCTTACAACCATAAAAATAATACCTCCTGCTAAGGCAATGGAATAAATAGTGAGAAATATTGTACTTAAGAGAGGCATTCTTTTGAAGCTTACTTGAGGGAATAAAAGATCGATTATGGTTTTTCCAAAAAATATGAGCATAATAGTGATTCCTATAACTGATCGGTAGAGATATTCTTTTGCATTTTTCATATCTACAGAATCAAGATTTATAAGTGGGTAAAGCAACCATGCTATTACTATCCATAAAATAAGGACAAAGCCAACTACTATTTCTTTCTTGAATCCTGTAGATTTTGTTCTTTTCATTTTTTTACCTTTAATCTTTTCCTTTTTTACTCATTCCCACTTATACGACACAAAACTTACTGTTTCTTATAACCTAATTTCCTGAGTTTCTCGTGTAAAGATTGTTTGCTAACTCCCAATTCCTCAGCACCCTGTTTCTTTGATTTAGTTTTAAATTCTTTCTTTAAATACTCTAAAGTTATACCTGAGAGCTTACCTTTTCTAATCCTTTTTTCTCTTTTGATACCGTATTTTTTGAGGTTGTAAAAATTAAGTTCCAATGTTTTTGTTAAATATTGAGCCCTGACCCCCCTATTAGCTTACGAGTTTGTTATCGCAATTTGCGACCATTTTGTGATTATCTTAAACCAAAAAATATAAAACAAAATAAAAAGAAATAATTTCCCACTAAGTTAAATTCACCAATTTTATTTCTTTTATTGCTTGCTAGGAGTTTATTCTGCTCTCTTTAAGATTGATTTTTCTTCTGATGAGAGCATTCGCTGAAGAAATTCATTCAATCTTTCATTCTCATAATGAAATTCTTTAATGATTTGCCTTGTTCTTTCCGAGAGTCTATGGTAACCCCATATCATTCTGGAAAGTATTTCGGATTCATCGTTTCGCTCAGCATAAGCCTGGAGATTGACTTCAAAGAAAGACAGGCTATCGGCATCTTTCAGAATAACAAGATCAGGGTCTTTACTTTGGCCGAGTTCGTGATTTTTGATAAGGCTGAGGATTTTGTTTTTCACCTTGCGGATGAGAGGATATTTATCAAGAATTTCCTGAACAACCTTGGCACTGTTTAGTGCATGAGCATTTTTGAAATCATTGTAGTCGGAGAACTTAGAGCGGATGACCTTCCTCTGAGGAAGAGCACGTTCAATATCATGGGCAAAAGCGGCGAGTTGAAGAGCCCAATCTGCACCCGGCTTGAATTTTAGCAGCCACTTTTTCACGCTTTTAGCATGGGCATAATCCTCGGGCACATTTGAGCTGGAAATAATATCCTCGATCTCATTTTCGATAGCCTTACGATAATTGATACTCATGTCTTAACACAAATAACCTTCTTATCGATTCAGTATTGGTCACTATGGATAAAATTAATAATGTGGCAAACAATTGGTTCAAAACAGCCCCGATGAACACGATAAATAGTCGAATATCCCGTCCCATCCTGATAGTTCTCTTCTTGATAGAAGCTTCTGAAGTTAAAAGCTCATCATACTGCAAAGCTGTGTAGCTGTTCATGAAGCTTCCTGCAAGAGCGAGGAATCCGACCGGCCAGACCCAGTTCGTCTCCATCGAATGAAAGCAAGCAAAGGTCATACCCAAAATAATCAAACCGTCAGCATATCGATCGAGGAACCGATCCAGAAATTTGCCGAATTTGCTTTGTTTAAACTTCAGGCGGGCAATCTCACCATCACATCCGTCAAGGATGGAAGAAAGTTGAGCCATAAACCCTCCTATGACAATTTTAGGATATCCGCCTAGAAAAAAGAACAATCCCGCCAGTGCAGCCAGGAAAAAGCTAATCAGAGTCAAATGATTAGGATTGATATTGAAGTTACTCAGTTTCGAAGAAATCCAAACAGAAAGCTTACGATTCAAAATTCTGGAAATTGGTCCATCTGTCGGCTTGTTCAATTGCTTAATCAATATCTTCTTTGCCTTCTGGAAGTCTTCTTTATCATCCACATCTATCCAGAAATTGTCGCCGATGTCAAGTGTCTTCAGTCTCCCTCGGTTGGAAAGCATTTGATTAGCGGCTGAAAGCGAATACTCTCCCTGTGAAATACTTTCCTCCAATGCATCGAAAATAGCCGGAGAACAGAGGAAGATTCCTATATCAATGGCATTGAACTGCTCAAGCCCCTTGCCAATTCTTTTGACTTTTTTGTTTTCTACCCACACTTTGGTCACGTCATCGATGTTGAAATGATTACCATTAAGCTTGTGATCCACGCATAAAATACAGTGATCCCTTTCAGATTCAATTTGCTGAAGCTTTCTCAGAATCGAATCATCAAAGAGGTTGTCTGACATCAAGAGGATGAAGTTCTCCTTAAGATAACCTTTGGCTTTGTAGACAGAGACACCGTTGCCTTTTTCCCATTCGGGATTGAAAATATAGTCCACATGGACGCCATAGCTATCACCGCTACCAATTTTTTCCATAATTCGGCTGGCTTTATAGCCAACCACAATTTTAAACTTGGTAATGCCGGCTAACTTGGCTCTCAGAATTGTACGTTCAATGAGGGTGAGTCCAAAAATCGGAATCAACGGTTTTGGAGAAAAGCAATGATTCAATCTACTTCCTCTTCCAGCAGCAATGATAAGCGCTTCCATTCTGTATCAACCTCCTTTCAAGTATATTTTCTAATCCCTCGCACGGCGACTGCTTCTTTAAAAGGCCTATACTTAGTGATATTAAAACTTTTCGCTTGTTCTTGCCCCATGCAGAATTTTATTTGCACTTTTTTCCCTTCATGAAAATGAGCAAGATCTAAAAAAAGAAATTACAGCCCGCTGATCTTAATATTCTAATTTTTTATGGAGCTGAAATTTGTCTCTCTTTTCTGTGCAGTTGCTTCTAAGTAAGACAAACCAAAACAACTCTCTTCTCAGGAAATGAGCGTTGTCTATTGATTGAAATTAACATTAACACTTTCTCAAAAAAATGTCAAGAAAATCCCATGCGGATACCAATTTTTCTGGCTGAAGGGGGTGAAACGAAGAAGCAGGAGCTCTCGTGTTTCGGGATTTTTTGGAACGATTAATGCTCCCGAAAGGAGAAAATCACATTATGCCGAACACTTCCGGCTTAAGTGATTTTGTAAAAACAACGCCTTTAATTTTCAGGCTGTGCCCAAATTTACTCGAAAATCTTCCCCATTGTACCAAAAGGAAAGATAAAAATAACATACGCGTGAAATAATTAATTATGCGACATTTAGGTAGGGTTGTTTTGTGTTCTTGCTATAATGATTTAATGTCTCGCATGTTTGCGAATTTCCGATAAGTCAGGATTTGCGTGAGCTCCGCAAAGCGGGATAAACTCCACGAGCCACAAAAACGCTGAGTCTGTCGAAAAACTCGCTATTTCCAGTGTTATTTTCCATTTTAAAAAATTCTCTGTTCATTGAAATTCATAGTTTTTCGACAGTCTCCTCTGTTGTGCGAAATAGATCCTTAGATGTATTCTCATACTCTTTTAACAAGGATTCTATCAATTCTTTAACAGAAATAATTTCTTTTGTTCTATACGCATTCATTCCAGCAAACGCAAACCCACTCTTTAGATTACCTTTTTGGGCATTTATTAAAGCTAAAATAATGCAATAAGGACTGTTTTTATAGTTACAGGTTTTAATGCAGCGATAGGGACATTTAAACGGTTTCTTTTTCCCCTCACTGACATCATCAATAAATTTGTTCCTAATTGCTCTTCCTGGCATGCCAACCGGGCTTTTGATAATTACAATGTCTTCTTCCCTGGAATCAATATAAGCTTGTTTAAACTCTACGGATGCATCACATTCATAAGTAGTAACAAAGCGGGTTGCCATTTGCACTCCTGAAGCGCCTAACTGCAAGAACTTATAAATATCTTCTCCTGTATATATAGAGCCAGCAGCAATTGTCGGGATAGTTCTTTCATATCTTTCTTCAAATAGTTTTATATCCTTAATTACCTCTGGAATCAGCTTTTCCAGTGAATACTCAGGTGCGCTAATTTGCTTTTCTTTAAACCCGAGATGCCCCCCTGCCATCGGCCCCTCTACTACTATAGCATCAGGAAGGTAGTTATACCGGTCTGACCATCTTTTACAAATAATCTTAGCCGCCCTTCCAGAGGATACAATGGGAACCAACTTCGTCTTGTTGGTTCCTTTTAAGAATTGAGGAAGATTAAGAGGAAGTCCAGCCCCGGAAAAAATAATGTCTATTCCTTCCGCAACAGAAGTTCTTACCATATCAGCAAAATTTGATAATGCCACCATTATATTGACACCTAAGATGCCTTTGGTTAATTCTCTGGCTTTTCTAATCTCTCTTTTTAACGCTCTAATATTTGCTTCCAAGAAATTCGTGTAAAAATCAGGTTCATGCATTCCAATACCTGCAGTAGCAATAACTCCAATACCATGTTCGTTAGCTACTGCGGATGCAAGCCTGGATAAAGAAATTCCAACTGCCATTCCTCCTTGAATTATGGGAATTCTTGCTGTCAAATCTCCTATTTTTAATTCTTTTAAATTCTTAATATCCATAAGTTTTCCTTTCTATATTTCGCATAACTCCCTATTTACGAACTTCTTGTTCGTCTATTTTTCTTATGCGAATAAAAATTTCGTATAATCCGTCACTCATGATGGGTGCCATTTGTATCCTTTGATAGTTTTGATTCGTGCAATATAATTTGGATTATAGGGCAATTTGATTATAATCCTTCCTTTACGCTCAATTATCTAAATTCTGCCTTTCATCATGGAGGGGTAAGAGTTTGCTCTGCAACAATTTTTTCCCTTTATTGCTATCTGGCTGTTCCCTTTTTAATTTATAGCACGAGGAAAATTTGAAGTCAACTTATAAAGGGAAATTCTATATTGAGATTTACATCAGCTATAAATTATGATCATGATTTTATTTTGATAACAATTTAGAACGAATGGTTTGAGGGAAGTGAAATTGAACCTTCGGTCGAATATGACTCTAACTATCTCTGCCTAACAGAAATATTACATAGAATATGGCTAAGAAATTTTAAACCCAAGATAGAGATAAACTCCCACCTTAAAATAATAATAAAGGATTTTTCTTTAGCATTTTCCTCTCTCTTCTTAAGTGGTTTATCTTCTGTTTACTGTTTTTTTCGATTTTACGTTTGATGGCCGTATCGTATTACGCCCCCAGTGTTCAACGATGACGTCGATCAGGTCGCTCGATTCAACATCGGTGTGGTTGTTGGGGGCAGGACCATGACGGAAGTTGAAAGCATCTACCTCCTCTGTCCACGGCTCCCACGAAGGATCCCACGACCACAACGCATAGTTTATGCCGCGTTGCTCAAACAGGTCCATTTGGTCATCCATAAAGTCAGCCGCGCCTGGCTCCCATCGCATAACACCGTACTCATTCACCGCAACCGGCACGCTATGCGTTGCCACAAAGGTATCAACCGTTGAGAGCAGATTATCTAACCAGGCTCGGTTAAACTGGTCGTCAACGCCGTCCCAGT
>JBHIEE010000044.1:0-21008 GCA_046760445.1 Candidatus Aminicenantia bacterium
TCAGATTCCCTCTCAAAGTAATATGATAAAAAGCGCCAGAATATTCTAATCGTAAGGCCTTGCCACATCAGAATAAGAATATCGGTCAATATGTTATATTGTTATATTGCAAGACCTGACCCCATCAGCTTGTGAGGCCATGTTTTGGGTGATATTTACCAAATAGTGCTGCACGCCAACAAATTAGACCTCCGGCAACAAAAATTCCCGTAAGAAACAAACCTATCGGATTAACTTTAAGAACATAAATTGAGCCATGTATCCCTGCATATAAAAGTAAGCTCCCCCATAACATTAAATTAATACGGGTAGGTATACTCTTTAATTTTCTCGGAAATAATTTTGTTAAAACAATTTGTATTCCAACAGATATAATTGCTAAAAGTCCAAAAATTGAAAAAAATACAATTATATCAATAGGAGTTGGAAGTTTATTGAAAAACTCTATTAGTTTTTGAAATAAAGACACCTTTCTATCACCCTTTCTTAATCTCGGTTAAATTATAATTTTATTCTCCTATAATTGCAATTAATTATTTTAATTTTTGAGGAATTTAGTAGCTACCAGGCTAGCGGTGTCATGTCTTTACATAAAACATAATCAATCTCCTCAATGAGTCACCTCTATATTACTTTTTCGCAATTAAGAGGCTGGAGAAGAGCCCACACCTTTCTTTTCGCCCCCTTTGCTCAGTAAAAAATACCATTTATTAAACATAAATTTTCCCTCCATATATATAAGTCCGATTTTTTAAGAATTTTATTGGGATTTTTTAAAAAAAATTTAAAATTTATTGAAATTGAGAGATTTGTTGAGATTAAGATATCAAAAAAATAAAGAGGGCTTTACCATATGAATGTATGGGGATTAATATCCAGTTATCTTTTATGAGAAATACTTTTTACTTTCTCAAGTAGGATAGGTTCCATTCCTATTACAATATCTACTCCATCCAATATTTCAGTTCTTCCATCACCATAGTAAACAATATATCGACCGGGTAAGACTTCACCAAGAGGAATTAATTCACTACTCTGTGACCACACCAAATAAAGTGGATGGCCGTTATTCCTGTCCCTTAATTGATGCACAACCAGATTAGGATTTTCTACATTTAAAAGCCCTTCATGATAAGTTGTCTCCATCCGATCCAATATAGCAGGTAGATATCTGGGAGGGTCATTTCTTTCAAGCGCTTCCTGCAAAGCTTGGGCTTCTGCGGGATGTTCCTTCTCCCAAGTCTCAAAAGCTTGCCGAATTTCAGCAATATTCGCAAATTGAGCCATTATATATTCTGACTCATCTTTTTTCCCAATGAAGTTATCAAGCAGCCATTGAATTAGTTCCTCAATAGACACTCTGGGTGATCGCCCATCAGAAGCAATATATCCCTTTGCGAGTTGATATGGATGAATCATCCAGTTGAAGTGACGAACAGGTCCTGAGTCACCTCGACGAACCATCTCACGCCATTCTATATAGACACGAAGGAAATCGCGTCGCTGGTATGGAACTGTGCCATAGACCATACCTTCCGGACCATGCTCACGATCTTCACCAATAATTCCACCAATCTCGGATACCTTAATGTAGTTACCTTGTGTCTCGTGCGGCTCACCCATCCAAGCACCACGGTAGAGATAAAGTCTTCCGCGGCGAGCCCCTACCATAACAAATCGGTTGTCATAGGAATAGGTCTGGTGGTTGTAATCAAAAAGGTCTTCGTCCATTCCTTGATAGTGTGCATGGCTACCGTGGAAAAACCAGTTATCATAAGAACTGAATCCGTTTTCCTCAAAAATGCGGTTAATCCAAGGCAAATTATCTTCAAAAACTTGCGAGACCATTAAAGGATCATTGTACTGTTCTTTTGGAATGGTTTGCCAAACATATGGTTGGTTGCCCTTTATATTTGCATGAAGGTGAGTTCCAAGATGGTGGGGACCACCTGGCATACATAATTTGAAATCTGAAGCATTACCCTGGAGTATGCAGGTTTCAGCATATACCCCTGTCATCTGAGCACTTATGCGAAGACCTGTTTTTTGAGCTAAGTTTAGATACCACAGCCAACCATCTCGGTGACGGGCATATTCCTTAAGTATAATTTTTGTATTTGATACCGTTGGCAATGGATCTATATGGACCATTGCAGTAACAAGAATAGGAAGAGGCTCTTCAGATACTGACGACCCGTATAAAATCCCAAAAAAGAGTGTCAAAATTATCACGAAAGTAATTTTAATAGGGACTGCTCCTTTTTGTGTCATTTCAATTCCTCCTTTGATTGTTAATGTATTTTACTTTCATATTGTGATTTTATAACTGGTGTAGATAACCAGAGAAGAGATGATTCCATTCTCCAGTGAATTATCAATACTCTGGGCAAAAATACAATTTCAGTTTTCCTTATTCATTACATTAGACAATTTCTCATTAAAAATCTTGGCAATTTTCAATTCAATAAAAATTAGTAGTATGTCCGATTTTTTTAGGAAAGAGACTTATTGAGATTAATTGAGACTGAGAGATTAATAGAGATTGTTTCAAATTTTAAGGACTGCCTCTCTTCAACTTCTTTTTTATTATAATGTAAAACCTGAGTTCATCGTCCATCTTCTTTATCCAGGCGAAGCCATTTTTTAAACAATTCAAACTATATTTTTGATATCTCTGATTTCAGCTTCTTAATCGTTATTCTAAGTTTATACTTTGCATATAACAATCCTATAATTTTTCCTAAAAGAGCTCCTGTGAGCAGAATTAAAAGTCCATACTTAATGGATTGCCAATTAAAGATGCTGGTTTTTTTGAAATACAGCATTCCTATTAATATATAGACTAAAATTGACGAAAAAGAGAAAATTGCTCCTGTTTCACAGCCGCAAGAAAAAAAATACCTATTTATTTTCTTTTCAAACTCTTTGGCTCTGCTTTTATCCAACCCTTCCACATCTATTTTTATTCTTTCAAACTTGTTTCTATTCTTTTTAGAGAAAAGTGATTGTATAGAATCGCTATTGGTTATTTTAAAGTCATACATTGGCTAAGCTTATTTATTCACTGGTGATATTTTTTTATTATTTACATTTACGGCAAGCACGAGTCTTTAGCCACTTGCGTTATCCATCTCCATACTTCCTGAGCATCTTTTCTGGTGAAATATGGCTCTCCAGATAACATCGCATATTCAAGAAAAGTATTGAAGGTCACTTTTTCCTCGGCTGCACTGTAACTGAACATAATATATTCAAATCCATCATGCCCTTCATGACATAACCCGAAATAGTGCCCTAACTCATGAATTAACACATACTTGAATACATATTCAGGTACTCTGTCTCTAAATGAGACTCCACTTTTTCGGATATACTTAGTCCGTTGAAGAGAATTATCAATACTGTCGGGACAGGGATTTTTATAAGGAGGGGGCCTGAACCATGAAGTTAATCCATTAAGGGTATCGCTTTCGTACAGAAATATTGCTACTGCAGGCACGCTACATAGATTATCACCTACTCCCTTCCGCCCAAACTCTGTAAACAGTTCATCATGTTTGTTAGTTGGTAAAGGTATAAAGGTGGAATCTGTTATTTCATAGTCTCTGATTCGCCCCCAGGACAATTCAAGTCCTATCTGATAGGCTTTTCTCTTAGCAACCTGCAAGTATCGTTCGAAGTTATCCAGCTTGATGGGATAAACCGTGAATTCCGGGACAGCCTCGGGACCTTCCTCAATAAACAATTCGAGATCGCTACGGGGAACAGTTATTTCAGTGCCTGTATAAACCACTTTTCCGTTTATCCTCTTGGTTGAAGTTGCCCATTTATCATCACAGAGTGATACATAACCGGCAATACGATAGAGATCGATCACACCTTCCTTATGCAAGTTTTGTAAGAAAACGCTGGATCGGATGCAAAGGCTTCTGGGGTCTATTGTAATAGGTAAGCCCATCGGGCGACTGTATAATCCTATTAATTCTATTGAACGCTCAATTCTTTCTTTATCATCACCAAACTCCTTGTTCAGCGCTCTTTCAATAATATCCCTTAAATCTGCCAAATGGAAATTATCTCTCGGGCCTCCTATTCCTATTTCAAACGGTACTCTCACGGGGAGAAGTATTAATCTGCCAATTTGAACACCGAGATTTGTTATGCCTGCAGTGATTCTACACCAGTCAAGCTTCAATATTCCGAAAAGAATATCCTGAACAGCATCTATAATACCCCGAACTATGTTAATGGCATGTTTTACAAGGTTTAAGAGTCCTTTAACAAGTCCCAGGAGCCAGGTACCTATTGGACCAAAAGATTCAGCCAACGCATCCAAAAGTCGTTCAACATCCTCGATGAACTCAACCACATCATCCAATAAGCTTTTAGCAAAATCAACAATATCTTCAACGATGTCAAGGAAATCGGTCCATATATCGTAAATAGATTTGAAAGCTGCCACGGGGTCGGTGAAAAGACAGACGACAAAAGATACCAACCATTTTATGATTCTTGTAATAATTTTGACTATGACATCTACCACAACCATTACAATCTTACAGACCAGATAAGTCACCCATTTTATAACTGTCGTTACCACCCATGTGACCACTTTCACCACCAGAGTGACAATCCAGCAAAACCACTTATTGCAGCAGAGGCACCACCATTTGCATTTTTTTCTTTTGCATTTCCTTTCTTGTTTATTTACCCATTTTTCTACTGGTTTGCGCACTTTTTCTTCAATTTTCTTTTTTACTTCGGTGCATTGCTTTTTGGCTTTAGTAATGAACTCCTCTACTGGGATTTGGACCTCTTTCGTAATCCATTTTTTAACTGTTTGACAAGCCCCCATTTTATACCTCCTTTGTAAAATTTATGGGAATTTGTTTTTTGTTAATTCGCAATTTCCTTGCACTTTTATTATTTCTATCCACTATTATTTCTCAAAATATTTATCCATTTATATAATAAGTCCGTTTTTGAGGAAATTTTATCGGGTTCGGTCTTTTTTATATAGTACAAATAGCTCTCTTGGGCCGGCTGGAGAGGGTCCACTTCTAATGACCATCACCCCCCTTTTGCTGATCCAGCCGGCAACTTTCTTTTAATATAAATTTTTGTCTTATTTTCTCCTCTACTTATACAGTCTTTTTTGGAAGGAAAAATATTTGATTTTTTTTAATTTTTTAGGATACTGATAATTTAAATGAATCTGTATATTCAAAAGCAGTAAAATTTTTTCTAAGAAGGCTAAAATGGAGCACTATTCAATTGCGAAAAAGTGTTTTGAGGAAAATATTAAGCTTTATGCAAATAACCTTTACTTCGCTAGAAAGGAGAAATAGTGCTTGTTGGTTTAGAATTTGATTTCTCTTGCTTCCTTGAGTTCCTCATTTCTCTTTTTGATAGCCTCTCTCAGCTCCTCGCCAATTCCACCAGCCATCGGAGCAACACCAGTAATCCTATTGTTCTCCCCATTATCGATATAACTATTATGTCCCATTCCTGAACCAATGATTAAATTGTCGTGAGTTCCCTCATCAAGAAAAAAATGACACAGATCAGGTAAAAATTGGTTAACGTTGTTTGCCTGCAAGGTTTCATGATGGGCAGCATAGAATATTACAGGATCACCGTTTTCATCAAAATAACCTTTCCAACCTAACCAGAAAGCTGTCAAACCTGAACCCTTTATTTTATTCTGTCCATAATAATTGTCATGAGCCTCTGTATAAATTCCTGCAAAACTATTCGGTGCCATATTAATCTCATTCTTGCTCACTGTATGTCCAGATGATGCATCTTCATCAATTAAAATGCCCATCCGAGTCATATTAAATAGCTTATTTTTCTCAATAACAGCTCCTTCTGCTTCTATTTTTATTCCATCCTCCCACCATCCAGATATATAAACGCCCCATCTACTATTGAACAAAGAGTTAGAAGAAATAACAGTTCCTTTCCTGGCTCCAGAATTGAGAATTCCAAAACGTTCACAATCTATGGAATTTTGCTTAACAACAAAATTTGTACTTGAGAGAATCACTAGACCCCATCTACCTGTATTAATTTTATTTTCAAGGACATGTACAAATGTATCTTCAGGCTGCCAATCCTGGTGGTCCTTGCTATTATACCAAGATATATACATGCCCCCTCTATCTGTAGATATGTCATTATTCTGAGTCAGAATATCCCCTCTTACATTAGCTATTGAGATAGCGTCACGATGAATGTCTGAAAATGTACAATTTTTTACTGTTACATTTCTCATACTGGGAAGACAATATTCATTGACGAGTGGTTCAATAACTACATTGTTCCAAACAGCTATCCCTCTCATGAATATTTGAATAGTCAAACCGTCAAAAGTAACATCCCTGGTCGCGTCTGAATCCCGCACATGAAAAGCATTTAGCCCTTTTGCGTAAAGTCCAGCACCATTTTCGCTCTCGCGTCCTTTGATTATAGTACCTTTTTCGCCTTTAATAATGAGACTCTTATCGATAATGTTAATTGCTCCCTCATTTGCATACCTTGGCACAATAGGAGCATCGCTGAAATCATAAGTCCCTGCATGAAAGTAGATAGTGTCTCCATCTGTAGCACCATTAACCACTGCTTGAATTTCTTCTCGACTCATTTCTGGATACACATCCCATACAGTTCCCTCAGTTTGTTTCTTTTTCGCAATGGCTAAGTTTACAGAGATTAAAATAATTATTGAAGAAATAGTAAAAAGAATTAAAAGTTGCTTGTGAAATCTTTTAAACATCAAACTCTCCTTTCACTAAATTTTGCTTTTGAATTCATAATTATGATTTTTGACTTATCTTTTGGCATCACCTCCTTTTTTCATTTTTGAGGCATTAATCTGTCTTCTCTCCTTAAATTACTATTGCAATTGTTGTAGAAAAGGGAATAGGAATTATCTCTTTTGGCCTAAATCCAATTCTTTCTCCTTTTCTGCTCATTTTATAGATTCCTATCTTTTGCCTTAATTTTCTCCTCTCTATAATAAGTCCGTTTTTCTCGAAATTTTATTGGGCTTTGTTAAAAATACAGCCTTTCAACGAGAAATTTTAGTAAAAATAACATACGCGTGAAATAATTAATTAAGTGAAGTTGCTACATTCATCTCTTAACTAAACTTAAACCCTTTCTCGGTAAAAAGCTTCAAGCAAGCATCTACCACCTTAGGATCATAAAGGACACCCCTATTCTGTGAGATTTCCTCTAATGCCTTATTTATGCCGAGAGCCGGTCTGTAAGGTCGGTGAGAGGAAATAGCCTCAACAACATCAGTTACACCCAAGATTCTTGCTTCCAAGAGAATGCCTTCACCCGAAAGACCTGCAGGATATCCAGAACCATCCATCCTTTCATGATGTTGAAGCACAATTTGGGCAACCGGCCATGGAAATTCTATTTTCTTCAATATATCGTAGCCGACTTGGGGGTGAGTTTTAATTATACTGAATTCAGCTTTCGTTATCCGACCGGGCTTGCTGAGAATCTCAGCAGGTACAAACATCTTACCGAGATCATGAATAACCCCGGCCATACGTATCCCATCAATCTGTTCCTTTAAAAGGCCCATCTCCTTCGCTATGGCACGAGCAAGATTAGCCACACGCCGTTGATGACCCGCTGTATAAGGATCCCTCTTCTCGACTGTCAAGGCCATAGTATTGACGATTCCCCCTAAGGCTTTTCGCAACTTAGAGAGAGTTTGATGAAGTTCTTCCTCCGCCCGATTGCGCTCGGAGCGTGTGCCCAGCGCTACGATGCCATAAGCCAGGTCGTCTGCGAGTTCCATCAGCAGCTTTACTTCCCTCAAGTCAAAGGCATCTGGCTCCACCGCATAGATGTTCAGAGCGCCAAAGGTCCGACCCCCAGCGATTAGAGGAAGGGCGATCGACGATGCATAGCCGCGCTTGGTCGCTTCAGTGCGCCAGGGAGCGTATTTGGGATCAGTCAGCATGTTTTTGCAAATGGAAGGTTTGCCCGTCCGTATAGCTGTTCCAGTGGGACCGCGACCTCGTTCGGTATCAGCCCACGTGATGTTCACCGTCTCCAGATACCCTTCCTCGTATCCCACCTGGGCTACGGGACGAACAGTCTTCTTTTTGTCCTGCTCGGCGAAGCCGCCCCACGCTAGACGATACCCACCGACTTCTACAATGATTCGGCATATCTCATGGAGTAAATCTGACTCCTCCGTGGCACGCACCAGTGCCTGGTTGCACTGGGTGAGCGTCTCGAACGCTCGCTTGACTTTGCGTGACGCCTCCTCCGCCCGCTTGCGCTTGGTTTCCGATGCTTTTAATTCAGCAATCCGCTGGCGCATTTCTACCAACTCATTTATAAGTTGCTCTTTTGTCTTATCTCCATCTTTCATTTTGTGCCTCTAAAATAATGAATTTAGAGCCATAGTTTCCTGTCTGGCTATAACCTACGAATCCTTTGATATTTTCTCATAATTACTTTTTGTTTATTCATTCCTGCCTCTAATTAATAAGCCTCCCCTTTATATATGTCCTTTTTTAAGTAAATTTTATTGGGTTTTTTTTAAAAAAAATCTCATTTTTTCCCTCATTAATTTAGTCTTAGAAACAGGTAAAAACTTGAAAATTTTTTTAATTTTTTTAAATATCTGAAAAATTAATTCCGATAAGGAATTTAAGTCGCCATCTTAAGGGGAAAAGAGGAAGAATAATGAAAAATTGGCTAATAGTTTAAAGACAAGATAAAAACTTCGAAAAAGTGTAAACTGCTGTTTACAGCTTTTTGTAATTAAGCCAATTTCTTATAAAGAAAATCACAGCTCTTCCACAGGATTTTTCACTGCTCTGTTTAAAAGAATTTCTACCCGTATTATTATCACTGACTTGCTGTAAAATAATCATTTTTTAATACACTGAAAATGGAAAGGTGTAAGGACAGCTTTGAATGAGAAAAAACCAAGGCTTCAATGTGAAACTTAACTAATCTCCTGCCCAAATAAGTAAAATTTATTGTAGAATAGACGGCTCTCTTGTGCTGGCTGGGGAGAGCTCTCGCTTTTTAGCCATCACCCCCCTTGCTAACAGCCTGCGTTTTAATCTCTTTAATTTCCTTCTATATAATAAGTCTGTTTTTCTCGAAATTTTATTGGGTTTTTTTAAAAACACAGGGTTTCGATGGGAAATTTCTCACAAGCAATTTCGTAATCGGTGGACAAATTTTTAATTTTTAGTTGTAATTTTTCGTTTCCCTCGACCTGAGCTCGGGACGAAGGTTTCGCTTTTCGTTTTTAGTTTATTGCAATTGTATTTGGGTTCACCTATCGTCTGAGTGGCTTTTGCCTTCAAGCAAGCGGCGGGTTTGCACACCACTAGGATTTCTGAAAATTGACAGTATACTTGAAAAATGTTCCATATTCATTAATCAATCTGAAACCATTTCCAGTACAAAGATTAACAACATTTCTTTTAAAACAATAATGTGGATCGGGCAAGAATTCGGTGATAGACAATACCCCATCTGGCTTTAAAACACGATAAATCTCTTTTACCGCTTTAGATTTATCAGGGATCTCTCCCAGTACTGTTACCAGAAAAACTACATCAAATTTATCATCTGGAAAAGGCAGTGAATTGGCATTAGCAATTTGGGTTTCTACATTGTTCAAATCGTATTGTTTAATTTTCCCTTCTATTTTTCTAATCATCTCAGACTGTATGTCAACGCAGTAGAGTTTGCCTTGTTCACCTAACCTCTTCGATGCCTCAACAGTAAAAAATCCTGTCCCTGCTCCCAATTCTAAAACTTGCATTTTCTCTTTTATACCAGACTGCTCAACTATCTTGGGAGGAGGCAGTAAAACTCTCCGCCACTTTCTATCCATAATCCAGGCTGCTTCAAATGGCATTGGAAAAGCAAACATCTTCGCCAATATTCGAAGGATTATCTGGAAACCTATAAAACCTCCCAATACTAATATAAGCCAAAAGTACCATCTCATAATCTCGCCTCCTTTTTTAATCTTTATAGAATGGTGCTGGCAATTTCACTTAACGGACGCGGCGTTGCCGAAGCCCGAAGGGAGCAGCATCAGCAACGCCGAGTTATGCGCTGTCCAAGTGGTTTATATGAGATTATTTCCACTTTAAATTTACCATATGTAAAATTCCCGTCAGGCAAATTCCACTCAGCTTCTTCTTCGGTTGGTATTTTTACACCATTAACTTCTTGATAATTTCTATAATAAGTTGTCCACTGCTCTTTGAAATATTCCCCATCAACTTCTCTGTATCTATCATTTGTTACAAGTTTGATGATTTCTCCTTGGTCATTAAAAGTAAAAACAGCTGAGGCAGTATATCCGTGATCACTAATAACAGCCCTGGCTAAATTAGAGTCAATTTCTATCCATTCAAGATAATTACTGGGAAGTAAGGCTGTTGGGAACCAAGGTGCTTCTGAAAGAAATCTGAGTAATGAAGAAACGTCCAGTTCTTTTCCTGTTACATCAACCACTGTTATAGCGGAAAATAATTTTATAAGCATACTCCTCTTACCTCGATAATACATATCTCTTGTTCCAACCCACATAAAAGGCGCAAGTTTTAATTTGGCCTGCCATACAAATGCAGGATTTTCTGTGGTAAAATATTGTTCTGCTTCGATAGGCTTCCAATCTTGATTCGCTTTCATTCTAAATTCACCCGTTTGTTTTAATCTGACAAATCTGATATGTTCCTGTTCATCACTTAAGGAATATTTAAGATATCTTTGAACAAGTTCAGGTAATCCCTCAAGGTTATCATACGCAAATATTTTAGCTGGGGTTTCACTAACATCTTTTGTTAGCTCGTTTATTTCTTCTTCAACCTTTTTACTGAATGAATAGCCACTAATTGCAATGAATACAACCATTGCTGCTAAAAATACTCCAAAAATTATCAATATTATTTTCAACATTTCTTTTTCTTCCTTCTTTCTAATTAGTTATTAAAGTATATGCTTCCCGCACTTGGATTGCGGTTAACCCGTTCATATACGAAATTCGTTTTATCCCATTTAAGCGGTATATCCAAATTTACCTTCCACAAAAAATTTTAATATATGTCTTGCTGAACTTAACATTTTTCCGTTTGATGGAATGGCAAGTAAAATTTCTTCAGTTGTCAATTATTTGTAAGAACAGTTTTAAATGAGGAAAAAAGTTTTATTTTCGTTTTTTCAAATTTTAAAAGGGCAAATCTTGAGTTTTTAGTTGTCCCGCCCTGATTTTGTGACGGTATCGGGATAATTTTTTGTTTTTCGCTTTTCCTTTTTAGTTGAGTAAGGTTTGCCAGGATTTTTAATCAAATCTTTAAGAGCGACCTTCAAAAAAATATATTACATCCATCAAATCTCACTCATCCAGTTTTTTCACTACCAAATAGAGCAACCCGTGATCCGAGTATTTCTTAATCCATTCAGCCTGATCGCTTTCGGACTCAAATGCAGGCCAACCGCGCACGTCAATGTCCGCGCCATCGAACTGCTCGATCTTCAGCTGTTCAGAGGCAACAACTTGGTCAAAATCGCCAGGTTTATATCTTGAGCCAGGTCCATTCCACCAAGTGTACGCCCTGTTCTTGGTTAGGCGGCGCATCTTTACTTTTTTGGCTCCCTTATCAAGCTTCTTCAACTCAAACTTTGGATCAATATCCCTATCGAATGGGTAGCTCATTCCCATTGTGTTAAGATCACCGAGGAACATGAAATTTGCTTTTCCCTTTCCACCTGCTATCTTGTCCAAACGTTTTTTGAATTTGAACGCACGACGAAACTGGTCATCGCGAAGACCCAGGCCAAGGGGAAGCGAACTACTCTTGGTGTGCAAAAAGAGTATACTGTAGTTCACACCCTCTAAACTAAGAGTTAAGAGTGCACCGGGGCGTAGAGCCTTGATGCCACTTTTGAATTCGACCTTCTGCGTGAAGAACGCGGTAAAGTTTCGCTTTACCCCAACGAGCACCTCCTGAACCTGAGGTCCCTCAGTAATGTGGAACTGATAGCTGGGTATCTGGTCGACGAGATAATTAAAAACTTCTTTCCCTTCCACTTCATACAAGGCGAAAATATCTGGAGCTTGATTCTTTAGAAACTCAATAACGCGCGCAGCCCGCTCTTTCTCTCCTTTGAAGTGCTCCACATTCCATGATGCCAAACTAAATGCCTTTGCCATAATATCCTCCTTTTAGTTTTTTTGCCCTTTTTTGCCGAACTCGTTCATATCCGAACAAGTTCTAATAAACATTCCATTGGTTGAACTAAAATTCATTTTCACCTCCAAAAGATAATTTAATGCCTATCTCCAGAAAAGTTCACATAAAGTTGTTAAGGGTTTGCCAAAAATTTGTTAAGATTCTTGCCCCTTTTGCTATTAGTCCTCTTAAAAGATATGTAAAATTTCTTCAGTTGTCAATTATTTTGGTTAGAATATAGTTATTTTTAAAATCCTGTGAGGACAATATGTGGACAAAATTAACTGGTTTTGGCTGAAATTATGGTAAAGCGGTTGGAAAGCAAAAATAAGGAAAAGCTTTGCTGGTATTGGTTTTTTCTGGCGGGGTCGACGAGACTCGAACTCACAATCTTCGGTCTTCTACGACTTGCCTCCAATATGCGAATTTGAGTTAGCGCTTTTTGCTCTCCACCAATGTAAACCTTGCAACACTACCTCCATAACCGCACAATTCTCCCTTCACTTCATCGATTTCTTTCGTCGGAGCTCTTTTCCATACGAAAGCTTTTCTACAAAAAGGTTTACCTGCCAGGCTATTAATGTCTCTGTCAGTGCATTGATAGAGTTGATTGACTAAACCCATTAGATCTTCTTTCCCAGAAGATTTTCTTTGCCGCCATGCATATTCTCGTACTGCCATAAGCATGAGTCTTTGAGCAGGAGTGAAGACTTTCTCGTACTCACCCTTGCCCTGTCGATAGACTGCTAGGAGATTTGGATCCCATCTTTTTCCATAAATTTTTAACTTCTTTGCATATTCTTTCACTTCTAAAAGATAGTTTTTAGCGAAGTCCATAGCTTCGCGAGCTGTTCGCGTTTTAAGGACTATGCATTTCCAAAAGGGTCCATTGACATCTCCTCCAAGCTCCATATCTATCTCGTCTATCCACCCCACGAAGGCTCGCGGATTAAGGGCTTTCCGGAGACGGTCAGTTTTAGCAGAATCACACCCATTAATGAATACCAAGCTAGATGAGAAGTCTCCCTTGGTTTGTTCAAAAAATCCTGATCTTATCGCAATAAATGGTACATCGTCATTAATGAATCCTATTATAATATATCCTTGTAATTTCTTAGCGAGTTCTTTCCCTAGGATTTTTTTAAGATAATTGTTGAGATATTCTTCTCGCTGCTTATGGGTACCGCTTTGTCCAACCGGGACTTGATGTCCGGTGCTTATTATAAAATCACCGTCGGGCAAGACTCCTCCGTGGCTATTAAAGTAAACCACTCCCCACGATTTATTGAAAAGCTCATAAAGCCTATTGACTGTGACCATAGTATCTATATAAGGTCCAGCCACTTGATACCCAATTCTTTCAAGTGGTTCAGATATATTTGTGAGATCTTCCCCTTTATCACGAAAGGTCATGTATTTTAACCTTCCATCACCTGGGATAAGCACCGGCAAAGTATGAAAAGCAGAGATGATCAGAGCGAACTTGTATTTTGGGGCATCTCCCTTAGAGATGGGTTCAGGTTCATACATAAGCCAACGCTTAAACCTACTTCTCAAGATAGCTTCCCGATTTACAGATGGTGGACCCGACAGCAGAACAGGAACCAAGAATGAGGTCGTCCTAGAAGAATTGAAAAAGCTAAAGTGTTCTTCTTCCGATGATAGTAGCAACTTTTTAGACGATGATGCAGGGGAAAGCGGACCCACTGATAGAAAGAACTCTTGGTATCCCGACTTGTAAGTGATAAGCAGGGATCTCCCCGGAGCGATCTCCACACTGTCGACAGAGGGGTTTTGAGCCAAATTATTCGCCATTACTTGAAGTGCTTCCAGGCGTGACTTACCCTTCATGATGGTTTCACGGAATTTACCAATGCTTTCCTGAACAACATTAGGATGGATATCGATTTTCTCCCACGTGGAGGTTCCCTCTCCTTCTTCAATAACCATAATCGGGAGAATTAACTGTTTGCCATCAAAGCGGAAAGAGGCTTTTTTAGCTGACCTTTGTAGCCCAGGAAGATCCAGGGTAATCATATCTTGTTCAATTGAGAAATGACCTATGTCTGTTATGGAGGGCGTCCCTGGTTTTGTCGCTACTACTGAGACAATATTAGGAGAGATGAATTTTAGAAGAATCTGCGCTCCTTTGGCTGGAACATAGCCGCTTGATTCCTTTACAAACACATAGGTTCCATATAATGTCATCTGCGAGCTCTTTTGTATACGCCCTAGAGTTCGGAGAGAAAGGATGTGTATTGTGAGACCTGCCAGGAGAGTACATATTCCTACCAAGACGATAAGAGATAGGAATTTTATTTTATGGCTGGCAATGATTTTTTCCTTTTTTTGTTTGATTTTTGTCAACTTTTCTTCTTCTCGCTTATATCATAGGAAAAATTTATAGTCAATTGAGTTGGCTTTTAGATAGTCTATATTCTTCTTTAAAATTGTAGAAGTTAGCTATCTCTTATTTAAAACTTGTTTTTATCCCACCAAAGTTTAATTCTTCTCATGCCTTCTTCCAAAGAAATATGAGGGTTATAACCGAGTTTTTCCTTTGCTTTAGAAATATCAAATTTACATTTAAGGGTCAAAAATTCAAGCCCTGTCCAAGATAGCATGGGAGGTTTACCTGTCAGGTGAGCAAAAATATTCATTAGGAAAGCTAAAATCCAGGCAAGAGGATAAGGTAATGATAAACGAATGTTTTCTCTTCCTACAATACCATTCAAGTAATTAAAAAACTCGCAGGTAGTAGTATTTATTCCATCTGTAATATTAAATATTTCATTTATCGCTCTTTCAGATTGAGCTGCAAGGAGAATAGCTTCAATTAAATTATCAATATAGACATGTGGAAAAATGCCTTTTCCATGATTAATAAGGAATAGAAGATTTTTGCGTGCGTAATTCAACGATCTCAAGGTGCATTGCGGATCCTTTGGTCCATAAACTACTCCAGATCTTATTATTACTGTTGGAATAAATTGGCTATATCTCCTAACCAAATTCTCAGCTTCTGCTTTAGTCCGACAGTAAGAGCTTGTGAAATGACCGTAAGGCTGATTTTCCCGAATTATTGCCTTGCCTCTTAAATCCAAAACTCCAATTGAACTACTATGGATGAATTTCTTAACTTTTACTTTTAATAAAGCCCGAAGAACATTTTTCGTTCCTAAATAATTTACCTGATAGAATTTTTGATAATCTCCCCAATCGCTTACTAAGGCGGCTAAATGAAAAACGACTTCACAACCTTGAACTGCTCGTTTAACAGAAGAAAAATCAGTTATATCACCATAGAATATTTCCACATTGTCCAATTCTAATAAACTTTGAATATTGCTTGTTTTTCGGACAAATGCTCTTACCTTCATTCCTCTCTCTACCATTTTTCGAACTAAATTACTCCCAACATAGCCTGAAGCTCCTGTAACTAAATTTATCATTTTTATAATAAATTTACCGAAAAAGGATAATAAAAAATCGAAAAATTGTAAACATTAATTAGAAATTTTATTAACTACAAGTTTCGACTGAAAAAAATAAGTTCATTATTTGAAAAAATAGAGCTTAGCTGATTTCAATGAATTCTCATACAATAATACCACTTACAGAAGAAATGGCTTGAAGCTAATTATCTGAAGGGTAAATTTTAAGTTTTAGTTGTAATTTTTCGTTTTTCACTTTTTATTTTTTCAACCCACCCTAAAATCTTAGGATACAAATCAGGTATTGTTTCATCCTTTTTGCGATTTAAATAAAGTTCCAAAAATTTATCATTAAATTGTTTAAATAGTACAAACTTTCTGGAATTAACCATTGTTTTTACCACTCTTTGATTTATTTTTTCAAAATCTTCTCTCTCATAATTATCATAGGCATACAAAGTAAATACTGCCCAGGTCATGTATTCATTGAAAATTAGAAAAGGGAAGGGATATCCGCTTTGTTTATTCCATTTTTCAACATTAGAAAAGACTTTATTAACTCTCTCCAAGTATTGATTAGTAATTGGATTAACGTAGTTATGGTCAATTTCAGTAAAGACAACTCTTGATAAAAGTCCTTCTTCTACTTTACCAGAGTATTTGTTTTTATAAATTTCTGGTCCGCTTACGAACATCACAATTTCTCTAAAATCTTCATCTTCAAACCTCTTAGTACTATGGGAAGCATATATTAATGGTGAAAAAATAATTTTATAACAATTATACCTGTTTGGAAAATTCTTTTCTAACCAAGTCCACATCTTCTTGATGGGGACTTTTTCCTTATATTTTCGAATCTGTTTTTTGTAATATGGTAAATTATCCCGGTAAAATTTGCTAAATTGACTCACTTTAGCAAAATCTTCAATTAATTTAACATGCTTTTTAAAGAGGTTAGGAGACCAAGCCCACGTATAGGGATATACTCCACCTTGGATAATAGAATCATTTTTGAATATATAACAAGCACTATTTTCTCTAAATGAAAAGTATAGAGATAACTTTTCATCCGAAAACTCAATTTTAGAAATCAACGGATGCTTTTTAAATGGGAGAAAATGTTTCAATACTCGTTCATAATATTCTCCTTTTTTATAGACGCGATAAGGACTATTCAGCCCATAATCTGTAATTGCTATTGCAATATTTGCTAACTCATATACTTCCGGGATTTCCACAATGACTTTACCCTTATTTTCTTCAATGTATTCTTGGGTATAATGGGCCTTTTTCCCAGGGTAGTAATATTGACCCAAGTGGGCCTGGTTGAGAATTAAAGATAGCCCGATAATGAGAAGAGGAATTAAAAGTTTTCTCTGAGTTTTCTCTTTATGATTGCCGTCATTGTACACAACCTTTCCTCCCATTTTGTCTGGGGTTTCATATAACTTGTTCATATACGAACTTCGCTTTTTATCCCATTTAAGCATTATATCCGAACTTTATCTTCTATAAAAATTTTAATGTATCTCTTGCTGTACTCAACATTTTTAATTTTTTAAAATGGTATGGAAAATTTCATTAGTTGTCAATTATTTTGAGACTGGCAATAACACTTTATTCAGACAAATTTCTCCTTCAAGATTCCATTACAGCCATCTATATTCCTGAATTAAACACAATTTTGTGTTTCAGATTTGATTTTAAATTCCTAAACTAACCAGAAACATAAGAGAATTACCAAGATTGTGTGTAATAATGGACCCAATCAGACTTCCAGTCTTTTGATATATCCATCCAAGCACAAGTCCATAAACAAACCCTCCAATGACTAATGGAAAAACATTTCCTAAAGGGGCTCCAAAGAGTAACTTGTAAAATTGAATGGAAGCAAACATAATAGAAACAATAATAACCCCGAGATGAATACCAATAAGATTCATAGAATATCGTCTCATAAGATATGTAACCAGTATGCCTCTAAAAAATAACTCTTCACTAAATCCAATTATAAAAACTTGTGATAACAAAAGTATAATATTTTCTTTGTCTTTCAGTTGAGTCATCAAATTAATAAAATCCCATCGAGTAATATTTGACCCGTAAGAGAATAAAGAAAATAGAATTCCAATTGCTACTCCCAAAATAACACCTAATATTAAACTTCTTTGCCAATCCCTCAAATTTACTCCCCATTTTACAGGACCTCCAGGTAATAAATGCATAATAGCAAAGACGATCACAAGTAATACAACATGATTTATTGCTGTACGGGAGTAGGGAGATATCTTGTTTTCCATTACTCTATCAAGCAGTACAAGACTCATAAAAAAGAATGTAGAAAAAATAGCTATATAAAGAACAGAAAGCAGTTTTGTCACAAAGATTAATTTTTTCGTTATAATCCCCCCCATTTCATTTGCTTTTCATAAATTTATACGAAATAAATATATAAAAGTTCTTTTTCTCTGAATTTTAATTTAGGTAGATTTATGAGGGTCCCGATGATATCAAAATCAACTAAAATAATAATTAAGAATACGGGATCAAGAAAATTCAATCTCGAGTACTCGGGGACATTTTCGGGATAATTTTTCGATTTTCGTTATGAGTTTATTGCAATAACAAGTTCTTAATGAGAAAAAAATTAAGTTAATAATCTCGAAAAATAATAGGGCTTCGAATTAAAGACTCAGAATGTTGCCAAAACAAGTAAAATTTATGATATAATATAAATGACTCTCTTTGGCCGGCTGGAGAGAGCTCATATCTATTCATCATCACCCCCTTTTGCTGATCCAGCCGGCATTTTGTGTGTCCAACCCTAAATTTGTTTAGAAATGTCCATATTTTTATATAGTTTCTCATTTAAATATACCACTCTCAACTATTCAAAACTATGGTCGTAGAATCTTTTCGTCACTCCGTCAAACCTACATATAAATATGATATAAAGCCTTCACTGTGTTGACAAAGTGACTCTTTTTGCTTACTATCTCAAAGGGGTAAATCTGAGAGAGATGGAATTGGTTTCTGTTAAGAATCTTAAGAAATATTTTCCTTTAAAAAGAGGATTGGTTAGTCAAACAGGACTGGTTAAAGCTGTGGATGGAATAGATTTTGACATAAAAACAGGAAAAACATTGGGTCTGGTTGGGGAATCAGGCTCAGGGAAAACAACTGTTGGACGGTTAATTTTAAGGTTAATTGAACCAACCGAAGGGAAAATATATTTTGAAGGAAAGGATTTAACCACTCTCTCGAATTCTCAACTCAGAATTCTAAGAAGAAAGATGCAGTTGGTATTTCAGGATCCATATAGCTCATTAAGCCCTCGCTATAAAATTGGCAAGATTATAGAAGAACCTTTGATTATCCATAAATTAGGCAGTAAAAAGCAAAGGGAAAAGAGAGTAGAACAACTTTTAGAATTAGTGGGACTTGAGCCAAATTTTAAGAATAAATACCCTCATGAATTCAGTGGTGGCCAGAGACAAAGAATTGGAATTTGTAGGGCTCTGGCTTCTTCTCCCTCTTTTATTGTCGCTGATGAGCCAGTTTCTTCTCTTGATGTTTCGGTTCAAGCTCAAATCATAAATTTATTTTTAGAACTCCAGGAGAAATTCAATTTAACTTACTTGTTCATCTCTCATGACTTATCTGTTGTCCGACACATAAGCGATGGGGTAGCTATTATGTATTCCGGACAGATTGTAGAAATGGGAGAAACTGAAGAAATCTATCATCATCCTCTTCACCCATACACCATGCTTCTTCTCGAATCTACTTCTTTTAGAAAATCAGAGAGTTATTCAGATGCTAATTCACATTTAATTTTGGGCTGTTCTTTTTACCCAAGATGTCACCAGAAAAAAGAAAAATGTCGGACAAATAGACCAGAACTAAAAAAAATAGACGCTAGAAGAAAAATAAGGTGCTTTCTTTATTAAATATAACCCAAGGCTTTCAGATTATCTAAAGTTTTTCTGTCTAAGTCTTTTAATTTTATATAGCGTGGAGAAATCCGTAAAAATTTCCTTTTTTGACGCTGTTTTTTTATATATTTTTTAAGCTCAGTTAAATAAAAATCTTGGACAACATTTCCCTGATTAAAAAGATTGACTTTCTCATAAGGGTCTTTTTCAAGGTCATAATACTCAATATGGGGAGGTTGCCAAGTATATAACCAGTATATTAATTTATATTTTTTTGTTCTAAGAGAATATCCATAGCCATTAATAGAAGAATGAGTGCGGGAAATTATAGATGAGTTAATTTCTTTATCTGGATTATATAAAAGAGGAGCGAAGCTTTTGCCATCTATAAATTCATTGGGAATATCAAGTTCATAAATTTCAGCCAAAGTAGGAAAAATATCAGAATTTTTGACCAGAGAGGTAATTGTTTTCCCTTTTAACCAGTCATTCGGGAAATGAATGATTAAAGGAATTCTAATCCCTTCATCATAAAGAACAATCCCGTGTCCGAAATAATGATGATGGTCGCTCAGGCTTTCCCCATGATCTGAAGTAACAATTAACAGGGTCTTCTGATAGATTTTTAATTGTTTCATTTTTTCTATTATCTGACCAATAACTGAGTCAACGCTGGCTAAGTTTTCGTCATAACGAGCTATAAAATAGTTTAAGTCCTGCTCGTCTATTTTTATCTTGCCTTGATTTATTTTTTTCTTGTCCTTATTAGGGTCGATTTTTGATTGGTAATTTTCAGAAAACATTCCTTTAAAAGGAGAAGGAGGAATGTAAGGCGCATGGGGCTCTCTAAAATGAAGATAAAGAAAAAATTTTTTATTTTTCATTTTTTCTAACCAAGGAAAAAGAAAAGGTATAAATCCTTGAGCTGTATGACTGAACTCTTCTTTCTGGTGAAGTTCCGAGTAATAATCGAATCCTTTCTGAAATCCGAAATCAGCGCTGACATTTCCGTTGGCGATAAAACCTGCAGTATAAAAACCTTTTGATTTAAACAGCTGGGCTAAGGTAGTAAACTTAGGGGATAGTCTACTTCCAATTTTAAAGAGAGAGGTAACTTCAGGCGAATAGCCAGTAAATAATGTGGCTGTCGAGCCTCTTGTTCCTGGAAATTCAGTAAAAGCACATTTAAAATTAACACCAGTTGCAGCAATTTTATCTAAGAAGGGAGTGGTGGGACGGAAATACCCATTACAACTTAGGTGATCTGGCCGAGCAGCATCAATGACTAAAAGAATTACATTTGCATCCTGAGTGACTTTTCGCAATTGAGCTAAAAATGAGTGATGGTTTTTTTCTTTTTTTTGCCCATCTTCGATTTCCATCAGGTTAGTTGCTTA
>JBHIEE010000045.1:0-20685 GCA_046760445.1 Candidatus Aminicenantia bacterium
ATTAATTTTAATTTTTTATTTTAAATAAAAACTGTGCCCAGACTGTGCCCAAATTCACTCGGAAATATCGAAAAATATCGAAAAATATCGAATGATTCCTAAGAGGAAAATCGCTGGAAAATAATTACCAGTACTGGAAATTCCTGATTTTACTTGTCTTTCTTAGATAGAGGATGGGAGCTTCAAAGCATGAAGCCGTATATGATGTTTTTTAATTCTGTGTAATTTTTTGAAACAATTTTAAATTTTTCTAAATTTAGTTCCATGGCCATCTTTTTTAGCCTTTTTATATCGGATTCCTGTGGGTTTAGCTTTACCTCATACGCCTCTTTTTTATTTAGAATGAAGTCAATCTCAGTCCCACTTTTTCTCTGGTAGTAGTTGAGTTCGCCCTTAAGCCTAAGATTTTGAAAAACGCTGTTTTCAAAAAGTCTCCCCATATCCAACTTAGCAAGATGATTGGCAAGACCACTATCACAGAGGTAAACCTTGGGCATCTTCCTAATTTCAGAGTTTCTTACTTTACTGAACGGTCTTATCGTTTTTATAAAGTAGGTGCCTTCCAAGAAAGAAATATATTCACTCAATGTGGAACGAGAAACACTTAGCTCCTTTGAAATTTTTTGAATATCCAGTTTGGAACCAAGCCGTTGCATTAGAAGTAACATCAAATCTCGAATCACTTCATTCCTTCGAAAATCTCCTAACTGAAGAATTTCCAGTTGAAAGAAGGAGGAGAAAATCTCTTCTAGCGCTTTTCTCTTCTCTTCAACACTGGTTTTTAAAACTACTCCTGGAAACCCACCAAATAAAACATATTCGTCATATAAAAGGGAAATCGTATCAAAGATTGGTTGGGTGATATCACGGGCATTCTCAGGTATTTTTAAAGAACTTCCTTTGAATAGAAGAAATTCACTAAAACTCAAAGGAAAAAGTTCAAAAATATATTTCCTTCCAGAGAGCGACTCTGTGAATAGGTTTTTTAAATAGAAACTTGCCGAGCCTGTTAAGAAGAATTTTACTTGATAATGATCAATAAAATATTTAACAACTGATGGTAGATTTTTTACAAATTGTATCTCATCTAAAAAGATGAATGGTTTACGAGTAAAACTAATTCCCAAAACCTCAAATGAGGTCTTAATTCGTTCATAATTTTCCTCTTCAAAATATTTTCTATTTAATGGGTTTTCTAAATCTAAAAAGATTTTATTTTTTGAGTTAATTTGGTCATAAATAAAAGAGAGGAGTGTTGTTTTGCCGGTCCGCCTCATTCCAGTAATGATAATTGCCTCGGGAGAATTAAAATATGCTTTAATTTTGTTAAAGATGAGTCTTGGCTTAATCATATTGTTATTTTACAAATAGTAGAACTTTTTGTCAAATATACTTTACAAAAAGTTTTCTTTATGTGTAAAGGAAGTGAACTACCCTCTCTTACGGAAAGAAACTTCTTTGCCAAAAATGTTAAACTCTATAATTTTACTTAATATATTTAGCTTTATTTATTTATCTTTCTCGGAATCATTCTCATCTACACACGGTAGAAGTCGGAGGTTTCCCTCAGTGCTTCGGGATAGACAAATCCTCCATCGCTCATTTTTCATTTCTGATGTTAATTTTTCTTTATAGACTAAATTGTTGACACCTGATTTTAAATTTGCTATTTTAATTTTAGTCAGCGGGAATAGCTCAGTGGTAGAGCACAACCTTGCCAAGGTTGGGGTCGCGGGTTCAAGTCCCGTTTCCCGCTCCATAAGCTGAGCCTGTCTGCTAACAGGTCAGAAGGTAGTTTCTTTAATTGTCAGTTATTTGACTATTACTAATAATTGATTAATATGGCGGCGTAGCCAAGCGGTAAGGCAGAGGTCTGCAAAACCTCGATTCATCGGTTCGAATCCGATCGCCGCCTTTTTTATTGTTTGACAATCCAAGAGAAAAATTGTATAGTTTTTAAAAATATTTTGGAGGAGGTCTAAATGGACTTAGTGGGTAGAGTGCAAGGAATTTTACTTAAGCCCAAAGAAGAATGGGCGAAAATAAAAGAGGAACCAACAACCATAGCTGCTCTTTTTACCTCTTATGCTGTAATCTTGGCAGCAATTCCTGCAATAGCTGGGTTTCTTGGTCGATCTTTTGTCGGTTTTAGAGCTCCCTTTGTTGGCTGGATAAGATGGGGAATTGGAAGGTCATTCATTTACGCCATTTTTTCTTTTGTATTCAGCCTGATTGGGGTGTACATTATTGGTTTGATTATCAATTTTCTTGCTCCAAGTTTTTCTTCTAAAAAAGATAATATTCAGGCAATGAAATTAGCTGTTTACGCAATGACTCCTGCTTGGGTGGCTGGTATTCTTAATATAGTTCCTATATTAGGTATCTTGGTTGCTTTAGCTTCTCTATACGGGTTGTATTTACTTTATTTAGGAATTGTTACTCCTTTATTGGATACTCCAAAAGAGAAAGCTGTTATCTATTTGGTGGTAATTATTATTGTCTCAATTGTAGTGCTTGCCATTTTGGGAGTTATTCTGGGAGCAATTTTTTCGGCTGGATACGCGGTTCGAACCTTTTAACTTTTAATTTCATCTATTATTTTTGAGAAAGCTTTTTTTGGAGAGGGAGAAGCAATTATTGGACGACCAATAACTAAATAGTCTGCCCCCTTCAGGACAGCGTCTTGAGGGGTCATCACTCGCTTCTGATCATAAGCTACGCTCCAGAGGGGTCTTACCCCAGGAGTTACTATTAGAACTTCATTTCCGAGGTGCTGGCGGAGTAAACTGATTTCTTGAGGGGAGCAAACAATGCCGTCTACTCCTGCCTGATAAGCTAAAGAGGCTAATTTCAGCACTTGATCCTTAACTTCATTTAAAATGCCAATTTCTTTAAGTTCTTCGTCCTTCAGACTGGTTAAGATAGTTACTGCTAAGAGCTTAGGTTGAGGAAGAGATAACTTCTCTGCTTCCTCTCGGGCAGCCTCCACTGCTTTAGTCATCATTTCTTTGCCTCCCAGAGAGTGAAGAGTAAGCATAAAAATTTTATGTCGCATTGCCTGTTTAACTGCTTCTGCCACTGTATTTGGAATATCGTGCAATTTTAAATCCAAAAAAATTTTTTTATCAAACTCTTGGATGGCCTTTAAAATTGGAATCCCTTGACTGATAAATAATCTATATCCAATTTTAAATATTTCAGCCCGGGAAAGGAGTTTCACCAAAGAAATGGCTTTTTCTTTATCTTTAACATCTAAGGCAATAATTATTCTTTGTCCTGGTTTCATC
Source organism: Candidatus Aminicenantia bacterium (assembly GCA_046760445.1). Classification (GTDB taxonomy): domain Bacteria; phylum Acidobacteriota; class Aminicenantia; order JdFR-78; family JdFR-78; genus JBHIEE01. The sequence goes on from JBHIEE010000045.1 coordinate 3,288, forward strand.
TAAACCTCCCCATCTCGTAGACTATTAACATTTTGTTTAAACTTTCAATGTGCCGACTAGGTCTTCAATTTTTTCCACTTTATGTTGATTACAAAAATCTCTTATCTCCTCAATTATCCTCAGACAAGCATTAGGGTCCACAAGATTGGCAGTTCCTACCTGAACTGCTTTGGCACCCACTATTAAAAACTCAAGTGCATCTGGGCCCGAGAATATTCCTCCAATGCCAATTACTGGAATTTTTACTGCTCGCACTACCTGATAGACCATTCTCAGAGCTACTGGCTTAATGGCTGGACCAGATAATCCTCCAAAGACATTGGCCAGTTTTGGCTTTCTGCTTTCTATATCAACCGCCATTCCCAAAAGAGTATTTATTAGAGAAATACTATCTGAACCAGCTTCTTGAGCACTTAAAGCGATTTCTACAATATCAGTTACATTAGGAGAGAGCTTTGTGATTACCGGGAGCTTTGTTTTTTGTTTAACTAATTTGACAATAGAGTAAGTCCATTCAGGATTTAAAGCAGGACATCGCCCATTTTTTTCTACATTTGGACAGGATATATTAAGTTCAAAGCCTGAAATTCCTTTTCGTTGGGAAAGAAATTCAACTACCCGACCATATTCCTCGTCACTTTCTCCACACACATTGATAATAATTGGCACATCATATTTTCTCAGATCAGGTAGTATTTCTTCAGAAAATCTCTCTACTCCAATTCCCTGAAGACCAATCGAATTAAGCATCCCACAGGCTGTTTCAGCTAATCGAGGGGGAGGATTACCTTCTTTGGGACGGAAATAAAGTCCTTTAACCACAACTGCTCCCAATTTGCTCAAATCCATAAATGGTGAAAATTCCATTCCATAGCCGAATGTACCACTAGCAGTAAGGACTGGATTTTTAAGCTTAATAAATCCTAAATCAACCGACAGGTCTACCATATTATTTCCTCTTGAGAAAAAACAGGACCCTCTGAACAGGTTTTTACCCAGCACTCCTGTCTGTTTTTCTTGACTTTCACGACACATCCCCAGCAGGCACCAAAACCGCAGCCCATTATAGATTCTAAGGAAAATTCAGCTTTAATATTTTTTTCCTTAGCTATTTGGGCTACTTTTTTCATCATCTCTTCAGGCCCGCAGGTAAATATTTTTTCAATCGGATCTTTCTCTTCCTCTAAATTATTTTCTACTAAATGAGTGATCAGACCTTTCCAGCCGTAAGAGCCATCCTCAGTTGAAGTCAAAACCATGATTTTTTCTTTTAAAAATTGATTTACCAAAGGTAGGTCTTTTTTACTTTTTCCTCCATAGAAAACAATCGGTTCACCTTCTAATTTCTTTATTTCTTTTGCTAAGAAAAATAAAGGAGCAATTCCTCTCCCTCCTCCAATTAAATACAATTTTTTATCTTTTAAATTTTCACTTAGTGAGAATCCTTTACCTAAAGGTCCAACAATATCTAATCTTTCTCTGACTTTTTTTTGCGCTAAGAGAGAAGTGCCATAACCCACTACCTGAAAAAAAATTTCCACTGCTGTAGGGTGATTTTTACTTAAAGCTATATTATGGATACTGAATGGTCGTCTTATTAGAGGATAATAGCCATCAGATACTTTGACCATAATAAACTGTCCTGGTTTAGCTAAAGAAGCAATCTTGGAACTCCTTAAAGAAAGAAGAACCCAGTCAGACCAATTCTTTTTGAGAGTTATCTCAGCTGAAGAGTCAATTAACATTTTTTTTAAAATATCAGAAAAGTTTTTATTTGACAAGATAAATAAGCTAGAACTTACTTTTATCTCAGAATTAAAAATGTTCTCTTCCCTAATAACGAAAAATTGACAGGGAGAATGGGGAATGGTAAATTGTTTTCGAATGAAATGAGAATTTGTTTTTTTGGGGGATATCAGTCAGATTATACCCGTTTTACTATTATTAAAAAGGGCTTATTAAAAAATAAAGTAGATATTATTGAGTGCAATGTTTCATTTGGACTGAAATTCTGGCTTCGCTATCCTTTGCTTTTGATAAAATATCTCAAATACTGGAAAAAACATGACTTTTTCTTTATTCCTGCCTTTCGGCATAAAGATGTTCCCTTAGCCAAGTTTTTGTCCTTTTTAACCAGAAAGCCGATTATTTTTGATCCTTTAGTCTCCCGATATGAAACCATAGTCTTAGACTGGAAGAAAGTAGATGAAAACTCTTGGCAGGCTAAATGGAATTTCAAAATAGATAAGATTGCTTTCCGGATGTCAGATCTGATTCTGTGTGATACTTCTGCTCATCTAAAATATTATCAGAGAGAATTTTTAACCCCTCGAGAAAAACTGAGATGTTTACCTGTCGGAGTAGATGAGGATATTTTTTATTCTCAGCCAGCAAAACCAAAAAAGAGTTATTTTTTAGTTCAATTTTATGGTTCGTATCTTCCCCTACACGGAATTGAGTATATTGTTCAGGCAGCAAAAATTATTCAAGAAAAAGATGATCAGATTAAATTTGAGTTAATTGGGACGGGTCGAACTTTTCCTGAAATCAGAGGGTTGATCAATCAACTTGAAGTAAAAAATATAATTTTATTGCCAGAATGGGTTCCTTTTTCTAAATTACCAGTCATAATTGCCCGAGCAGATATATGTCTGGGAATATTTGGACAAGAAGAAAAAGCCAATCGAGTGGTGCCTAACAAGATTTTTCAGGCTCTGGCTATGAGGAAACCAGTAATCACCGGAGACACAGAAGCAATCAAAGAGTTTTTTGAGCATAAAAAGCACCTTTTTCTTTGCCGAGCAGGAGATGCCTCCTCCTTAGCATCAGCCATTCTGGAATTGAGAAATAATAAAAGCCTTCAAGAAAGCATAGCTCATAATGGGCACTGCCTTATTCAGGAAAAATTTACTACTATATATATTGGAAAAAAAGTCAAAACTATTATAAAAGAGACATTTCCCAATTTGTGAAATTTTATAATTATTTTATTCTCGACGATCACTCGTTTTAGTAGAAAAAGCAAAATAAAAAGGATAAGATTATTTAGCTATAAAGGCGGTTGACAAGCCTTCTTATAGGTGAAATATTATTGCTTCCTAATCTGAGAACTTAATGCTGTTTCCTGGATTTTTTATCCAGTAATTTGGCCGGCTATCAGCTGGACCATCAACCGTACCCCTTGGCTGAGGATTATTCCATGTATTTCCTTCTGCATTGATCAAGCCATTATTTCGGCCCCTGGCGTCATCGATATTATAGCGCATATTATTTTTAATTATATTATTATTGATAGTAGGTCGAGAATTAAAGAGACAGTATATACCTGGAAGAATATTTCTCTCGATAGTATTTCCATCAATAAGAGGTGAAGAATTTTGTTTACACATAATACCATGTTCTCCGTTGTCTCTAATAGTATTCCCCCTAATAGTAGGCGAAGATGAGCCTGAGCATTCCACACCATCTGTTCCATTCTTGGTGATATTATTGTTAACAATATTTGGAGAAGAGTTTTTGACTATATAAATACCAGAAGAATTATTTAAGCTTATTTTATTGTTTTCAATAGTCGAGGAAGCCTTACAGTGAATGCCTTTATTATTATCTGTAATAATGCAGTTTTTAATTGTAGAAGTAGAACTCTTACAAAAGACTCCAGCTTCACTACCACCTTTTATCGAAAATTTCTCAATGACACTATTAGGAGCATCATAAAATACATAGGAAGCATTATTATTACAGTTAACAATAGTTGTTTCTGGGCCTGTTCCTATTAAATTTACCCCATCTTTCATTAATATTGGAAAATTCTCTCCTAAGGCTTGATCATAAATACCTGCTTTCACATAAACTGTCATTCCTGAAGAAGCCTTTTTTAATCCTTTAGTAATAGTTTTATATGGATTAGTAGCCGAACCGTCGCCAGTAGAGTCATTTCCATTAGTTGCATCAACATAAATTTGAGTAATTGGAGGTGGGCTTGGAGAGGGAGGACTTGGAGTAGTTGGAGATTCTTTTTTACAGACATCCAAAATGAAAATTATACTTATTGTTAGAAACAATATCCAATTCTTTCTCATTTTAAGGAATAGGAATTTGCTTTTTTGCTGAGCAACAAGTTTTCCCGTTTTTCGCTCATTTCCGCCTGGCAGGAGATAGGTTTCTTTACTTTCCTACGAAAGACTTATAGCACAGGAAAAAACGTATTGTCAAATATGAAAAATTTTAATAAAAATAAAGATTGAAGACTAAACATTTTTTCACAATAATTACGCCGATTGAAGATTTAGTTTATCTGTGTAATCTGCGCTTCTTAATCTGAGTAATCATATGTATACGCAAATATTTATGACGCTACATATAAAATGCCCGATGTCTTGACAGTAACAATCTTTTTAGCTAATCTTTTTAAGAGTTCATTGTAAATTAAAAGATGCACCACTTTAAATCTATCACTCTTGGACAGTATGTAGGCTGTATTCACAATCAATATAATTATCCTGTTTTTTTAGAACAAATCGCAGACTGTAATTCTCTTCTCAATCAACCAGAATGTCGCATTTTGCTTGATAGTCGAAATAAAATCGGATCAATTAAGCTCAAAGTAGAGAATGATAAATATAAAGAAATTGTTATTAAGAAATTTTCCTCTTGTGGATTAAATAAAATAAAAAGCCTTTTTTTTCCTTCTAAAACAGCCAAATCTTGGCGAGCAGCTAACAGACTTTTGGAGTTAGAAATTCCAACTTCTTTTCCTGTGGCTTTTTTAGAAAAGCGAGATTTAGGCTTCTTAAAAGAGGGCTTTTTTATTACTGAGGAACTCAATGATGTTCAAGAAATTCGTCATCTGTTTAGAAGTTCTAATTTTTCTCATAGAATGAAACAATTGATTTCTTCATTAGCTAATTATATAATTGTTTGCCATAAACGAGGTGTTCTCCATTTAGACCTTTCAGATGGAAATTTACTGGTTTCTGAAGAAGATGGGAATTTTAAATTTTATTTAATAGATGTCAATCGGATTAAGTTTAAGAGAAATATTAGACTTTTAAGTAGAATAAAAAATCTAATTCGGCTCGGTATTCCTCCTGCTTATCAGAAATTTTTTTTGAAGAAGTATTTAGGACAGGAAAAATTACCTAAATTTTACTGGTGGTGGTATAAAATAAATAAGAATATATATTGGCAGAACATTCAAATTAAGAAAAAGCTAAAATTAAGAAAAATAGCTCGCTTGTTAAAGATTCAGTAAAATGAAAGACCGATTTATCTGGAATCCTTATACTGATCAACCTCACAATATTGTTCCTAAAAAAGAGCGATTCTTAATGCATTTTCATCACCTGAGAAGTTATTTAAGTCTGATTAAATTGAATTTTAAAAATATGATTCCTGTGCTTAAAAGATATCGAGTATTATATAAAGAAATTTACTATTCTCCTGTCAAAATAGATTCCCAATTTGCTGTTTCTATTTCACCGCTTGAGCATCAAAACGAAGAAGTCGTTGAGAAGTTAATTTCTCTTGGAGTAAAAAATACTTTAATCAGAATTCCCTCGTGGGAGACCAATCAGCTTAAGAAGTATTTTTCATTGGCTGAAATTTTAGAAAGAGAAGGGATCAATTTTGTGATTGCTATTCTTCAAAATCGGGATGACGTTCTCAAGCCGAGAAAATGGCGAGAGGCATTAAATGAAATTATTTCCTCTTTTTACTCAAAGACTGATTATTTCGAGATAGGTCATGCCTGGAATAGAACTAAATGGGGAGTATGGGATTATAAAGAGTATCTTAGATTGCTTGAACCAGCCGTTGAATTAAGGGAGAAATATAAAGAAATAAAACTGGTTGGTCCAGCGGTGATTGATTTTGAATTCCATCTAATTGATGCCATATTAAATTATAATATTTTTTTTGATAAAGTTAGTTCGCTTCTCTATGTCGATAGTCGAGGGGCCCCAGAAAATACTCAATTCGGCTGGGATACTTCCAAGAAGGTTTGTTTGTTTAAGGCAATAGTGGATAATTCAAAGAATTTAAGTAAAGATTGCTGGATTACAGAGGTTAACTGGCCGATTAAGGGAACAGGGAAGTACTCTCCGGCTGCTGGTCGGCCAAATGTTTCGGAAGAACATTATGCGGATTATCTTGTCCGCTATTACCTACTTTGTTTATGCACTGGTTTAGTGGAAAGAATTTACTGGTGGCAGCTTATAGCGCCTGGTTATGGGTTAATTGATAATAGAGGGAAGAACTGGAGACTTCGTCCTGGCTACAGAGCATATCAAACTATGGTTAGCCTTTTGAGAGGTAGTGCCTTTCTTCAGAGAGTCAGTCATCCTTCAGCTCAATTTTTTTTATTTAAAGATGATAAGGGAAAAATTTTTACTGTTGCTTGGACAAATAATCAGTTAGTTGATTATATTTTTTTACCTAAAATTGAAAGGATTGTAAATCAGGATGGTAAAGAACTTTCTTTAGCTTCCCAGCGAGTGGAAATTAATTCATCACCCAAGTACATTTATTTTGATGAAAAAGAGATTCCCCAGGAGAATATCGAATTGATATGAACGAATTTAAGGAAAAGAAAAGTCATATCTTTATCAAAAAAGAAGTGGAGGAATATGAAAGAAAGCGCTTTAAGGGTTTGGATCAAAAGATTATTGATTGGAGAGAAAAAAAGATAATTCGAAAAATATTAAACCTGCTTCCTGAAAAGCAATTGCTCATTTTAGATATTCCCTGTGGTTATGGACGATTCTCAAAAATTTTTATAGAGAAGAAAGCTCGGGTGATAAGTGCTGATTTATCTTTTTTTATGGTGGCGCGATCTCGGGAAAGAAATCCTTTTTCTACACATTTTTTTTTAGTCAGTAATTTAAAACAGGGCCTTCCTTTTAAATCCGAGAAAATAGATTACATTTTTTGTTTTCGTTTTTTTCATCATCTCCATTTTTCCCAAGAAAGGTGTAAGATTTTATCCGATTTTGCTAAAGTATCTCGAAAGTGGATTATTATTTCCTATTATCAAAGTAATTTTCTCCATCGCTGGCAGAGAAAATTGAGAAAAATTTTAACTAAAGGAAAAACTAAAATAAAGATGATTTCAAAAACACAGTTTAGCAAAGAGGCTGATTCGGTGGGTTTAAAAATTGTTCGCGTTTTTCCTGTGTTGGGAGGAATTCATTCTCAGCATATTGCTTTACTTGAAAAAAAGAAATGATTATTCAATGCAAAACCTGCGGGCATAAACAAAAGTTTTCTCGCTCTTATCCTTTCTGCACAAATTGTGGGGCTAGATTAGAAATTTCTCTAAAAAAGGAAGTTAACTATTCAAAAAAAGGTAAAAATATTCAAGGAATAGGGATTCTCCTTTTTTTCTTTTTTGTAGCTGTTTTCTTCTATTATTCCCGGTTCTTGGGAGTAATCGGGGGAGTAGTTAGTTTGCTTCTCTGGGTAGTCGGGAAATATCTTAAACGAAAAAAGAGAGCAGTTTAGTTTTATAAACGATTAATCATACTGGCCAAGTAAGCTGCTCCAAATCCATTATCGATGTTAACGACAGCTACTCCTCCAGGACAAGAGTTGAGCATAGCTAATAAAGCGGCTAATCCATTGAAACTGGCTCCATAGCCAACGCTTGTTGGAACAGCAATTATTGGAATATTAGTTAGACCAGCGATCACGCTTGGTAAAGCTCCTTCCATTCCAGCGATGGCAATGATTACTCGCGCCTGATTAATTTTCGGATATTCCCCGAGCAAGCGATGAAGACCAGCTACTCCTACATCATAGATTTTTTCTACCTCGTTTCCCATTACATCAGCCGTTAGATAGGCTTCTTCAGCAACAGGAATATCAGAAGTACCAGCAGTGATTATTAAAATTTTACCTTTTCCTTTAATTGAGTTATCCCTTTTTAAATAGATTAATTTTGCTTCAGGATGATATTTAGCTTCAGGTAAAATTTTTTTTATTTTTTTATAGGTGGAAAAATTGACCTTAGTAATTAACAGGTTACTCTGTTTAGCGGAAATTTTTTGGGCAATAGTGATTATCTGGTCATCGGTTTTTCCTAATCCGAAGATTATTTCCGGGAAATCTCTTTTCAATGCTCGATGGTGGTCAATTTTGGCAAAATTTATATCTTCGTAAGGGAAAAACTTTAATTTTTCTAAGGCTTGGGCAACCGTGATTTTTCCCTCTTCTATTTGTTCTAAAATATTTTTTAGTTTATTTATCACGAGAGAAATTCTATCAGAAGTATGTTAGAATATTCAAGCAATTAAATGGATTTTTAAAAGACTTTAAATGATATTATACTTAAGATAAATCAAAATTTAAAAATCAAAAATAAAAATGACATAGCAAAGATCAAAATTTATAAAAAGGGGTCAAGGATTCGAGGATTCAAGGGTTCAAGTGATTATTCCTTCCCTTGAACCCTCGACCCCTTGGCTCCTTGAATCCTATTTTTGAATTTTAATTTGCCTGCCCTGTTGGAAAGAAGTGACTTTTCAGGGTCATTTTGCCACAGTGGTATACCCCACGTGGTGTACCAACTTTTGATATTTAATCTTTAATTTTTATAGGTGGGGGGTGGGGTTATTTTGAAACACTTTGTGTTAAAATTTCAACAAAAAATTTAATGTTTGATAAATAACCTTTTTAATTTCAACAAGATAACTTTGGCACAAATCTTGCTTATTAAACTTTAAGGATGAGGGAAGAAAGGACAATTCAAAAGGAAGCCTTCCTTTCTGGAGTAGGGATTCATACTGGAAAGGTAGTAGATGTTTTATTAAAACCTTCTCTGTCAGGTGGAATCGTTTTTAAAAGGACAGATTTAGATGATTTGGGACTCAAATTAAATCCCCAAAAAATAGAAACCGCCCATTCTTCTCTATTAGTTCACAATGGTTATAAGATTTATACTATAGAACATCTCTTAGCTGCTCTATACATTTTTGGGATTGATAATTTAATTATAGAATTGAACGGTGAAGAAATCCCAATTCTTGATGGGAGTGCAGCCCCATTTGTGGAAGCAATTTTAAAAGCGGGAATTAAACTCCTTTCTTCCAAGAAGAAATCAATCAAGATAATTAAGCCTTTTATTATTAGTGAAGATGAGAGCTACATTGCTTTTTATCCTGATTCTGAATTTAAAATCAGTTATTCAATTGAATTTGATCACCCTGTGATTCAAACTCAGGATCTCTCTCTATCTATTAATGTGAGGAATTTTGTGACGGAGATTGCTCCAGCCAGGACATTTGGGTTTTTAAAAGATGTGGCTAAGCTACGCTCTAACGGCTTAGGTTTAGGTGGTAGTTTAGAAAATACTATAGTGTTGGGAGAGGATTCGATTATTAATGGGTCACTTCGTTATCCAGATGAGTTTGTTCGCCATAAGATATTAGATTTAGTAGGAGATTTGTCTCTCCTGGGTTATCCATTAATTGGGCATTTTAAAGCTCATAAAGCAGGGCATCTTTTACATCTAAAAGCAGTTCAATTTTTATTAAATAGTCCCGAGTTCTGGGAGTATGAAGAGAAAGATATTTCCTTTCGATTATCTTTATTGGCTGTTAATAATAAAAAAATCTCCTAAAAATCTCCAATATTTGCTAAAATCATTTCACTTAGGTAAAATTATAAGTTCATAAAGGAGGAGATTATATGGTTAACCGAAAAGGATTAGATTCAAAGAGAAAATTGATAGATAATTATCAAAAAGCAGTGGAAGCTTATAGTCAGGCGATGAGTTTTTTCCACAAGAGGGATTTTGCTAAAGCAGTAGAATATTTTAAGAAAGTGATTGAGAAGTTTTCTTCAGAAAAAGAAGTAATTGATCGGGCTAATTTATATTTATCTATCTGCGAGAGTTATTTAGAAGAGGAGGAGCCAGAGATTAAGAGTTTTGAGGATTATTATCAATATGGAATTTATCACCTCAATCTGGGCAACTATGAGCAAGCAATTGAACTTTTACAAACAGCCAGTCAAAAAAACCCGAAGGAAGGTAAAGTTTATTATGCCTTGGCTGATACTTATTGCTTAATGGGAGATAATCAATCAGCATTAAGTTATTTAAAAAAAGCTATTCAACAAGATGAATTCTTTAAGATATTGGCTCAGAATGAAACAGATTTTGAGCCTTTATGGAAAGATAAAGAATTCCAAAAATTAGTTAAAGAAAATGCCTAAGCCTTTTCTAAGTATTGTCTTATCTGCCGGTCAGGGAACAAGATTTAAGTCAGAAAGAATTAAAATCCTCCATAAATTGTTGGATAAACCGATGGTCTGTCTTGTGTTAGAGTGTCTTAAGAAGATAAACCCAGAGAAAATATTAGTCGTTGTTGGTTATCAAAAAGAAGAGGTAATAGAGGAACTTTCTCCTTATGGGGTAGAATTTGTTTGGCAGAAAGAACAATTGGGCACAGCTCATGCAGTGATGTGTGCTGAAAAAATTTTAAAAGAAAACAAAGAAAAAGACTTGTTAGTGTTAAATGGGGATGTGCCGCTGCTTCAACCAGACTTGTTGGTAAAATTGATCCGCCATCATCAAAAAAATAATTTCTCTGTCACTTTAGTTACAGCTGAAATTGATTCACCCAAAGGATATGGTAGAATAGTTAGAAATGATCAGGGTCAGATAGTGAAAATTGTGGAAGATAAAGATGCTCGACCACTTCAGAAGAAAATTAAAGAGATTAACGCGGGCATTTATCTCTTTAAAATTTTAGACTTACTTTCTGCTTTACCTTATGTTTCTAATAAAAATATAAAAAAGGAATACTATTTACCAGAGGTGGTCGAGATATTAGCTGAGAAAGATAAATCAATTGGTGAGATTAAAACTGACCGAGTTGAAGATATTTTGGGAGTTAACACCCGGTATGAATTATCTCAAGCAGTGAGAATTCTGAGAGAAAGAAAAATAAAGGCATTGGCTGAAAGCGGAGTTACTTTTTTAGATCCAGCCACCACTTGGATTGACCTTGGTGTAAAAATAGAACCGGACACAGTCATTTATTCTCAGGTAATAATTGAGAAAAATACAAGAATAGGTAAAGGATGTTCTATTTATCCTTTTGTTCATATTATTAATAGTCAAATAGGGAACCGGGTAAAAATTTTGAGTTCAACCATGATTGAAGAATCGATAATTGAAGATAAAGCGCAGATAGGACCATTTACTCATCTTAGACCGAAGACAATAATAAAATCTAAAGCAAAAGTGGGAAATTTTGTTGAAATGAAAAATACGATTTTTGGTAAGGGCTCTAAGGCAGGACATTTAAGTTACTTAGGTGATAGTGAAGTAGGAGAGGGAGTTAATATTGGAGCAGGAACAGTTACCTGTAATTTTGATGGTTTTAAAAAATATAAAACTTTAATTGAATCAGGCGCCTTTATTGGCTCAGGTGCAGAGTTGGTCGCTCCAATTAAAATTGGACGTGAGGCATACATTGGTGCTGGGTCAACCATTACTAAAGATGTGAAACCCTATTCTTTAGCTGTTGCTCGCGGGAAACAAATTTCTAAATTAGATTGGGTTAAAAAGAGGAAGAGAAAGAAATAATGTGTGGAATAATTGGTTATATTGGACCGAAAAAGATTAGTTCGGTTTTAATTGAGGGCCTCAAGAAATTAGAATATCGAGGTTATGACTCAGCTGGATTGGCGGTCGTTGGGGATGGAAAACTGTATATTAGGCGAGTAAAAGGAAAAATAACCAGCTTGGAAGAAAATTTGAGAATTTCTCCAGTAGAAGGAAATTATGGAATTGGCCATACTCGCTGGGCCACTCATGGCCGACCTTCTGAAGAAAATGCTCACCCTCATCAAGATTGCACTGGGACGATTGTTGTGGTTCATAATGGAATAATTGAGAATTATTTGACTTTAAAAAAGAAATTAATAGAAGAAGGTCATAAATTTCTTACAGAAACCGATACAGAAGTAATTGCTCATCTAGTGGAAAAATATTATCAAGGAAATCTCGAACAAGCCATCCAGAAAGCTTTAAAAAAATTAGAAGGGGTTTTTGCTTTAGCCATTATTTCTTCTAATAATTTAGAGAAAATAGTAGCTGCTAAAAAAGGACCACCAGTGATAATCGGCCTGGGGAAAGGTGAATATTTTGCTTGTTCTGATTTAGCTCCTATCCTTAGTCATACGAAAGAAGTTATCTTTTTGGAAGACGAAGAGATGGCTGTCATCGAACAGGATGGAGTAAAGTTTACTGATTTTGAAGGTAAAATATTATCTAAAAAAGTCCAGCCTATTTCTTGGGATCCAGTTATGGTAGAAAAAGGGGGATTTAAGCATTTTATGCTTAAAGAAATATTTGAACAACCTCGGGCATTGAGAGAGACATTATTAGGCAGAATTTCCCTGGATTCAGGGTCAGTCTACTTAGAAGAGAGTAATCTCTCTCCAGAATTTCTGAGAAAATTAACTCAGGTAAATATTATTGCCTGTGGGACTTCTTATCATGCTGGCTTAGTAGGTAAATACTTTTTAGAGAGCTTAGCCCAAATTCCTACTGAAGTGGATTATTCTTCAGAATACCGCTATCGTGATTTTATTTTGAATAAGAATCAGTTAAACATAATTATTACTCAATCGGGAGAAACAGCTGATACCTTAGCTGCTTTGAGAATAATAAAAAAACACAAGGGAGAAACTTTGGCTATTTGCAATATGAAAGGAAGTACTGCTACCCGGGAGGCTGATGGAGTAATTTATACTCATGCTGGACCTGAAATAGGGGTTGCTTCAACCAAAACCTTTTCTTCTCAATTAATGGCTTTAATTCTGTTAAGTCTTTGCTTAGCTCAAATTAAAGGAAAATTGAACAAGAATTCTTCTATAGCCTTTTTGGAGGAACTTCAGAAGATTCCTCATAAAATAGAGACCATTCTTTATCAGGCAGCAAAAATAGAAGATTTAGCTCAGAAGTTTCTTAATTATTCAAATTTTCTTTATTTAGGACGATGGATTAATTTTCCCATTGCTTTGGAAGGAGCTCTAAAGTTGAAAGAGATATCTTATATTCATGCCGAAGGGTATGCTGCCGGAGAAATGAAGCATGGTCCAATTGCCTTGATTGATGAGAAAATGCCTGCGGTAGCCATTGTTCCCAAGGATAGAGTTTACGAAAAAATGTTGAGTAATATTTCTGAAGTCAAGACGAGAATAGGCCTTGTCCTGGCAATTGCTTATCACGATGATAAAGAAATCAAAGATAAGGTAGACGAGATAATTTATATTCCTTCTACTCATCCACTCTTATCTCCTTTTTTAACCATTATTCCCTTACAACTGTTTGCTTATTACATTGCTTTAAAAAGAGGAGCTGATGTGGACCAACCCCGAAATTTGGCCAAGAGTGTCACTGTCGAGTAAAAATTTGAGTTGGAAGATATGAGTTGCTCACCAATCTAAAATTAAGTTAATTTTTGATTTTAACCTTAATCAGACTTTTTTAAATATGTTTTATCAAGTGTTACTCTGTATCCCAATTCTTCAATGGTCTTGATTAATTGGTCAATGGAGACCACATCTTTCCAGATCTCGATCACTACTTTTTTTTCTTTAAGGTTGACCTCAGCAGAGATGACTCCTTTAATTTTTTTAAGCGTGATTTGCACTGTATTAGCACAAAACTGACAGTCTATACCTTCCACATTCAATATAATTACCTGTAAAGGAGTTTTAAAGAGAGTTACTTTATATCCCGCTTCTTCCACAGCTTTGATTAATTGATTAACAGAGACTAAATCTTTCCAGATTTCAACTACTGCACTATTATTTTTAAGGCTTACCTCAGCAGAGATGACTCCTTTAACTTTCTTCAGCGTGGTTTGAACTGTGTTCACGAAACGCTCACAGTGCATACCTTCCACATTCAGAATTATTACCTGTGTTTTCTTATTCTCTGTTTTTTCTTCTCTCCTCAATTTATCACTTTCACTTAATCTCCATCCAATTTTAAGCCCAATATAAAAATTTCTTCCTGGCTCTGGAATATAAGCTAAATTAAGATGTTCTTTATGCGCTTTGTTGAAAATATTCTCTACACCAAAATTAAAAGTGAATGTATTGGTAAGCTTAATTTCTCCGCGGAAATTAAAAACAGAGAATCCTGGGGTTTTTGTCTCTCCAGCACTGATAGCCGCTCTTTTTTGCTCAGCTACAAATCTTCCGCTCAGCTCAGCCCAGAATCTTTCTTTTGAATCATTATACCTTAATTTAACTCTCGATTCTAAGGGGGGAATTTGAGGCAAGGGTTCACCTGTGATCTCATCCTTACCCCAAGTATAAGCAAGGTTGCCATATAAAGAAACTCGTTTGGTTAGCTTTATTCCAAAATCAGATTCCAATCCTCGAATGATTGCTTTGCCAATATTGACATACCGTTTTACTCCCATTAGGCCAGCAAATGGAGGTTCAGCCCCGGGATCAATCTTTGCTGATATCAAATCAGTAAGCTTATTCTGGAAAAACGAGATACTCCATTTTAGATTGGCATTCGTTCTTCTTATTCCACCTTGGATACTTAAATTTTTTTCTGGTCTGAGTGATGGAGTGCCGATATAATAATATCCATCCTTCATAGTGGCAGAAAAATATCTTTCAGTCGGATTTGCTACTTTAGATGCCTTCCCAATAGAAGCTGTAAGATTAATGTTATTGGAAAGTTTGTAAAGAAGATTCAAATTCCCACTAAAGAATTTATCAGAGGAGCCAGACTTCTGACTGTCAATTTGAGAATCAGTAGAGATCTGAGCGTCAGATGAGGCAATATCTACTCTTCCTCCTAAGGTTATATTTAATTTCGGAGTAATTTCAATTTTATTTTGTCCAAAAACTCCAAAATAGGAAATGTAAGAATCGGGTAATATTTCCAATGGACTTGTTGTTTCATCATCTATATCATATCTGCTTGCTCGCATCTTCCAGAGACTGAAATCCATTCCCACAGTAAGGAAGCTCTTCCTGCCAAGGATAAAACCCCCTTTTGCTGTTGTTCCATAAGTATTTGAGCTAGCCTCTTCTTTGTGACTGAAGTTTTCCCCTGGAGGTGTCGTAACCGCATCATGGTATATGTTCTGGGCATATAATTTGATGGAGAAAGAGGTAAAGTTCTCAGAAAGGTTGCTTGCTGAATAACTCAAGCTGGATAGGCTTCTTTTTTCATTGGGAATTATGGTAAAACCCCCAGGATATCCGATATCTTTACCAATGTATCGATCTGTAGAAAACTGAAGGCGATGCTTATTGGGAAGTAGATACCCAATTTTAAAATTATAACTTGTGTCCTTAAATCCACTATTTTCAACTATCCCTGTTGGTATTCTGTAATCTTTATAGCTACTACCGACTGCTCCGATTAAGAAATCAACGGTTCTGTATTTACCACCAAAATTGAGCCCTCCTTTTTTACCACTGGAAACGCTATTATAGGTCAGATTCAGATTTCCATAAGTTTGGAATTCACCAGCTCCAGAAATTTCAGGCTTTTTAGTTACTATATTGATAATGCCCCCGAAGTTTCCTGAACCATGAAGAACAGAATGAGGTCCCTTAATCACCTCGATATAGTCAATCTGATCAGGATCAATAGTCGCAGTGCAGGCATCCATACCCATCGGGCATGCTTGGTTCACTCTACTACCATCGATTAAAACAAGGATTCTGTCGTCTTTCATCCCTTGAATTACTGCTTTTATACCCCATCCTCCTGGTCTCACAGTAAATACACCTAGTATGCTCTTCAAAGCCTCTGCCGTAGTAGTCGGATTCGACCTTCTTATTTCCTTTTCATTTATCACTGAAACTGGAGCTGTCAGATCAAGAGTATCATTCAGTTTTGCTGTTACCTCAATTTCTTCATTAGCTCTAAACACATCTAATGAAAGAAGTAACTTTACTTTTGAGTCACCTTTTATTAAAACTTTTTTGCTAATGCTCTGATACCCAATGAGTTGAGTGGTTATTTTGTAAACGCCGGGTGGCAGATTTATAATTCTAAAGTATCCATTGCCATTAGTTGTTGTTCTTATTTGAGTTCCCTCGATAATAATATTGACTCCCATCAATGGAGTTTCTGTCTGGCTATCTTTGACATAACCTTCTATCTCTCCTTTATTTTGTGCAGAAATTAAAGTGACTAATAGTAGAAGAATAGTCAATATTCTAATTAGATATGTCACTTTAACCTCCTTTAAATCTTCTTAGTATTATTAAACTTAACCACAGAGGCCACTTACTTTATTAAATCTCAAATCCCAAGCACCAAATATCAAATAAATTCCAAATTCTAATGACCAAATGACCAAAACAATTACCAAGATTTCTTTTTTTTAGCAAATAGATAAATTCGCTCTTCTAAATCGTAATTACTTGATTTTTTGTTTCGGTCATTGAGATTTTGGTCATTGGAATTTGTTTGTAATTTGGGATTTGTAATTTGGAATTTTTCATTCATCTGTGTTCTCTGTGGTTTTCATATTTTTTCATGTTATTTTTGACACTACTACTTTTTGTCTATTTGGCGAATTTATAAATTACATCCATTAGATCTTTATAAGTTTCGTCAGTTTTCTGAGCATCTTTGGAGCGGATAGCTTTAGTGACACATGTCTCAAGGTAATTCCTCATCACAACTTTGCCTGCTCCTCTTAGAGCTTCATGAATTGAAGAAATCTGGGTCAGAATTTCGAGACAGAGTCTCCCTGATTCAACCATCTTTTTTACTCCTGAAATCTGTCCTTCTATTCTGTTTAAACGAGAGATAATTTCTTCTTTTCTTTCTTTAGTAATCATATTTACCTCCTTTATTTTTTAAGCGTTTTCATCTTTAGAAACCCAATACTAACAAGTGTTTTTTAGCTCTATTTTTCGACTTCACCCCCCCACATAAATTGAAATCCTAAATACTAAACACTGATTTCTAAACAAGTCCAAAATCCAAATGTTCCAAATTCAAAACGGATTAAAGCAACTTTTGTTTTGGTCATTTGAATTTTGGTGATTTGATATTGTTTCGGATTTCGAATTTAGTATTTAGTATTTTTACTTCCTCCTTATTCATATATTGAATTTCCATACTTTAAAAATATCTTTTTAGGATCATTTGAAAACCATTATAGCCTTACCCCCTAACCCTATATCAAAATAAATCTTTTGTCAAGAGAAAAATTCATAAAGATTAAAAGTTTTTTGCTGAAAACGAATGTTCCAGAATATATATTATTTTTTAGGTTCTTCTCCTATTTGCGCGGAAAAGAGAAGATATAGAGAAATGAAAAGTTCAAATGACAAAACTCAAATGACAAACGTAAATCGTAAAGAGTAAGGAGTAAAGTGATAAATAACACCT
>JBHIEE010000046.1:0-20297 GCA_046760445.1 Candidatus Aminicenantia bacterium
AATATACCCTCAAACCTCACTTTTTTCAAGAGATCAGTTTTAAATTTTGGTCCCGAGCACTCGGGATGGAATTTGTTTGAAATTTGGAGTAGGGATTTAATCCTGCGTATTTTTGAGAAAACAATGTTCATATTTGTAATTATTTAGCCATTAAGAGAAATACACAAAAATTTAACCCTGGAGTGTAAAGCTTCAGCTTTACTTGCTTTAAGACACAACAAAACTAAAGTTTTGTTGCACTCCATTTTTTTACTGCACTTCTGAGGGATAAACTGTTGTTCACACCCTTCTCGCCTGTCCCATGCCCATTGTGGTTTTGTAGCCTACTCCAGAATAAAAAGCAAAATCAGCCAGGGCATTTATTATTTTTTTAATCTCTTTATCTATTGTTTCTGGTAGTTCATAAACAACTTTTCCTATGAATCCTATGATCTTATATTTTGAAAAATTTAGAAGTTCTGTTTTTAGTCTGAATCGAGTAACTCTTATTTTCCCAAATTCTTTTTCAATTTCAGCAATTTCAGAAAGGAGTTTTTTTCCTGAAAAAGCATCCCATTTTTTAAGTAATGAGGAAAAGACGAGTTCAGGAAGAGGAAATAGTTTTTGTTCTCCTTGACTTCGAAAAGATGTAGGGGAGCAAAATTCCAAAACAATTGTTTCTTCATTTTTAGCTTTAGACAATATTTCTTGAAAAGAAGTGAAACCTGCGTGAGTTGCTTTTTGCATATCAACTTTTTCTATTAAGATTTTCCCATTAGAAAGTTTAATTGGTTCATTTCTGGCTGAAAGAGAAATAAATCCTTTAATAATTGGTTCAAGCAGTTCTTCTTTAAGATATGTTATTCTGAAAGAAACACTCTCATTTGGAGAAAGCACAGAATAACCATTAGAGAATTTTGTTCCTTTCAGAAAAGGAGATACGGTTACAGGCTTTTCGCTTTTTAAATCATGAATCTCTTTTGCCAAATTTTTATTTTCTCTGTTAAGAATGTTAAGAAATAAACTGTAAAGGGTTTCTCCTCCTTTACCAATAATTTTAATTTCCCCCTGCGGTTTTAGTTTAATTAAAATGCTGCCAATCATTGTTAATTTCTGTTTTTAGCTTATATAATAGTCTTTACTTAACTCAAAATCAATTTCCAATTAGTAAATTAATCTCTGGCTAAAAAGAAAACTATGTCAGTAATGTAAATAAACGACTTTATTCTAAGTTATTTGGTTTAATTATCTGGGCTTTAACTACACGAGGCAAATCATTTAAATCAGAAAAAATCTCAATATCTTGCCACTGAGTGTTAAATAAATTTTTTACTCTATTTTTTTGTTTATCTCCAATCTCCAGAATTAAAAAACCCTTTGCTTTAAGATATTTTGGAGATTCTTCAATTATTCTTTTTATAATTTCTAAACCGCTTTCTCCTGAAACTAAAGCCTGCTTTGGTTCATATTCCTGAATTTCAGCAGGTAATTTTTGCCATTCTCTTTCTGAAACATAAGGAGGATTAGAAACAATTACATTTATTTTTTGAATTAGATTTAATTTTTCAAGGGGAGAAAAAAGATCTCCTCTAAAAAATTTTACATTTCTCAATTTATGGTTTTTTGCATTGATTTTAGCTATTTTTAAAGCTTCTTTAGAAATGTCAATGGCAATAACTTGAGATTGAGGTAGAGCTTTAGCTAAAGAGAGGGCAATATTCCCACATCCTGTCCCAAGATCAACTATTATTATTTTTTCTTCTTGAGAACAAATTTCAAGTGTTTTCTCAACAGCTAATTCTGTTTCAGGCCGGGGAATTGAGACATTCAGATTCACCTTAAATTTTAATGACCAGAACCACTGAAAGCCTAATAAATATTGAAGGGGAACACCTTTTATTCGATCAGAAATTAATCTAAAATATTCTTTTTCATGCTTAGGCGAAACTGATTTTTCTACCTGAGTGAATATTTTTTCCTGGGGAAGGGAAAGAATTTTTTCCAAAATTAGGCGAGCTTCAATTTCAGGAAGATTATTTTCTTCTAATAATTTTTTCCCTTTAACTAATAATTCCTGAATAGAATTCACTTCAAACTGGAACAGGAGTTATTTCAGCCTCAAGCTTCTTAGCCTCAAAATTAGTGATTAAACTATCAATTAATTCATCTAATTCGCCATCTAAAAGACTCTCTAATTTATGCAATGTTAAATTTATTCGATGGTCAGTTACTCTTCCCTGGGGAAAATTATAGGTTCTGATCTTCTCACTCCTCTCACCTGAACCAACTTGATTCTTTCTGGATTCAGCAATCGCTTTTTCCTGTTCTTGTCTAATCTTATCCAAAAGACGAGAGCGAAGAATTCGGAGTGCTTTTTCTTTGTTTCGATGTTGGGACTTTTCATCCTGGCAGGAAACAATTATTCCTGCGGGCAGATGAGTAATTCTAATCGCTGAATAGGTCCTATTAACATGCTGTCCTCCTGGACCAGAAGCACCAAAAGCTTCTATTTTTAAATCTTTCGGATCAATTTCTACTTCAACCTCATCTGCTTCAGGTAAAACAGCCACCGTGACAGTTGAGGTGTGAATTCTTCCGCTTGCTTCTGTCCGAGGTACTCTCTGCACTCTATGAACACCACTTTCATATTTGAGTCGACTGTAAACTTTATCACCTTCAATACTGGCAATTATCTCTTTAAATCCTCCAACAGGAGAAAGGCTGGTGCTCATAACTTCTAATTTCCAGCCTCGAGTTTCGGCATAGCGAGAATACATTCGAAATAAATCCTGGGCAAAAAGAGTAGCTTCATCCCCTCCTGTTCCAGCTCTTATTTCTAAAAACACATTTTTTTCATCATTAGGATCTTTGGGGAGAAGGAGAATTTTTAATTCCTCTGTTATTTTTTCTTTTTGGTTGTTTAATTGTTTTAATTCTTCTTGAGCTAATTCTTTCAAATCAGAGTCTGATTGGGAATCTGAAAGAATTTCTTTTGCTTCCTTGATTCTTTTTTCAACTTCTTTACATTCTTTGTATTTATCTACGATCACCTTTAATTCTGAGTGTTCTTTAGCTAATTTCTTATATTTTGAAAGGTCAGAAGCTATGGCGGGATCAGCCAATAATTGGGTTAGTTGATGATACTTCTCTTCTATTGAATCTAATTTCTGAAACATATTTTCTCAATTTTTATTTATGATTTCTTGGAATCAAATGACTCTCCATATTTTCTTCTGAATTTCTCTACCCTTCCTGCACTATCAACAAATTTTTGCTTTCCAGTAAAAAAAGGATGACACTGAGAACAAATTTCAATTCTAATTTCTTTTTTGGTTGATCTTGTCTTAAAAGTATTGCCACAAGCGCAATAGACTGTGCATTCATAGTATTCAGGATGTATCCTTTTCTTCATTCCAACCTCCGGTCAAAAACAATGACATTATAACAAAGGAAAAGAAATAAATCAATTTACTCCTTATCTTTAGAAAATATATAACAGCTCTTGACCAAGTGACAATATTTACATATATTTTAGGACAGATGAGAATAGGCCAATTTTTTTTCATCAAGATTGAAGAGAGTGAGCCGAATAACACCCTTCTTTCTTTCTTGAGCAGAATTAATCCAGGTGGAATAGTGCTTTTTTCTGAAAATCTCAAAACCCCAAGTCAAACTTTTAATTTATTAACCAAAATTAGAGAGTATTTAAACTATCCTGTCTTTCTATCAGTTGATCTTGAAGGAGGAAAAGTCGATCGATTGAAACATATCCTTTATCCTTTCCCTTCCTGGACTGACTTAGGAAAAGCTAAAAATAAGGATTTAATCAAAAGGCATGCTAAATTAACTGCTCGAGCTCTAAAACTCTTAGGTTTTAATACTAACTTTTCACCTGTGGTTGATTTAGATTTTTCTCAAACTAATGGATTAGAAGGAAGGACTCTGGGGCAAAATCCAGATTATGTCACTTCAATGGCAAAAATCTATCTTAAAGAAGTAGCTAAATATCAAATTCTTTCCACGCTAAAACATTTTCCTGGATTAGGAAGAGCCAAAGAAGATACTCACCAGGTTCTTTCCTCAATCAATACCTCCTGGCATACTTTAAAAGAGACAGATCTTGTTCCTTTTAAAAAACTGAACCCCTTTTCTCCTTTTATTATGGTTAATCATGCTCATTATTCTTGCTTGAATCAGGAGATTTTACCTGCTTCTCTTTCTAAAACAATAATAAAAGATTTATTGAAATATAAACTTAATTATTCAAGTATTGTCATTACTGATGACTTAACAATGGGAGCACTGAAAAATTTCAAAGAAGCACCACTCAGAGCTTTCGAATCTGGAGCAGACATGCTTTTAATCTGTGCTCCTGGAAAAGAAACCGAAGCATGGTTCAAGAAATTTAAAGAAATAATTAATCGGGGAGAAATTTCCTGGAAAAGATTAAAAAGTTCTTTGAGAAGAATTAGACGAATTCAAAAACTTATCTCTTCTTTTCCTACCTCTTTTAATCCTAACGAGATTGATGGGTTAATAAAAGAAATTGAAACCCACTCCAATGAACTGAAGAAATATTTAAAATAGTGATTAAAAAGAAACTGAGGTTACTATTGCTTTTGAATTCAAAATTATTTAGAATTTTATTTAACAAAATAACTAAATGATAAAAAAACAGAATCTTTCTGAATCTTGTTTTGAAGAAACTCCTCCCTCTATCTCTGAGGAAGAAATTATTTCCCAGTTAATACAAAAAGTAGGTCCCTCGCTTTTTCTTGGACGATACTCTCTCAATAAAGTAATTGCTGTCTTTAAAAAAAGAAATTTTATTAAAGAAGGAGAAAAAAAAGGTTTAACTCCTTTAATCTATGAACTGGATTCATCCAATTATCCTATCCAGCGTTTTCAGGTCTACTTTCAGCAAAAAGATCCAAAACATTTAGTCGTTGATTTAAAAATTAGAGAGGGTTGGATGCAGCCTAAAAAAGAATTTAATTTCATCTATCCTTATTCAAAATATAATTTTTTAATTATTGAATGGCTAGCTCTCCAAAATCCTTTAATTGACTTTAGTCCTCAGAAACCAAAACTTCCTGGTCAGATTTATCCTGGTTTAGGATTGAGTAAAAAAGTGCTCGATGTGTTTATTTATTTAGCTCGATTAATAAAAAAAGACGGCATCTTGATTTATCCCTGGTATTTTCATAATGCTTTGATGTATCTTGATTATTTTTTCTTTTTTAATCCTTATAAACAAGCCGAAGTTCTGGCCATTAAAGAATCATTTCCAGAAATTCCTTTTGCCCAGTTATCTTGGATAGTCCAACTGGAATGTTTATTTATTAAAAAGAAAAAAATACCTTACAAGTGGCAGGCTGAAGAACAGATTTATCCCATAAAAGATGAATTAAGAATCTATTTTGAATCAGATAAATATCAAGAGATGGTAAATAAAGCTAAAAAAAGATTTAAATTCGGGATAGACTGGGAATGTTATTCTAAAAAGCAAAGAGCGGAAAAGAAAATCTGAAATTTTTAAAGAGAAGTTCTTCCAATACTAAAATATTTGAATCCTAATTCCTTTATTTCTTCTGGATCGTATAAATTCCGTCCATCAAAAATAACTTTATCTTTTAATAATTTTCCCATTAATTCAAAATCTGGTTTCCTGAATAATTTCCATTCAGTAAGAATCACCAGACAGTCAGCTTTATCAAGGGCTTGGTAATGGTCCTTAAAATATTTAATTCTATTTTCTGTAGAGAAATATTCCTTGACATTTTCTGAAGCAATGGGATCATAAACTCTTATCTCTTTTACTTTCTTCTTTAAAAGTTCCTTGATAGTGGTCAAAGAAGGAGCTTCACGAATATCATCTGTCTCTGGCTTGAAAGAAAGTCCCCAGACAGTGACCGTTAATCTTTCCAATTTACTATGATAAAATCTTTCCATTTTAGTAACTAAAATTTTCTTTTGTTGTTCATTAACTTGATCAACTGCTTCTATAATCCTCAATGGATAATTATTCTCATTGCCTGTTTTGATTAAAGCTCTTAGGTCTTTGGGAAAACAACTTCCCCCAAATCCAACTCCTGGATAAATAAATTTATTCCCGATTCGGTGGTCAGAGCCTATTCCAATTCTTACTTTCTCAACATTAGCTCCTAATTTCTCACAAAGATTGGCCAGTTCATTCATAAAAGAGATTCGAGTAGCTAACATTGCATTAGCAGCATATTTGGTCATTTCCGCTGAACGATTGTCCATAAAAATTATTTTTTCTCGAGAACGACTAAAAGGATAGTAAAGCTCACTAATTATATGCTCTGCTTTTTGACTGTCGCATCCAATAATAATTCTGTCTGGTTTCATACAATCATTAATCGCATCCCCTTCTTTTAGAAATTCTGGGTTAGAGACCACATCAAAATCAAGAGAAACATTTCTTTTTTTTAGTTCTTTTTCAATAAAATTTTTTATTTTTTCTGCAGTACCAACAGGAACAGTCGACTTGATAGCAATAATTTTATATTCTTTCATCTCTCGAGCTACATCCTGTGCTACTTTTAGAACATATTTCAAATCAACTGAACCATCGTCATTGGAAGGAGTTCCCACAGCAATAAAAATAATTGAAGTATTTTCAATCGCTTCTTTCGAATTGGTAGTAAATTTTAATCGCCCATCCCTGAAATTACGATTGATTAAAGTATCAAGTCCTGGCTCATAAATAGGAATTACACCATGATTTAAATTGTCTATTTTTTCTTGGTCAATATCCACACACCAGACATCATTTCCCATCTCAGTAAAGCATGCTCCAGTAACCAATCCCACATATCCTGTACCAAAAATTGATATTTTCATCCTAATTCTCCTTTAGGCTTTTATCACATTTTTTCTTTTCTCTTTTATCGCATTTCGGGTATCAATAATTAATGAACTGTTTTTCACAAGCCATTGGTAGTCAAAAACTGAATGATCCGTAGCAATAATCACACAGTCAGCTTTTTTTAATGTTTCTCTATTTAATTCCACAGATTTTAATTTCAGATGAGGGTATTTCCTGTGGCCATGGGATTCAGGAACATATGGATCGTGGTAAGAAACTTTTGCTCCATTTTTGATTAATAAATCAATAATTTTCAAAGAGGGAGATTCACGCTGATCATCAATATCTTTTTTATAACTGATACCTAAAACGAGAATATTAGCTCCTTTAATGCTTTTGCCTTTTTGATTCAAGGCATCAATTGTTTTTGAGATAACATAATAAGGCATAAAAGTATTTATTTCTCCAGCAAGCTCAATAAATTTGGTCTGATGATCGAATTCTTTTGCTTTCCAGCTGAGATAAAAAGGGTCAATCGGGATACAGTGCCCCCCTAGCCCAGGTCCAGGATAAAAAGGCATAAAGCCAAAGGGCTTTGATTTAGCAGCTTCAATTACCTCCCAGATATCTATTCCCATTCGGTCAAACAGCATCTTCATTTCATTTGCCATGGCAATATTTACTGCCCGAAATATATTTTCTAAAAGTTTGGTTGCTTCAGCTACTCTTGGCGAGGAAACCGGAATTGTCTGAACAACAATTTGGTCATAAAGCAACTTGGCAACTTTTAAACATTCAGGGGTTATGCCACTCACAACTTTTGGAATTTTAGAAGTAGGAAATCTTTTATCTCCTGGATTCTCTCTTTCTGGTGAATAAGCTAAATAGAAACCCTTACCAACTTTCATTCCTGAAGACTCTAAAATAGGTAGCAACTTTTCTTCAGTTGTTCCAGGATAAGTAGTGCTTTCTAAAACAATTAACTGCCTTGGCTGAAGATATTGGGCAATTGTTTGAGTAGTATCGATAACATAGGATAAATCAGGATTACGATGCTCATCGAGAGGTGTTGGCACACAGATAATTATTACCTCTATTTCTTTTAAGTATAAAAAATCATCGGTGGCTATAAATCTTTTAGAATTTATAAATTCCCTGATTTCAGTTGAAGAGATATGTTTAATATAACTTTTTCCTTCATTTAATAAATTAATTTTCTTCCTGTCGATATCAAAGCCAGTCACCTGGAATTTGTTTTTTATAAATTCCCTGCCCAAGGGTAAACCAACATAACCCAATCCAATAATTCCTATTTTTGCCTTTCTACTTTTAATCTTATCTCTTAAATTCACTTGTTACTTCTCCTATTTAAGTTTTTCTCTAAACCAAGAGACGGTTTTTTCAAGCCCCTCTTCAAATCCTACTGTTGGATGATAACCAAGAATTTTTTTTGCTCTGGAAATGTCAGCCAAAGAATGTCTTACATCTCCTGGTCTCGGTTCAGTATATATCGGCTCAATATTTGTTTTTAAAATTTTATTTAATATCCGGACCAAATCATTTATTGTTACCCTTTTTTGACTAGCAATATTAAACACTTTTCCGCAAGCATTTTTAGCATAAACAGCTAAAAGATTGGCCTGAATAACATTATCAATATAAGTGAAATCTCTTGATTGCTTTCCATCACCGTAGATGGTTGGTTGATTTTTTTCTAACATAGTTTTAATAAATTTGGGAATAACGGCTGCATACTGAGAGGCGGGATCCTGATTTGGCCCAAAAACATTAAAGTACCTTAAAATGACTGTCTCTAATCCATAGATTTGATGAAAAACCTGACAATAATGTTCACCAACCAATTTACTGACAGCATAAGGGGAAAGAGGAAAGCTTTTCATTTCTTCCTGCTTGGGTAAATCAGGATTTGCCCCATAAACAGAAGAGGAAGAGGCGTATATTATTCTTCTCACTTTCTTATCTCGGGCAGCGATCAAAATATTTAAAGTTCCAGTGACATTGGTCTCATTAGTGGTGATTGGATCACGAATCGAACGAGGGACAGATGGCAATGCTGCCTGATGAAGAACATACTTTACTCCATCTACTGCTTTTAAACAAGTTTGAAAATCTTTTATATCACCTTCTATTAATTCAATTTTTTGAATAATAGGGGCAATATTCTCTTTTCTTCCTGTAAAAAAATTATCGAGTATTCTAACTTTTTTTCCTTCTTTAACTAATTTTATAGCAATGTTGGAACCAATAAAGCCTGCTCCACCTGTGATTAAATATTTAGACAAATTAACCCTCAAATAAAATTTTATAAATAGTTTAATTCCACTAGTTTCTCTAAAACTTTGGCTGCACTTTCCTCCAGAGTTTCTTTATCCGTTTCTAAAGTAATCTCCGGATTTTCCGGTTCTTCGTATGGATCAGAAATTCCAGTAAAATCTTTTATTTCTCCGGCCATTGCTTTTTTATACATTCCTTTCACATCTCTCTGCATGCAAACATCAAGGGGACATTTCACATAAACTTCAATAAAATTACCAATTTCTTGGCGAGCATAATTTCTTATTTCCCGATAGGGAGAAATAAAAGAAGTCAACACCGCTACCCCATTTCTGGTTAAAAGTTTAGCGACAAAAGTTACTCTTCTAATATTCTCATTTCGATCTTCTTTGGAAAAACCTAAGTCTCGAGTTAAAATTTGCCGCACAATATCTCCATCAAGTCTTTCCACCTTCAAACCCCTTCTCCTCAGTTTTTCTGCTACTAAATCAGCCACCGCTGATTTACCAGAACATGGTAGCCCTGTAAACCAAAGCGTAAAACCCCTATTAATTTTGAGTGTTGAGTTTTGAGTGTTGAATTTTGAGTTTTCAGATTTAGACATTGAATACCTCTCTCATAATTCGAACGTTTTCGACTTTGAAAACCATCATATGGTCTTTCCACTTTTAACTTTTAATTTTTAATTTTTAACTTTTAAATTATTATTTCCCCTTCCATTTCTCTCGGTACTGGAATGTTCATTAAATTCAGAATGGTTGGAGCAATATCCAGAATATGAGCATCTTTTTTACCTTTGTTTATCCTTTCAGGGGAATAAACAATATAAATTCCCTCCTGTGAATGAACAGCATCATCTGGTCCAGTATCATTCTCGGGTAAATAAAGCGATTCATGTCCTAATGTTCCAGCAGAACGCCAATATAAATCGTCAAAATAGATCATTAAATCTGGATAATCTCCTATGTATTCAGAATAAAGATCTGCAGGTCGATAAACATTAGTCAACCAATTTTCTCCTTTTGGCCCTTTAATATCTTTTATTTTTTCAGTTAACTCGTCTCTTTCTTTTTCATAATCTTCTGGTTTAATTATTCCACTTGCTTCTCGTCCTTCAACATTAAGAAAAATACGGGCATAATAACCGCCCCAGCCCCAAGCTTTAGTTTTAGTCCAATCTATTTCTGCTTTATTAAGACTTATAATTTCTGAAGGCTCTCTTTTTAATTTTAAATAGCCTTCTTTTATCAACCAATGATTAACACAAAAAGCGCCTTTCATTCTTTTGGCTCCATGATCGGAAACGACCACTACTGCTGTTTGGTCATCAATTAGAGATAATAATTCACCAATCTTTTCATCCAAATAGCGATAATAATTTATTATTACTTCTTCATATTTATTATTTGGTTGATAAAGATGGTGTTCTTTGTCCATAAATTTCCAGAAAGCATGCTGCACTCTGTCCACTCCGATTTCAACCATCATCAGGAAATCCCAGGATTTATTCTTCATCAAATATTTTATTACCTCAAACCTTTTTTCAGTCATTTGATAAATTTCCTCTAACAACTTTTCTTTCTGGTCGGTTCTAAATTCAACATCAAATTTATAAGAATCAAAATTTCTTTCAATTTCAGCTTTTAATTCTTTTGGATATGTGTAATCTCTCTCTGCTCCAGGGGTAATAAAACAAGAGATTAGATTGCCTTTTACTGGTTTGGGTGGATAACTGGGAGGCACACTAATGAGACAACTTTCTTTACCATATTCAGATAGAATATCCCAAATTGTTTTTTTCTTAATTGAATGAGAAGTAGCAATCCAGATATCTGTGTAAGAGTAATCTTTTCGATGACGGAAACCATACAATCCAAGACTGCCTGAATTTTTACTTGTTGACATTACCATCCAGGCAGGAATAGTAATCGGAGGATGAGAGCTGATTAACTTCCCTGAAATCCCATTAGTAATTAATTTTTTTAAATTGGGAAATTCATCCTTATGGTCAAAAACTATTTCCCCTGGTGCTGAATCCAGCCCAATAACTAAAACTTTCTTAATCATTTTTACCTCTTTCAAAGAATGGGCGATGGGCGATAGACGTTGGACGATAAACGGTGAATGTTGCAAGTTTATTCATTTTTATCTAGCTTGTTAATTAGTCCGACAAGTAAACTTATAATTTCATCTAAAGTTTTAATTCTTTGTTCAATTAATTCCTCGGGTAGAAAATTCTTACTTCTAATATACCATCCTTTACTTTCCCGAGCTGAGCCTCTTGACACTTTTAAAAAATGAGCATATTCCTTTGTGGATCCTCTCCCATATCCTTCTTCTATATTAGCACTAATCGATCCTAAACTTCTAATTAACTGTCGGGCAATTTCTTTTCCCCGATAATCTTTGCTCAATATTTCAGAATCACTTAAAAATTGATTATATATCTCTAGAGCTTTCTGATAAATAACATTTCTTTCTAATCTATCTTTGCTTATTTTATATCGACTATCGACCATCGCCTATCGTCTCGATTCTTATTCGACAAATGGATTTTCATAGCTGATAATAATCTTTGCTACTTCAGGGCGCATCAACTCTGGAGGAGGGATTTTTCCTTGCTTTAAAATCTCTCTTATTCTGGTTCCACTAAAGTTTATATGTTCCGAAGGCTGATGCGGACATACTTTTTCATTGACCACTGAATTACATTTTTTACAAAAATAGAATGACTTAAAAAATAAAGGAACAATTCCTAAATCAGGAAATTCTTCAAAAATATCTTGGGCAGCATAAGGTGGATAGTACTTCCCTACTCCAGCATGATCTCTGCCCACAATAAAATGAGTGCAACCAAAGTTTTTTCTGATAATAGCGTGAAAAATAGCTTCTCTTGGTCCAGCATATCTCATCTCTGTTTGTAAAATAGCCATCACTGCTCTTTCTTTTAAATAATAATGTTTAATTAGCTCATCATAAGACTTTAAAATTATCTCATCTTTAAAGTCTCCTTTTTTCTTTTTTCCAATGACTGGATTAACAAAAATTCCGTCAGTGAAAGTTAGAGCTGTTTTTTGAACATATTCATGACCAATATGAGGAGTATTTCTCGTTTGAAAACCAACTACTGTTTTCCAACCTTTTTCTTTAAACAAAATTCGAGTTTCTAACGGCCTGAGATTATATTTATAAAATGGAGTTGGGGATTCATTTATTAAATCAATTTTTCCACCTAATAAAACATCTTTCATCCTCTTTACCTTAGCTACCCCAGGATGTGCGAGATCAGTGGTTTGAAAGACATTTTTGGCCAATTCTTCCTGGTCATAATTATATTTCTCTTCAAGATGGAAAATAGCCACTAGTTCTTCAAGCTCATTTATAAGAGCAATTTCACAATCTTCTTTTAATTCATCAGCTTCTTCCTTAGTTACATCAAGCACAACAGGAATTGTCCAGGGTAAATCATTAGCTAACCTCATATGACGAACTACATTAAAATAGTCTTTTTTCCTTAGAAAACCTTCTAATGGACTGAAAACTCCTTTAGCAATGTTTTCTATATCACTAATTAATTCCCGATCGACCTTAATCTTTGGTAACTTATTTACTTCCTCCAGAGCTTCCTCTCTCTTATCTCCGGTTAAAACTCGATCAATGAGTGTTCCTCCATGAGGGTGAATCATTTATTTCTCCTTCCTTAGTAAATCCCAAATTCCAATTCCCAAATCCCAAATAATATCTAATGACCAAATATCAAATAGCCATCCCGAGCATTCGGGATAAATTTTGAACATTGCAATTTGGAACTTGTTTGTAATTTGTAGTTTGGAATTTGGGATTTTCCATCAATAATGAATCGCTGTTACATATTCAGTCAATATAACCAAGAGCTTTTAATCTTTCTTTTACTTTTTCTTCGTCTTCCTTACTGAAAACCTGTTCCTTACTTTCTTCTTTAAATAAAGTTTCTCTCAAAACCTTAGTGATATAACTGGATACTGAAGAAAATTCTGTTCCTTTGATTTTTTCTTCTATTTTTTGGTATAACGAAGTTGGGATTGAAATTTCTTTGAATTCTTTCTCCATTTTCTTCTCCTTTCTAAATAAATATATAAGATACTTTTATATAATAATTATCAGCTCTTTTCAAGAATGGAAATTTATTAAAGTAATTTTATCTTTGAAAACTCCATATAAAATCTTTATTAATCCTGCTACTTCTGTAACTTACAGGGTTAATTGCAACTATCTGGTTAAAAAATAAGTTTCTTAAATTAAGATGAAAAATTGATTTTTTAGATTAGGTATGTTAAATTTAACAAAGAATATAAAGAGGAGGAAAAAATGAGGAAGACAGTGATTATATCTGTATTGAGTTTCCTATTAGGAGCGGCTCTTTATGGTTTGTTTTTTGTGTATTTACCTAAGTCTAATTTAAATGAAAAAGATCACTTTAAAACTGACCCCACTTCTGTAGTCGCCTCTTCCCAGAGTGTTTCGACTGATCCAACTTTAAATTTTGTGGAAGTAGCAAAAAAGGTCGGTCCAGTAGTTGTCAAGATTGATAGTATTATTGTTGAGAAAAGAAAAGTTTCTGACTGGGGCGAGGAATGGCCTTTTGGAGATTTTTGGGATAGATTCTTTGGCTTTCCACGCGAAAGAGAAAGGGAGTACGAATCTCGAGGAGTTGGTTCTGGATTTATTATAAGTCAAGACGGATATATTTTAACTAATAACCATTTGGTGCAAAACGCTCGACAGGTAAAAATTTATACTGTAGATGAAAAAGAATTTAATGCTAAAATTGTAGGCACTGACCCAAAGACTGACTTAGCTCTATTAAAAATTAAAGGAAAGCATTTACCCTATACAAAATTAGGAGATTCAAATTCAGTTCAAATTGGTGAGTGGGTCTTAGCTATTGGTAATCCTTTTGGACTGTCTCATACTGTTACTGCTGGGATAGTGAGCGCTAAAGGAAGACAGCTTATAGGCAAGAATGTTCCAGAATATCAAGACTTTATTCAAACTGATGCGGCAATTAATAGGGGGAATAGTGGTGGTCCTCTCGTCAATATGAAAGGGGAAGTAATCGGCATTACCAGCAATATTCTCAGCCCAAGTGGTGGAAATGTCGGTATCGGTTTTGCCATTCCCATTAATCTGGCTAAGACAGTCATTAAAGAATTAAAAGAAAAAGGAAGAGTGATCAGAGGACATTTAGGAGTATCTATTACTTCTATTACTGAAGATGTGAAAAAATCACTTGATTTGGAAACCAAACAAGGAGCTTTAGTTAACAGTGTTGATCCTGATACCCCCGCTGATAAAGCTGGTTTAAAAAGATATGATGTTATAATCGAATTTGATGGTGAGAAAATTAAAGATGCCAATCATCTCAAATTTAAAGTAGCTGAAACTCCTCCAGATAAAAAAGTGAAAATTAAAGTTATCAGAGATGGGAAAGAGAAAATTCTGACAGCAGTGTTAGATGAATTGGAAAGTCCTGAAGAAGAAAAACTCACCATCGCTAAAAAAGATTTAGGATTAAGTTTAGTACCCCTTACTCCTCAGATGGCACGGAGATACGGCTATCGATTTAGTGGTGGATTATTGGTTACAGATGTCAAAAGATGGAGTGAAGCTGATCGACAAGGGATTAAACCAGGAGATGTCATTTTAGAAGTAAATAGAAGAGAAGTGAATATTCTCAGAGATTTTGAAAGAATTCTGGAAAGAGCAAAATCAGGCGATACTTTAATGTTATTGATTAAAAGAGGGGATTTTGAGTTTATTAGAACATTAAGGATTCCCTAAATTTAATAAGTACTCAAACAATCCCCTTGAGTGGGGATAAATTATGAAATTAGTAAAAGCACAAGTTTTAGGCAATGATTTTCTTGTCATCGATCAAAAAGAAGTTACTCGATTAAAAGATTTAAATTCCTTCGCAAGAATTGTTTGTGACCGCCATTACGGAATTGGAGCTGACGGATTAATTATCACTTCCATGGTTAATAAGGAAAGAAACGAAGCTTCTTTCCGAATTTTTAACCATGATGGCACTGAAGCTGAAGTTTCAGGCAATGGCTTAAGATGTGCCGCTGCTTATTTATATTATCAGGGATTAGTAGAATCGAATCAAATTAAATTTTCTACTTCAGCAGGAATAAGAATAAGTGAATTACTGGAAAAAGAAGATACGAGCTTTTCTCTTCGAATAGATATGGGAATTCCCGTTCTTTCCTCCCGAGAAATTCCATTTGATGATGGTTCAGAATATGACAGAGTTGTTGATTACTGCTTAACTATTGGCCAAAAAAAATATCAGATAACTGCTCTTTCCATTGGTAATCCTCATTGTGTTGTTTTTGTCTCGAGTTTTCCTTCAAGAATTGAATGGCATCAATTAGGAGGAGAAATAGAGAGTCATCCTTTCTTCCCTCACCGGACTAATGTTGAATTTGTTAAGGTAATTAACAGGAATGTAATTCAGGCCTTATTCTGGGAAAGAGGAGTAGGTGAAACTTTATCCTCAGGAAGTGGAGCATGCGCTTCAGCAGTAGCTTCAATTTTAAAAGGCTTGACTGATCGAAAGGTAAAAGTTAAGACTAGCAGTGGCGAGTTAATTGTTGAGTGGAAAAAGGAAAAAATTTATCAAGTAGGTCCTGCAGAAATCATTTTTGAAATTAGATGGGTAAAAGATATCTTTGAATAATCAAAATGAAATTAGCCATCCATGGAGGGTTACCGGTAAGAAAGCAACCTTACCATTCCTGACCAATCTGGGACGAAAATGAAATAAAGCAACTCATCGAAGTGGTTAAATCTGGGAGATGGGGCTGTTTTCACGGAGAAAAAGTAAAAGAATTTGAAAAACAATTCAGTCAATATCATAAGTCCAAATTCGGGATAGCTGTCTCTTCTGGCTCAACTGGGTTAATTGTTGCTCTTAAAGCTCTTGGCTTGAAACCAGACGAAGAGGTAATTATCCCTGCTTATACCTTTATTGCTACTGCTTTTTCAGTCATAGAAGCAGGAGGTAAACCAAAATTTGTTGACATTGACCCAGAGACTTATAATATTTCTCCAAAATCTATTAAAGAAAGTATTTCTCCTAATACAAAAGGAATTATTCCAGTACATTTAGCCGGACAATCAGCCAATATGACTGCTATCTTGGAAATAGCCAGCAAATATAATCTTTTTGTTTTAGAAGACGCTGCTCAAGCATGGGGAGCAGAATGGAACGGAAAGAAAGTCGGAACAATAGGTCAAGCAGGAATATTTAGCTTTCAATTATCAAAGAACATAACTTCTGGAGAAGGGGGAATTATTTTAACTAATGACCAAGAATTAGCTAAAAAGGCTCGCTCTTTCTCTAATTGCGGCCGAATGGAAGATGGGGTTTGGTATGAACATTATTTAGTTGGTGGTAACTATAGATTGACTGAATTCCAGGGAGCAGTTCTTTTAGCTCAACTGGCTAGATATGAAACCTTAAAGCAGAAAAGGGAAAAAAATGCTCGTTATTTGACTCAGAGAATAAGTGAGATAGAAGGGATTTCTCCTTTAAAACGAGAAAAAGAGATAACTTCTCATGCCAATCATCTTTACATCTTCCGATACGATAAAAATTATTTTAATCAAATTTCTAAAAAAAGAATAATTGAGGTACTTAATGCAGAAGGAATTCCTGCTTATTCAGGCTATTCCCTTCCTCTTTATAAACAACCAGTTTTTCGAGAAGAATATAACTATCTTTCTCTTCCTGCAGTTGAGAAAGCTTGCTACGAGGAGGCAATCTGGCTGAATCAAAGAGTTCTTTTAGGAGAAGAAAAAGATTTAGATGATATAATTGACGCTTTTTTGAAAATTAGAGAAAATTTGTCACACTTAACTTAAAAGGAATATCTTACTCCTAAGCTAATTACTGTTGCATCAAGATTATATTTGTGAACTAAAGGAAATCCCATTGAGGTTTCAGTTATCTGTCTTTCTTTTCCTAAAGCATAAAGCCCGGCAAAGTTAATTTCAGCTTTCCCTATTCGATAACCAATTCCACCAAATAGAACTATTTTGTCTACATCAATATCCCTTACACTGAGAGTAGAATCAGGACGAGCATAATTGTCATAAGCAAAACCAACTCTTAAAGCTACTCCCTGCGGGAAAACATATTCTCCACCAATTTTAAATTTAAAGATGTCTTGAAAGTTTATTTCTTCACTTTTATCTACATCCATTATTATTCCAGGAGCAACAGGTACATTCTTTATGGTTCCTTCTAACTTCTGTAAGGTTGACCAGCGAGTATACCCTACATCTCCGGAAATCAAGAAGTTCTCTCTGAGGTGATAAGAAAGGCCAACATCGATATTTAATGGAAGATTAAATTTTGATTCAGAATCAAAATTTAAAGGCAATTCCATTATATTCATAGTCGTGGATCCAGCTAGTTTCATTTTAGCTGGTCCTCGAATGGTTAAACCTATTCCTATTTTTTTATTTGGTCTGTAAAGTATCCCAAATCCTGCAGAATAACTGGTGCCCGTTTCATCTGTGGTCATTTTTCCTGTATCAAGAGTTTCTATATTTACTTCCATTTTTCCATAGTATATATTCAAATTAAATCCCAATGAGAGTTTATCATTTAACTGGTAAGCTACTGTTGGAGTAAAAGAATATACCCCTAAAATGGCTTTTAAAGGTAAATCTAACTCTTCTCGAGACCAATCAATTCCCCCTCCACCATAAGAAACATAAGCTCCGAATCCAAAACTCCATTTGTCTTTTTTATAAGAAAGGAAAACCTGAGGTAGAGTGTTTCGATACTTGCTATAGACTGTAGTTCCGGTAGGAAGAGTATAGCTATGGACAGGCATCAAATAGACTCCTTCAACAGAAAAACTTAAGGAATAATTTTGATAGACTAATCCAGCTGGATTGTAAAAAATAGCACTTGGATCATCAGCCACCCCCGTGAAAGCAGTAGCCATTGATAAGGCTCGAGTTCCCATTAGATAAATGTCCCAACCTCCTGCTCGGAGGATGGATGAAACCAAAAATAAAGGCAAACTGATAATAATGAATTTTTTAAACATCCCTCACCTCCTTACCTTCTAGGAATTTATACTAAATAAAACCAAAATTGTCAATGGTTCAGACTGGTGTTCTTTTTAGGAAATAAGTCAGAAAATTCCTTAATAGAGAGAAGAGCTATTTTCTTAGCATCTCAGGATTTAACAATTTTAAATTTCGTTAGTTTCTTTTTCGACGATTTTATTTATAGTACATTGTGAAGAGATTCTAAAAATTCATTTATTTCAATCATCATTCTGTGAATTTTTTAATTTCTAAAATAACTTTTTTTGCCGCTTCTTCTCCGACTCGGATGGCTTCTTTTGCTTTATAGAATTCCCTTGAATTTATATTTGATGTGTTTGGTTCAATAAAAAAGTCTGGTTTATCTTTCTCTAATCTTAATTTAATTATTTCTTCTTCAAATATATTTATTGTATTTAAAAGGATATTAATTAAATTTGGAGGAGAATATCTCTTTTTCTCTTCTTTTTTAAAAATTTCACTAATTTTAGAAAAACTTACTAAACTGTCTATTTTATCCTTGATATAATCAGCTACAGCAGTATTAACCTTCTGAGAATTTATTTCTTCTTTTCTCTTAATAATTTTTTCTTTTCTCATTTTTTCTTTTTTCAATATTGAAGGAGTGGGAGGAATAACATTGACAGCAATGACTATGTCTGCTCCCATTTTTTTTGCTGTATCAACAGGGACTGGATTCACTATACCTCCGTCCACTAAAAATCTATTTCTATGATAGACAGGAGTGAAAATCGCTGGAATGGAAATACTGGCTCTAATAGCTTCTACCAGCGAGCCATGATCAATAACTATTTCTTCTCCGGTGAGAATGTCTGTAGCAATACAAGCAAATTTTTTATCTAATTCTTCAATATTTCTATTGCCAATTACAGTTTCTAAAAATTCTTTTATCCTTTTTCCATCCACAAAGCCTGAAAAAGAAATAGTGGGAGAAAACATCTTCGCCATCAGCTTCCAGTTGGTATTTAAAGCAATTTCTTCCATAATACTCACTTTTATACCAGAAGCATAAGCACCTCCAATAAAAGCTCCCATACTGGCACCAGTTACTATGTCTATAGGTATCTGATATTTTTCCAGAATTTTCAAAACTCCAATATGTGAAAGCCCACGGGCAGCGCCACTTCCCAAAGCCAAGCCTATTTTTGTTCGTTTCATTCCTGTGAGTTTATGTTCACTCCCATTATACTGAAAAGAACTGTGTTGGCAAGATTTTTCAGTCCAAAATTAAGAGTAATTATAAATTTGGCCAATATTTTCTTTGAGTATTAATTACTGACTCAATTTCTTTTTTTAAATAAGGAGAAATTTCTCCCTTAAAAACATATGATTGAGTCTGACCTGATAGAACTTTTAATACTTCTTTCACTCCTTCTCTTAAGCAGTTTAAATCATATCCTCCTTCTAAGACGAATAATAATTTACCACCAGAAAATTTATCAGCAATTTTTTTTAATTCTAAAGCCAAAGCTCCAAACCCTTTGTCAGTTATTCTCATCCCACCTAAAGGATCTCCTGCGCAAATATCAAATCCAGCTGAAACGAGGACGAATTCTGGCTTGTATTGTTCAGCTATAGGAAATAAAATATTTTGATAAACATATAAAAGATCAATATCTTCTTTCCCAGGAGAGAGAGGAATATTGACTGTATACCCCTCCCCTTCTCCAGCACCAACTTCGTTTACTCTACCTGTTCCTGGATAATGGGGAAACTGATGGGTAGAAAAATAGAGGACATCCGACCGATGATAAAAAGCATGTTGAGTTCCATTGCCGTGGTGTAAATCCCAGTCAACAATAAGAATCCTTTTTAATTTGTATTTTTTGATTAAATATTCAGCTCCAACAGCAATATTATTAAAAAGACAGAATCCCATTGCACGGTCTAGCTCAGCATGATGCCCGGGTGGTCGAATTAAGGCAAATGCATTTTTAATTTTGCCTTCCATTATGGCATCAATAGTTTTTAAAACACCTCCTACAGCCAGGCAGGCTGTTTGGTAAGATTCAGCACAAGTAGATGTATCAGGGTCTAAAATTACCCTTTCTTTTCCTTCTGT
>JBHIEE010000047.1:0-19528 GCA_046760445.1 Candidatus Aminicenantia bacterium
TGCCTGAAGCTGAAATTGGAGCTTTTGGGGTAAATACTATTATTTTCTTTGTTATTTTCTTTCTGTTAGGATTTTTCTTGTTTGCTACTTTATTTGCTGCAGTAGGAGCAGTAACTAATTCTGATCATGAAGCCCAGCAATTAGCTGCTCCTATCACTTATATCTTAATTATTCCATTTATCCTTGCTTTCCTTACTGCCCAAAATCCTAATGGTTTGATTTCTACTATACTTTCTTTTGTCCCTTTCTTCACCCCAACTGTTATGTTTATGCGAATCAACATCACCTCTCCTCCTCTTTATCAAATTTTAGCCTCAATATTACTTTTAATAATCACCATAATGTTTATTATTTGGGTAACAGCCAAAATTTTCCGGGTTGGAATCTTAATGTATGGCAAAAGACCTTCTCTCAAAGAAATAGTAAAATGGATTAAATATAGATAAAATCCCAAATCCAAATACTACCAAACCCCAAACAAATCCCAATTTCCAAATCTCAAAACTTTTGTAATATTAGAATTAAAAATTGAACGAGTTATGGTAGTAACATTTAGCATGTGATTTGTAGCCCACTCAGTTCTCAATTCTCAGTTCTCAATTCTTCCAAATATTGGAGTGTTTTTGGGATTCTTTCCAGATGATAGATAATTATTTGCTGGAAATTTTGAGCAATAGATTTCAACTGTTCCTTTGAAAGGCTAATATTTTCTGTTTTTTGAGGAGGATTTTTTAACGCCCAGTTTAAAAACAACCTCATTGATGAAGCTAACTGATGCTTTTTTATTTGAGCACACTCATCACAATAAATGCCGTCCTTTTTAGGAGAAAGCCAGGCGATTTGAGGCCACTTTTTCTTGCATTTGAGACATTGAGAAAAATCGGGTAATATTCCATAGATTTTTAAAAGCCACATTTCAAAATATCGAGCGACTAAAGAGACATCTTTCCTCTCTTTAATTGTTCTTAAAACACTCTCCAGAAGTCGAAAAGAAAGGTCCTCTTTTGCTTTTAAAGGAAGAAACTCTTCAGTTAACTCACTAAAATAAGAAAAATGGAAAGCAACTTTTAAATCTTTCTGAATGTCAAAGTAAGATTCCAATAAATCACAGCCCTGAATAGTTACTAATTCCTTAGTTTCTTTTTCATAATAAATTACTTTTACTGAGGATAAAGGCTCCAGACTGCTTCCAAATCTATTGCCAAATTTTCTCGCACCTTTGGCAATTCCTTTAATTATTCCTTTATCTTTAGTAAAAAAAGTAACAATTTTATCTTGGTCATTAACATTAAAGCTTTTTAAAATAATTGCCTCAGAAGTAGAAATACCCACTTTTTATTTGAGATAATGAAGAAACAGGGTGCCTAATCCAAGAAAAGATAAAATCCCAAGGGTGTCGGTACACATAGTAAGAAGATTAACCGATCCCAGAGCTGGATCTAAATGAATAAATTTTAAAAATAGAGGAATTAATGTTCCGAGGAGACCAGCGAGAAACAGGTTTATAATTATCGCTGCACCCAGGATCAGGCCTAAAATAGGTTTTCCCACAAGAAGATAAGAAATAAAGCCTATCACACTTCCAATCGCAATACCATTTCCAATACCAACCGCAATTTCTTTAAATAAAGCTTTTCGGGCAGTATACCAATTTACTTGACCCAGGGTAATCTCTCTGACCATAAGAGCAATGGTCTGATTACCAGCAATCCCTCCCAGAGCAGCCACTAAAGGCATAAAAACAGCTAAAACAACAGCCTCTTTAATAGTTGCTCGAAAAAAATTAACCACAAAAGGAGCTAAAGAAGCTGTCAGTAAGCTCAAATAAAGAAAAGGAAGCCGTTTTTTGATAGATTTAAAGGGTGAGTATTGGATTCGATCACTCTCATCCATCCCAGCCATTCGATAAATATCCTCGGTTGCTTCTTGATTGATAACATCAATCACATCATCCACAGTGACCACTCCAACCAACTCATTTTCTTTATCTACTACTGGAATGGCTACTAAATTGTAATCAGCCACCTGTCGGGCAACTTCCTCCTGGTCAGTATCGGTTTGAACTCGAATTACATCAGTCGACATGATTTTCTTTAAAGGAGTATTAGGAGGAACCAACAGCAATTGCCTGAGAGAAACCACTCCTTCCAGATGATTCTCTTCATCGACCACATATAAATAAAAAGCAGATTCTACATCTCCTGCTAATTGAAGCGCGGTAATCGCATCACCCACGGTGGTATTTTTTTCAAGAGCATAGAATTCAGTAGACATAATTCGGCCAGCTGTTTTTTCTTCATAATGAAGCAATTCTTGAAGGTCTTCTGATTCCTTGTCCCGCATTAATTCCAAAATTATATTCTGACTTTCCTCTGGTAGAAATGAAATTATCCGAGCCGCGTCATCTGGTGAAATTTCTTGTAATAAACCAGCCACATCCTTTACATCCATTTCTTTAAGCAGCTGACCAGCATCTTCGGGTTCTAATTCACTTAATACCTCGGCGGTTTTAACTTTATCTCTTTCATAAAGAACTTCAATTAGGATTTTTCTTTCTTTGCGAAATAAGTGAGAGAGGAGGGTGGCAATATCTGCTGGATGGAAATTCTTAGCGAGATTCCACAGCCGACTATATGCACTGGCATAAATAAACTTCCGGACTGATTTGATTGCTATTTCTAAGGCTTTCTCTTTCATTCTTATTCTTTATCAAGCAAAATTCTGAGAGTAAAAACTAATTGAGAGTAAAAGATAACATAAAATATTTTAAATTAAAACCTTTTAGAGTGGTAAATATATTTATTCGTTTCAGAGGCAATTATTCCGCTTAATCCAACCAATCCAATTAAATTAGGGAGAGCCATTAATCCATTCATCAAATCTGCCACTGTCCAGACTGTTTTTAACTTTAAAACTGTTCCAATAACAACAAAAATAACAAAGATTATCCGATAAGGTCTTACTGATTTTTCTCCATATAACACCAACCAGTATAGTAGAGCAAGTAAAAAATATTAAACTAAATGAGTAATATCGTCTTGCTCATCTGAGTCTTCTTTCCTTTTTATTAAAGAGAAATGGTTTAAATTTAGAAGGATATTAACAGTTTAAACTGAGGCTTTTATCTTTTTAATTCAATTCCAAAAGCTTTAATTTTCTTATATAAATTGCTTCTTTCTATCTGAAGCTGATGAGCAGTTTTAGTTATATTCCAGTTATTTTCCCATAGTTTTCTTTGAATAAATTCCTTTTCAAAAGCCTCTTTTGCTTCTTGGAAGCTCCGATATTGTTTTACCCGGAAACTTTCTTCAGGTTGAGGAGAAATAATAGATAGCGGCAAATCAGAGACTTTTATTTCCTCGTCCTGAACCATAATGATCAATCTCTCAATCATATTTTTCAATTCTCTAACATTTCCAGGCCAGTAGTAATCAGTCAAAACCTCCATTGCCTTAGGAGTTATTACTTTAAGCTTCTTTCTATATTCAACTGAAAAGTATTTCAAAAAATAATTTACTAATAAGGGTATATCTTCTTTTCTTTCCCGAAGAGGAGGAATACGAAAGGGAATGACATTTAGTCTGAAAAAAAGGTCTTCCCTGAATCTGCCTGCATTGATTTCTTTCCTTAAATCCTTGTTAGTCGCAGCAATTATTCTAGCATCAATAGAAATTGACTCTGTGCTTCCCAGAGGTTCAAACTTTTGTTCCTCAATCACCCTTAACAACTTTGCTTGAATTCTTAAGCTCATATCTCCTATTTCATCAAGGAATAGTGTTCCACCATCTGCTAAGAACAATTTGCCTTTTTTATCTTTGAAAGCATTAGTAAAAGCACCTTTAACATAACCAAACAGCTCGCTTTCAATCAAGTCATCTGGAATCGCGGCACAATTAATTTCCATAAATCTTTTTTCTTTTCTTAAACTTTGCTCGTGAATTAACCGGGCAACTAATTCTTTTCCTGTTCCATTTTCTCCATAAATTAACACCCGACCATTGGTCGGAGCAGCTATTCTTATCTCTTCTCTTAATTTCTTAATAGGAGGACTTTCCCCAATTAAAACATATCTTGACTTTATTTTTTCTTTAAGCTGAATATTTTCTTCTTCTAATTTTTTATGTTTAAGAGCATTCTTGACAGTAAGGTGAACTTTTTCTAAGGAGAGAGGTTTCTCTAAAAAATCATATGCTCCTAATTTTGTCGACCGGACAGCAGTCTCAATTGTTCCATGGCCCGAAATCATTACCACCACAATATTTTCGCCATTCTCCTTGATCTTTTTCAAAATCTCAATCCCATCCTGTCCAGGAAGCCAGATATCAAGGAGAACCAAATCATAATTTTCTCTTCTCAATAAATCAAGGCCCTCTTCTCCATTTTCTACTGCCTTAACATAATAACCCTCGTCTTCTAAAATACCACTAAGAGAAGTTCTTACTCCAATTTCGTCGTCAATTATTAAAATTTTATCTTTATTCATGCTGGAATCTGAATAATAAATTTCGCTCCCTGAGGAATATTTTCCTCAACTTTAATTGAGCCATTATGTTCACTCACTATCTGACTGACAATGGTCAGTCCAAGTCCACTTCCTCTTCTTTTAGTTGAAAAATAAGGGAGGAATAGTTTTTGCTTATCTTCCTTGGATATACCAGGTCCGGCATCTGAAATCTCGATTTTGACTGATTTAAGTTCTCGGTCATAAGAGGTAACCACCATAATTTTCCCTTTTTTGTCCATCGCATCAATTGCATTGTCAAAGAGATTGACAAAAACTCTTCTCATTTGTTCTGAATCAACATAAATTGGTGAGGGTACTTCAGTTGAAAAGAGCTCTTCAAATTCAATATTTTTAAATATTCCTCTGAAAAGAGAAACTGTTTGATCAATGATTTGATGTAAATCAGAAGGTTCAGGGTTAATCGCCGGCAGCCGAGCAAAATTAGAGAATTCATCTACTAAACCTTTAATAGTTCTTGATTCTTGAATTATTGTTTTAGCTCCTTCTTCAATAATCTTTTGGTTGTCAATCCCTTTTCGATTTAAGTGCTTGATAATTCTCTCTGCTGAAAGCTGAATAGGAGTTAGAGGATTCTTTATTTCGTGAGCAACTCTCTGAGCTACTTCCTTCCAAGCAGCGATTTTTTGGGCTTTTATTATCTGAGTAACATTATCCAAAGCAACAATCATCCCTAAAAACTTATTATTTGCATCTCGAAATGGAGTAACTGTTAATGCCAGAGTGATAGCTTTGTCGTTAAATTTTAAATTAATTTCTTTTTCAGTAATCTTGAATTTACTTTTCATCGCTTTATCAAGAGTGCTTAAAATTTCAGGATAGGAAGAAGTATTCAATAATACTCTGTAATTTTTACCGACTGGATTATTATCTCCCAATCCTAACATATTTATTGCTGCCGGATTAATAGTAGAAATGATTCCCCGGGCATCAAGAGTAATTACTCCTGTTGAAACATTATTCAGCACTGTTTCAAAGTATCTTTTTCTTCTTCCTAACTCTTCGGTTTTTTGAGCAATATCCTGATGGCTTTGTTTAAGGTCGAAAACCATTTGATTGAAGGAGTCAATCAATATTCCCAATTCATCAGAAGCAGGATCTTCAATTCTGACATCTAAATTTCCCCTTGATACTTCCTTGGTCGCTTGAGCCAATTTTTCTATAGGAACAGTAATACCCTTGGCTAAATGAAATCCAATCCAGCTGGCTGTGAAAATAATTAATAAGGTGATAAATAAAAAGATCAGTAAATAAGAGGTTTTTATTGGATCTTTTAAAACTTTCAGGGATTTATATTTTTGAATATAGGATGAAATTTTATTAATACTTTCATAATAATTTTGCGGAAGAAACTTACCAGTGACGATTAAAATTTTTCCTACTCCTGGTGCTTGAAAAGAAATTCCCCGTCTAATCATTTCTCCCTTACCCATTGGTTCAATTCTCTTGAAATTTTCCCCGAGAAGGGCTCTCTTAACTATATTTTTTTGTAAATCACGATAATCCTGAAGAGGAAGATTTGGATTGAGAAAAGTAACAAGTTCTTTTTCTCCAATATAAATGCTAATCAAATCTAGGCGATATTCTTTAATCTTTTCTCTTAAAAAATCCAACAAAGCTTGAGTATTTTCTGGGGAAATATAATTTCTTTTCCTTATTTCAATCCCTAATTGTTTGGCATAATGATAAGTCATTGCTTCTTTATCTGAGTAGAAACCCTCAGTTACCTGTTGAGTATCGGTTAATATCTGGTCTATCGGAGTCTTAAACCAGTGTTCAATACTTCTACTTATCAGATCACTGG
This sequence comes from Candidatus Aminicenantia bacterium, assembly GCA_046760445.1. Classification (GTDB taxonomy): domain Bacteria; phylum Acidobacteriota; class Aminicenantia; order JdFR-78; family JdFR-78; genus JBHIEE01. The sequence goes on from JBHIEE010000047.1 coordinate 6,327, forward strand.
CAAAAAAGAACAATAAAAGAGTAGGAATTAGAGATAGAGCGATGAAGAAAAGGACTAACTTGGTTTTAAAATGCGAACCGATTACTTTCTTTTTCCTCTCCAGATATAGTTTAGTTAAATTTCTCCCCAGAACAAAAAGAAGAATGAGAAAAAGAAGGAAAACAATATTCCATAAAATCCAGAGAAGAACTCTTGAAATATACGCCGGAGAAAACTCCTGAGATTTAGTTATCGCAAATTCTATACCAAAAAATAAAACGACAAGAAGAATAATAGAAGTTATTATTATTCTATTTACTCTTTTTGTAGGTACAGCCATACTGAATTTATTTTATAACGAAAAATTTTTTTTAGAATGAATTTTATATCTATTAGGAATAATCTTTAACAAATATCGAGAAAAAAGAATTCCTTCTATTTCAACCAGATATTTGGTTCCCTGAGAAAGAATTTCAGAGGGACAAATTTTAATTTCCTCAAATTCTCTTATCCATGTGTCCATTTCCTCCGTACTATCTGTCTCTAAGGAAGCAATTTGAGAACCATTTATTTTTTTAGTGAGTTTATATTGTTTGGTAATTGGATCATATGTTACATGGGAAATAAGAACTTTATCAACTATCTTCTTATCAAACCATAGTTTCTTTGTTTTAATGAGTCGTATTTTAAAGGTAAAAGTTGTTTCTAAGCCACTATTAATTGACTCTATTACTTGCTGAGGAAAGTCTTCCTCGATAGAAAAAGAAATATATAAATGCTCATCTTTAGAAAAGATGTCTATATTAGATATATTAACAGAGAAAAGTAAATTTGAAATAAAAGATATTAAAAAAAGCCAGAACAAACATTTTTTCATTTTTGATGAATTATAACATAGGTATTTTCTTTATGCAAATTTGATCCCCCCCAAAAAAGTTGTTTTAAGTTGAATCAGAGTTGGTATTTTCAACAAATTGTTCGAAATTATTGAGATTAATTTTGATATTTTTTATTACTTTCCCTGACGAGCCTAAAGATTTTCCTTCTTTCCCATTTAACCTAAAAGAAATCCCGCCGGCATTACCAGTATTGATAACTATCTCCTCAGTAGCTTCAATTTTTTCCATTTGTCCTTCTTTCATAATACCATCCAATTTCAGCTCTCCGTCAGAATAAACCTGAATCCAGGTATCTTCTATAAATGACATTTCCAATACTAATTTCTCTTTTTCAGGAGGAATAAGAGGAGGTGTCGGAGAAGGTGGTAAAGTGACTTTCACATAGGAAGGGGGTTGAGTAGTAGGTTTTGACAGATGAGGGATAATTAAAAGATTAAAAAATAAATACAACAATACTATTGAAAGTATAATCACACCAATTCTTGCCCAGAAAATCCTTTGACTTTTTGATAATTCTCTCTTGATTATTTGATAAGAACCACTAACTGAGTATTCCTCTTTTGGTTTAACCTGTTGAAGATATTTATTTAACACCTCATTTTCGTCAAGCCCCACATAATTAGCATAAGCTCGAAGAAAATTCTTGGTAAAAAAGCCGCCGGGCAGTATCTCAAAGTGGTCATCTTCAATTGCTTTCAAAAATTTCAAATTTATCTTAGTTGTTCGAGCTATTTCTTCCAAAGAAATAGCTCGAAATTCTCTTTCTCTTTTTAATTCTTTTCCTAAGGTACTCACTTTTAAAAATTTTAGAGGAAAGAGAGAAACTTGTCAATTAACTTTACCGAGAGAAATTTTTCACCTAAAATTTCTTCCAGATTTTTATTTTTGGTTCATCTGAGATATAATTAGTAATTCATCAAAAAGATGGTTTTCAAATGACCTTAAATGATATTATATAGAATGATGGTGAGAGTATTTTTTATGGAAGCTTTAAATAAATCAAAATGCAAAAATCAAAGATAAAAATGACAGACCAAAAATCAAAATTTATAAAAAGGGGTCAAGGATTCGAGGATTCAAGGGTTCAAGTGATTATTCCTTCCCTTGAACCCTCGACCCCTTGGCTCCTTGAATCCTATTTTTGAATTTTAATTTGCCTGCCCTGTTGGAAAGAAGTGACTTTTCAGGGTCATTTTGCCACAGCGGTATACCCCACGTGGTGTACCAACTTTTGATATTTGATTTTTAATTTTTATCTGGAGGTGAAGCCCAAAAACAGGATATGAAAACCCTAACACGTGTTTGGTTTTCATCCTTGAAAAATCTTAAAAATGATGAGAGGTAAAATCAAATGAATTCAAAAGGGAAAGTAGCTTTAATAACCGGTGGTTCAAGAGGGATTGGTCAAGCAATAGCCTTGAAATTAGCTCAGGCCGGCGCAGATATTGCTATTAATTTTCTCCGTCACAGAGAACCAGCCGAAGAAACAGCTCAAGCTATCCAGAACATGGGAAGAAAAGCTCTGGTTATTAAAGCCAATGTGGCCAATGAAAAAGATGTTGAAGAAATATTCGACCAAATAAAAAACACTTTCGGTCGACTTGACATTTTAGTCAGTAATGCTGCTTCAGGAGTTCTTAAGCCAGCTCTAAAATTGACTCTCAAACACTGGCACTGGACAATGAATATCAATGCCGGCGCTTTACTTCCTTTAGTCCAGGGAGCTGTTCCTTTAATGCCCAAGGAAGGAGGAAAAATCATTGCTGTTTCCAGTTTAGGAGCAGTAAGAGCCATCCCTAATTATGCTGCTATAGGCGCTTCCAAAGCTGCTTTGGAATCTATGATCAGGCACTTGGCCTCAGAATTAGCTCCTCGAGGAATTAATGTTAATGCTGTTTCAGCAGGAGTAGTAGAAACTGAAGCACTGAAATATTTTCCTAACCGTGAAGAAATGATAAAAGTTAGTTTAGAACGAACACCTGCTGGAAGATTAGTTACTCCCCAAGATATAGCCAATATTGTTCTTTTTCTGTGCAGTGATTTAGCCAATATGATTCATGGTCAGACAATTGTCGTGGACGGCGGCTATTCAATTGTTGGATAATTACAAACTAACTTTGGGGGTTTTCAAATTTGAGAATTTATCAAAAATATTCTATAATAAATCAACTTGGAACAGAAAATTCATCCTCTTAAAAAAATGAACCTTCCAGAAAAAAAATTTAATTGGAAAAAAGAAATAAAGGTATTTCTCATTAATATTACTATTGCTCTCACAATTTCATTTCTGATAATTTCCAATATAGCCCAAGCCTATCGGGTAGAAGGAGAAAGCATGGAACCGGGTCTCCTTGATAATGAAAGGATTATTGTCAGTAAAATTATTTATAAATTAAGAGAAATAAAGAGAGGAGAAGTGGTAATTTTTCGTTATCCTTCTAAACCTCAAAAATATTTTATTAAGAGAATAATTGGGCTTCCAGGAGAAACAGTATTCATTGAAAAAGGAGATATTTATGTAAATAATCAAAAATTGAACGAGCCTTATTTAAAGAGCGATTTCAAATCCCAAGAAACAACTCCCTCCACCTTTATCCCTTCTGGTTATTATTATGTCCTGGGAGATCACCGAACCTCGAGCAATGACAGCCGGAACGGCTGGTTAGTTCCCCGAAAATATATTATTGGAAAAGCAGTATTCAGGTACTGGCCGCTAAAAAGAACTGGCACGCTTTAATGATAGAGAAATCTAATCTTAAAAAAGAAATAAAATTTCAGCCTGCGCAAGTCTTAGCCATCGCCTTTCTAATAACTATTTTTATTGGCACCTTGTTTCTCCTGCTCCCAGTTTCTACCCGAGAAGGGCACATTTCCTTTATCGATGCTTTATTCACTGCTACCTCAGCCACCTGTGTTACAGGTCTTATTGTGGTTGACACCCCAACCTATTTTTCTTCTTTTGGTCAGGCAGTAATTTTAATCCTTTTTCAGTTAGGTGGCCTGGGAATAATGACCTTTTCTACTCTTTTTCTTTTAGCTCGAGGCAAAAAAATTTCTATAAAAGATAGATTAAGAGTGCAGAAAGATTTTCTTCATTCGCCAATAGAGAATATAAAATCATTAATAAGAGATATTTTTCTTTTTACTATGGGCATTGAATTAATTGGTGCCATCATACTTTTTTTGCGCTGGAATAAAGATTTTCCTTCAGGAAAAGCAATTTATTATTCCCTGTTTCATTCGGTTTCAGCTTTCTGTAATGCTGGATTTTCCCTTTTTACTACCAGTCTCACTCAATATCAAGAAGACTGGACAGTTAACTTAGTAATGCTTCCTCTAATTATCCTGGGAGGGATTGGCTTCTTAGTTTTAAAGGAAGGGAAAGATTATTTTTTTAATTTTAAAAATAGAAAAAAAATCAGAATCTCCCTTCATACTAAATTAGTTTTAGCTATGACTTCGGGCTTGATCATTCTTGGAGGAGTAATCTTTTGGGTATTAGAAAACCAGTCCTCCATTAAATCTCTTTCCTGGAAAGGGAAAATCTTTACCACTTTTTTTCAGGTAATCACTCCCCGAACAGCTGGATTTAATACTCTCGATTTATCCCTATTAAGCAGCGCGACTATATTATTTCTAATAGTCCTAATGTTTATTGGTGCTTCTCCCGGCTCCACTGGAGGAGGAGTGAAAACAAGCACTATTGGAGTGTTAATTGCTTTTCTTAAATCAAGAATTATTGGTCGAGAATCAGTCAATCTTTTTTATCGCACTCTTCCATTAGAGACAATAATCAGAGCCTTTTCAGTAATCAGTCTGGCATTTGTCGTTATTTTTCTTTCCACTTTCGCTCTCTTTTTGACTGAATCTTCAGCTTCTTTTCAAACAATTATGTTTGAAGTATTTTCTGCTTTTGGAACAGTCGGGCTTTCCTTAGGCTTAACACCTCAATTAACCACAACAGGAAAAATAATTATTATTTTAACAATGTATATTGGAAGAATTGGACCTCTCACTTTATTATTTGCCTTAGGAAGAGAAAAGGCAAAAGGAAAATTCGAATATCTTGAAGAAAGAGTAATGATAGGCTAAAATAGAAGCAAGAGGCAAGAAGCTAGAGGCAGGATTTTCTCCGCTTCTTGCATCAGGAGGGAAAATGCAAAAATTTGCGGTGATTGGATTAGGAAGTTTTGGAATCAATGTAGCCAAAACCTTATATGAGCAAGGAAATGAAGTTTTAGCCATAGATATTGAGAAAGAAAAAATAGAAGAGGTCAAATCTTTTGTCACTCATGCAGTGAGTATGGATTCAGCTGACAAGGAAAATTTAAAAGCTCTTGGCATTCAGGATATGGATGTGGTTATTGTCAGTTTAGGACCCCAAATGGAATCCAGCATTTTAACTGTTCTTTACCTTTATGAACTGAGAGTAAAGAGAATTATTGCCAAAGCATTAACTGATCATGCCAAAATATTAGAATCAATTGGTGCCACTGAAGTAATTTATCCTGAGAAAGATATGGCGATAAAAGTCGCTCACCGATTAAGTTCTCCTAATGTTTTAGAATACCTACCTTTAACTTCAGGAATCAGTATTCAGGAAATCGCTCCCCCAGAAAAATTCATTGGCAAAACTTTAAAAGAACTTGACTTGAGGAATAAGTATGGCATTCAGGTGATTGCCGTAAAAGAGCTGATTCCTGAAAACACGATTCTTATCCCAAGAGCTGATTTTGTTATTAAAGATAGTGATATCCTGATTATAATAGGCGAAGAAAAAAAATTAGCTAAAATAAACTCTTTATAAAAATTTCTAGATTTTTAACCTTTGATATTTGATTTTATGAATTCGGAGGGAATCACCCTTCGATAATCCTTTGAAGAATTTCAAGAGCAACCTCTTTGGCTTTCTCACCGCTTTCTTTCACTGGTCCCACACAGGATGGACAACCTTCTTTACACGAGCATTTCCGGATGACTTTAATCGCCTGGAAAATTAGTTTATCTCCCAACTCAAAAAGAGCCTGACTAAACCCAATTCCTCCTGGAAAATTATCATAAATAAAAATATTAGGTTCAAACTCTGGCTGATGAATAACTGTTTGATTAATCTGAAGAGAGTTAGATCGAATTGCCTTTATTAAAGGAATGGATTCTCCTGTAGAATTATCTCCAATGGAAACTTTAATGTCATTCCAATCAGACATTAAAAATAAAGGTGCGATATAATGAAGTAGATAGGAGAGTCCAAATAATCCGTTAATCTTTTGCTCAGAAGTAAACGGAAGTTGAGCCATTATCTCTCGAGGAACAGTTAACCAATAGGCTGTGGTATGTATTTCTCTGGGAGGTAAGCTTAATTCTCCTGCTCCCACATTTTCCATTGTATAAAATTTAATTTTTTTAAATCCCACTACCTGAGTGGTCACCTGCACCTCTCCATATGAAATTTGATATTTTTTTAATTTTTTTGTTTCAAAAATGTCCAAAACATTGATTTTGGTATAATCTATTGCTTGAGTAAAATAATCAACATCAGTTCTTCTAACATAAGCTTTCCTTTGTAAATAATCAAACTTTTCGACATAATACCGCTCTCCTTCACAGAGATATATTGCCTTCGGGTGAAGAGTGGTCAAAGCTGAAGAAAAATCCACTTCAGCAATAGCTTTTGGTTTGTCAGTGACATCCACGACCACAAAATTATCTGAACTAATACTCCTTAGACTGACCTCATCCGAGGGATAAGCTTCCGAAGTCCAGAACCATTTATCCTTTGAGTGATGAACTAAATTCTCCTCTTCTAAAAATTCTAATATCTCTTGAATGTTAACCTTTCCAAACTTCTCTCCTTCCTGAAAAGGAAGCTCAAAAGATGCACATTCAATATGACTGACCAGGATAGAAATATTATCTGGATTGATAAGACCCATTTCTGGAGATTTGCCAAAGAAATAATCAGGATTATTAATAATAAACTGATCCAGAGGTGAGCTTGAAGCCACCAGAATGGCCGCAGATCGGCCAGTCCTTCGGCCTGCTCTTCCTGCCCTCTGCCAGGTGCTGGCAATGGTTCCCGGGTAGCCCGCCAAGACACATACATCCAAACTCCCAATATCAATTCCTAACTCCAGGGCATTGGTCGAAACAATGCCCAATATCTCTTTATTCCTTAATCCTTTTTCAATTTCTCTTCTTTTAAGAGGTAAATATCCTCCACGGTAACCTCTAATTAATCCCTTGTTTTTAATTTCCTGTTCTATTTCCTGTTTTAAATAAGAAACCAACACCTCAGTCAATAATCTACTTTGAGCAAAAACAATGGTTTGAAGATTATTTTTTAAAAAAGTAAGCGCCACCCGACGGGATTCATTGATATAAGACCTTCTTATTCCCAGATAAGGATTAACAATGGGAGGAGTATAAAAAATAAAATATTTCTCTCCAGAAGGTGCTCCGTTATTATCAATTAATTCCACTTCCTGTTCAATCATTGTCTCGGCCATTTCTTTTGGATTGGAAATAGTCGCTGAACAAAGAATAAATTGAGGATTGGAACCATAAAAGCGAGTAATTCTTTTCAACCTTCTAATGACATTTGCCAGATGGCTGCCAAAAACTCCTCGATAATTATGGAGTTCGTCTAAAACAACAAATTTTAAATTCTCAAAAAGCTTAATCCATTTGGTATGATGCGGCAGAATTCCTGTGTGAAGCATATCAGGATTGGTCAAGATTATATGGCCCTGACCGCGAATCGCTTTTCGGGCATCCTGAGGAGTATCCCCGTCATAGGTAAATATTCTTATCTCTTCTTCAAGAAGCTCAATTATCTCATCAAGCTCTGCCCTCTGATCCTGAGAAAGAGCTTTGGTTGGGAAAAGATAAATTGCCCTGCTCGATGGATTTTTCAAGATTGAATCCAAAACAGGCAAATTATAACAAAGGGTTTTCCCAGAAGCAGTGGGTGTAACCACCACAATATTTTTCCCTTCTTTTAATGCCTGAACAGCTGAGTACTGATGAGAATAGAGTTTAGTCAATCCCTTTTTCTTCAGGGCAGTTAACAAACGAGGATGAATATCTGGAGGATAATCAACATACTCACCTTTCTGGGCAGGTAATTTTTTAATGGCGGTAATACTGTTATTTTTAAAAGCATAAGATTCTAACTCTGCGAGAGCCTTCAGCAAATTGTTCAAATGAATTATTTCATTCATTTTTATCTTTATATCTTATTTTGAGCAACCGAGTCAATCAGTCAAGATTCTTCCCAGTTAATTTCATCAAGAGAAGGAAAGCCTCCTTTGATTTTTCGGGAAATGTATAAGTAATCTAAGAGAGCTTTTTCAGGCTCTGCCCAGAGAATACCATCTTCATTTACAAATCCCCAGAATAGCGCAGGTTTCAAATGATGAAATTGAATACTGCCATAAGAAGTCTCTACTAATTTAGTTTTCTCTGTTGTGGCACAGGTCAAAATAAGGGGAATTATATCCCAGATTCCTCTTATCTTACTCTGTCTTCAAGGATATGAATTAAACTCATAATTCATTTCCTTTTTTCCTAAAAATTGTCAACCTTAATTATTACTGAACTTCCCAAATGAATTATCTGACCAAATTTCTTTCTAATAGTATCAATAGAATGGTAAAGGGAAGATTTTTTCTTGCTCTCCTCATCTTCAAAGAGAAAAGCCTCCTCTTCGAGACTGATTAAATGAGAAAAAATGATTCCAAGAAGCCTTACTCTTACTCTCCTCTGATAACTTCTTTCAAAAAGAAGTTTGATAATTTTATATATCTCACTATCAATATTAGTTGGTTCCACTCTTTCAGAAAAAGTAACAGTCCTGAAATCGGAATAGCGAATTTTTATGGTTAGTCTTCTCGCCTTCATTCGGTAACCTCTCAACCGCACGCTTAATTCTTCGACCAGGCGAGATAAAATTTTTTTAAGAAAATCAGGCTCAGTTGAATCTTCGTTGAGGGTTATCTCCTGGCTGAGGGTCTTCGGCTGGACACGATTTTGCAGCAGGCTGAAATCTATTCCTCTTGATTTATTCCACAAGTTTTCTCCGACTTTGCCAAATGAATTAATCAACAACTGAAGAGGAAATTCAGCTAACTCTCCTATTTTTCTAATTCCCATTTCTCTTAATTTCTTTTCTATATTCCTTCCTATACCTGGCAGAGCAGTAAGAGGAAGGTCATGAAGAAAAGCGGCTTCCTGGTCCTGTGGAACCAGAAGAAGACCTTCTGGTTTTGCCTGAGAGGAAGCAATTTTAGCTATCAATTTATTAGACCCTACTCCAATAGAACAAGGTAAATCTGTTTTTTGGCGGATAATCTGTTTCAACTTCTCTGCCAGATGATAAATATCTCCATAAATTCTTTCGCATCCAGTGAAATCTAAATAGAATTCATCTATGCTTGCTCTTTCTATTATCGGACTATAAATTTGTAATATCTGATATATCTTATGAGAGAAATCTCTATATCTTCCATAGTGAGGAGGGAGGAATATCGCTTGAGGGCACAGTTCTTTGGCCTGAATCAACGGCATGGCTGCTCTGACACCAAATCTCCTTGCTTCATAAGAAGCTGAGCAAACTACTCCCCGATTATTTGGATCTCCTCCAACAATTACTGGCTTGCTTCTAAGTGATGGATTAAAAACTCTTTCTACACTGACAAAAAAAGCATCCATGTCGAGATGAATGATCCTTCGTCTTTCCATGGTGAAACCTTTAATAATAAAAGTTAAAATTACTCAGGATTTAATAGAGCATAAATAACGAAAAAAGTTAATAACTACTAGTATTTCCTCAAAACGCCAATTACTTTACCAATAATCTTTAGTTCTTTTACCTCAATTGGTTCAAACGCTGGATTTTCAGGGAAAAGAAAGATTTTGCCTTTCTTTAACTTTAATCTTTTCAAAGTGACTGAACCATCATCTAAACGGGCGACGACCATTTCACCAGAAGAAGCAGAATTTGCTTTTTCAATAATAACCTTATCCTCATCATTAATATAAGCATCAATCATACTTTCTCCTTTAACTGTGATAGCAAAAACTTCCTTTTTCTGACCAATCATCCAGCCAGGAACTTCAATTTCTTCTGCAGAGTCTTCGAAAATAAGATCTGGAGACCCAGCAGGCACTACTCCAGCGAGAGGCACTTTCTTTATTTCCTCTGAAGAAGTAACTGTTTCAAGGAGTTCGAATCCTCTTTTTTTTATTCGCTTGAGATATCCTTTTTTCTCTAAAACTAAGAGATATTGATGAACTGTTGCTGGGGAAGATAGACCTAATTGTCTTCCCAATTCTCTGATACTCGGAAAATATTCCTGATTAGTTAAAATATCTTCTAAAGTATTGAGAACTATCCTCTGCTTCTTGGTCAGCATTTTCCTATTCTCTCTTTTAAACATTTTTCTTCCTCCTAGGAAAGAGTCTTCTGAAAAGAAAAATTCTTCCCGTTGTTATTTTCAATAATCTCTTTTAAAATTTTACATTTTTCATCACACAGTTTTCTTTTCATTTTATATCGATTTAAACAGATTTCACGGGTAACAAAATAGTTGTATTTCTCACAGAAATAACAACTTGTGGAGTGATTGGACCTTTTTTTACTCATTTTTCCTCTTTTTGTTCGTATATTGTTCGTATTTAAATTAACAATTTTTTCGCCTTCTGTCAAGAGTTTTTTTAAGAAAAAATAGTCATTGAAATTTTGTGGTAAATTTGTTTAAATATTTGAAAGACTAAAATGAAGAAAAAAATACTATTATCAATAATTCTCTTCTTTCTATTTATTGTCTGTTCCCATCAACCAAAAGAAGAAACAATCCCTTCAAATGCTGTTATTGCTCTGCTAACAGACTGGGGAGATAGAGATTTTTATTCAGGAGCAGCCAAAGGGATAATTCTCTCTATTAACCCTCAGGTTAAAATTCTGGACATTTCTCATAATATCCATTCATTTGATATAAAACAGGCTTCTGCTCAATTATTTTTTTCTTCAAAAGAATTCCCTGAGGGAACAATTTTTGTAGCTGATGTCGATCCAGGATCAGGACTATCAAGAGCAATTCTTATCGAAACAGAAAATAATAAATATTTTATTGGACCGGATAATGGAATTTTCACTCTCATCTATGAAAGTTTTGGGATAAAGAGAATTATTCATCTAACCAATAAAAAATATATGATGAAAGGCGACCTGTCTTTTACTTTTCACGGAAGAGACATTTTTGCTCCAGTGGCAGCATATCTTTCCAAAAGAATTCCAATTGAAAAATTTGGTAAGGAACTTCAAGACCCTGTTAAATTTAAAGTGAATAAAGCAAGAATTGAAAATGAAACTATCTATGGAGAAATACTTTTGATTGACAGTTACGGAAATATAATCACTAATATATCTCAAAAATTGTTGAAAAAACTAAATATTAGATTAGGAGACAGAATAAAATTGAAAATAGGTTCCAATAAACTTGAAGTCAGGTTTGTTAATACTTATGCTGAGGGCAGGTCAGGCGAATTTATATGTCTTATTTCATCGACCAAAAACTTAGAAATCGCTGTAAATTTAGGTCGGGTGACCGATTATTTTTCCACTTTCATCGGAGACTCAGTGGAAATTAGAAAAGCAAAGTAAAACATTTCTTTCTTTAATATCTTTATCTTCCTGCTTAAGAATTCCAAAATTCCGAAGCAGAAATCCCAAGTATCAAACCCCAAATCACAATGAAAAAAAATCTCAAATCCCAAGCTCTAAACAATATCTAATGACCAAAATCTAAAAGTTCAAAAAAGATTTGGGCATTTGGACATTAGAATTTGCTTGTCCTGTAGCATGCGAAGCATTGGTATAGGGGAATTTGTTTGAAATTTGGAATTTGGAATTTTGCCAGACGAAGTTAAGCATATTTTATTTGGTTGCTTTTTGATTGATTATTACTCTATATTCTGCTATAAAATTTTTCATACAAGGAGATGGAAATGATTTTAAATCACATTGCGCTGGTTTCCAGCTCAGAAATAAAGGCTGATAAATTTTATAAAGATGTCTTGGGGTTAGAAAAAACCCGAAAATTTTCTGTCCCCAAAAACCTAGCAAAACAAATATTCAATTTGAACAAGGAATATCAAGTTATTGTTTATTCCCATGACAATTTAAAAATAGAAGTCTTTATAGGAGAAGAGGAACTCAGAAATAATTTGCCTCTTCGTCATATCGGCTTGGAAATAGAAGACAGAGAGGCACTAATAGCTAAATGCCAAGCAATGAACATCAAAGCGATTAAAGTGCCAAAAGGAAATTCTTTCTATTTATTTATCAAAGATGATGACGACAATCTATTCGAGATAAAAGAAAAAAGCAAATTATCCCAGTGAGCGGGACCTATTGGATGGCTTAGTGAATACTCTTCTAATAAAGGACACGAAGATTGTTACTACCTGGCAAGTGACTTAAGAAAAGAGGATTATTGACAAGCTTATCCAGGACAATAGGAATTCTTAAAAAACAACATCGAAATCCCCTGGTAATAATCTCTATGTCTATTTACGTTTTTTATTACTTGAGAGGTATTGAAAAAGCGTGTTTTGATTATTATATTATTTATAAGAACAAATATAATTCCATAATATAAAAGAAAAATGAAAAAATTCTGGTTTTTCTTCTTAATTTTAATCTCAGTTAGTAGTGTTCTGGCTCAGAAACTCCACATAAAAAATTACACCATTGATGATGGCCTACCAGCTGCTCAAGTCTGGTGCAGTTTGCAAGATAGTAAAGGATATATCTGGTTCGGAACAACAGGAGGTCTGGCCAAATATAATGGAGCTGAATTTATTACTTATACAGTTGCAGACGGTTTAGCAAATAATGTAGTTAGAACTATATTAGAGAATGAGGGGATTCTATGGGTTGGAACTGATAATGGTATAAGTAAGTTTAATGGCAAAACATTTGAAAATTATACTTCCAGGGATGGATTGGGCAAAGGTGTTGTCTGGTGTGCGGTAAAATTTCAGGACTATTTATGGTTTGGCACAAGTGAAGGAGGTCTTTCCAGATTCGATCCCGAGTACTCGGGACAGGTAGGAAAAAGATTTATTAGCTACACAACAAAAGATGGCTTGCCCCATAATGATATTTATTCCCTCCTGTCCGACGGGTCTTATTTGTGGATAGGAACTCGGGGAGGCGGACTTTCCAGGTTTGATGGGAAAAATTTCATCAATTATGGAGAAAAAGACGGACTTTATGGTAAGACTATAAAAGCTCTATTAAAACAGGATTCCATTTTATGG